>JADGNY010000107.1 GCA_017883235.1 Thermoanaerobaculia bacterium | reverse complement strand
GGGGTGTCGACCGGGTTGGTGGTCTGGGTGGGTGTGGTGGCGGTGCTGGACAGCGCCCTGGTCTTGCGCCCCTTGCTGCGCGGTCTGCACGATGGGTGGCGGTACGGTCGCGGTAGTTGCCGAACGCACGGATGTAACAGTGGTCGTGGTCGTGGTCGCCGGCGACGTCGACGACGTGGATGTCTTCGGGCTATCGGCAGGGTGCAGTTTGGGAGGGTGGTGGCGCACGACGACGACCGGCTCCGGAGCGCTTCGGCTTTGCCACCAGAGCCAGGCAGGATACGCGGCACCGGCAAGAATCAGGACCCCGAGCGTGATCAGGAGCAGGCCGATTCGGCTGCGAGGTTTGGCCGCCTTCATCGCGGGCGCGTCGATCGATGTCGGAACGGGCTCGCTTCCGGTCACCGGTACCGCCGCGCGGCGCGCCGCTTCGATCTGGGCGTCATCGAAGCCCCATTGCGGCTCGGCTGCCGGCGCGAGCGGCGGCGGGGCGATCTCCGTCCCTCCGAATGAATCGTCAGGCTCATCCCAGACCGAGCTCGACGGCGGCTTCGGCGCGGGACCGGGGGGCGTCCAAGGGGGTGCGCTCACCGCGGGTGCGCTCACCGCCGGGATTTCCATGGTCGCGCTTTCTGCCCACTGGGAAACCGCCGGTGCCGCTGGCGCAACGTCATCCAGGGTGAAATCGGGATTCTCGACGTCCCATTCGGCGGTCGCCGGCGCTGGCGCGTGAACCTCATGTTCTCCTGGAGGTTTGCCGAGCCGATTCACGAGGCGGAGAAGCCGCAACGCCTCCAGCAGTTTGTAGACATTGAACACGTCCTTCCCCGACCTGCCAGCGACCTCGGCGGCGGTACTCACGCCGTCGATCTGCGCGACGATCTGCTCCGCGTCCTCATTCAGACCAAGACGCCGGAAGGCGTCGACGAAGTTCGCGGCCTTCTCGAACACCGCGTTCCCGCTCTCCATCGCCTGTTCGGACTTCGATCGGTCGTTGTCGGTGACCACCAGCTCGACGATGATCTGGGACAGCGAAAAGAGCGTCCCCTCCTCCCGCTTCGGCAGATAGTCGGCGACGATGGTGTAGGAGCCGGTCTTCCAGCCGATGATCGAGCGGAGGATGCCGATGACCTGGACACGGCGGGCCCACGTAAGCTCCTTGCGGGTGATGAAGCCGAGTCCGAGAAGGGCGTCGCCGAGGGTCTCGCTCTCTTTGCGCTTCGCCAGCGCCTGCTTTACGTGCTCGCGGGTGACCTTGTTCGCGCGCTGGAGGATCTCATCGATGGCGTCGGTGCGGTCGTTCGTCGATGCCGAGAGGACGTCGCCCTCTTTGAAGTAGACGATCTTGATGATGCCGTCGCTCTCGAAACGGATCGCGCCGGTAAACTGCTCGCCCCCGAGCTCGACGAGCCTCTCTATCAGATCGATCTCGCCGATTTCGCCTTCGAAGCTCATTGTTTCCCCCGCCCTGCCGGCTTTTAGCTCTTAGCTGTTAGCTTAGGACCGCCGCGCATTATCGCACGCACATTTTCTAACCGTACGTTGGTGTACGTTCGTCATTCCCCTAACAGCTAAGAGCTGACAGCTAACAGCTCGCTAACCATGCAGCTCGTCATACAGCGATTGCCCCACCTTCCGCCCCAGAACATTCATTAGATCCTGCGCGGAGGCTTGTTTCACACCGGAGACACTGCCGAAGCGCTCGAAGAGCAGGCGCCTGCGCTTCTCTCCGATGCCGGGCATGTCGTCCAGCGCGCTGTGGAGAGTGCGTTTCGAGCGGCGGCGGCGATGCGAGGAGACCGAGAAACGATGCGTCTCGTCGCGGACCATCTGCAACAGTTGCAGGGCGGGGTCACGGCGCTCGAGGCGGATCGGTTCCTCACGGTCAGGGACATAGATCTCCTCTTCGCGCTTGGCCAGACCGGCGATCGGGATCTCCTCGATGCCGAGCTTGTTGAGCGCCGCCAGCGCGGCATTGAGCTGCCCGCGGCCGCCGTCGATCAGGATCATGTCCGGCAGCGTCTTGCCCTCGTCGAGGAGCCGCCGGTACCGTCGGTCGACCGCCTCGGCCATGGAGCGAAAGTCATCCGCCCCTTCCACCGTCTTGATGTTGAAGACGCGGTACTGCTTTTTGTCGAATTTGCCGCGGTCGAGGACGACCATCCCTGCCACGGAATCGGTCCCCTGGATGTTCGAGATGTCGAACGACTCGATGCGGCTCATCTCTCTGTCAAAGCCCAGAATCTGCCCAAGTTTCTGTGCAGCGATCTGCAACCGGTCCTGCGTCGATTTGCGGAAGCGCGACTCGTGTGACAGACGCGCATTCCGGTTCACCAGCTCGATGCGGTCGACTCCCCTGCCGCGCTGCGGCACGCGCAGCCCGACCTTGCGCCCGGCCTGTTCGGTCAGCCAGGCGGTAAGCAGGTCGCATTCCTCGACCTCGAACGGAATGAGCACCTCGCGCGGGATGAAGAGATTGTCCTGGTAGTACCGCTGCAGAACCTCGCCGAGGAAGTGACTCGGCTGGTAGACGTCGACCTTCTCCCAGAACAGCTCCCGGCGGTCGACCACGTTGCCGTCACGGATGACGAAGAGTTGGACGGCGACGTCGCTCCCATCCTCGTGCAAGCCCCAGACGTCGGCATCCTCGTCTTCCGCCGACGCCACCTGCTGTTCGGCCTGCACCCGCTCGACGGTACGGACGAGGTCGCGGTAATACGTCGCCATCTCGAAGTTCTCCGACTCGGCGGCGCTGTACATCCGCTGCGTCAGCCGGCCCTGCAGCTCATTCGTTTTCCCGCCGAGAAAGAGCACCACGTCGTCGACCATGTCCCGGTACAGCTCCGGCGTGGTCAGCCCTACCACGCAAGGGCCGAGACACTGATGCATGTCGTAGTAGAGGCAGGGGCGAGGAAGAGCGTTCCGGCCGGCCACGATGTCGAGGTCGCAACTGCGCAGTTTGAACTGATCGGCGACGAGCTTCAGCAGCCGGCGCGCCGTGCCGGCGAAGAACGGGCCGTAGAAGAGATCGCCCTTCTTCCGGTCGAGCCGGCGGGTGAAGACGACCCGAGGGTAGTCCTCCGACATCGTCACCTTGATGTAGGGATAGCTTTTGTCGTCCCGGAGCAGGATGTTGTAGCGCGGCTGGTTCGATTTGATGAGGTTGTTCTCGAGGAGGATGGCCTCAAGCTCGTTGTTCGTGGTCACGAAATCGATCGTCTCGATCTCGTTGATCAGCGACATGGTCTTGCTGTCGCGGGCGCCGCGCCCGACGAGGTAGGAACCGACCCGGCTCTTGAGGTTCCGCGCCTTCCCGACGTAGATGACCTCCCCCTCGGCGTTCTTGTGCATGTAGACGCCGGGTCGGTCGGGCAGCTCGTTGAGCCGCGCTTTGAGACGTTCGAAACGGTCGGACATCAGGAGCAGCCAGAACAACTTACGAGTGGTTTGTCATCCCTCCGGAGCATGGTCAATGGGCTGACTGGTCAACTTATTGACGAGTCAGCGAGCCGGGACAGGAACTCCCCCGCCGCGCTGCGAAACGCCTCGGTCCATTCGTGCCCGCCGTCATAGACACACGTGCTGACCGAGGTCACCGCCGACAGCAACTTAAAGTCTTTCTCGAGCTTTTCGGCGGTGTACCAATCCTCGCTCCTCCCTCGCCCGATGAGGACCGGAGGGAGCGAGGGCGTTCCGTCAAACAGCTCGGGAGGAACGTCGCCGCCAAGGGCCACTACGCCGGCCGCGGACGACCCGGTTGCGGCGCGATAGGCCATGGCCACGCCCTGCGAAAACCCGAGGAAGACGAGCTGCCGAGGCGGCGGAAACCGGTCAACGATGGCCCGGACGTAGGCACGGTTGTCCTCGATGGCCAGCTCCCGATCGAGGCTGGTCATCCACGACGCCACGATGGCGCCGGTGCGGTTCAGGTAGAACGGATGGAGCGCCTGCACGGCGACCGCGGTCCATCGCTCGATCCCGGGGATCTGCTGCAGCTGGGCCATGTGAACGTCGGCGGTCTCGCCGTAGCCATGAAAGCCGACGAGGAGCCGTTCGGGCGGACCCTGCCGGACGACGTAACGGCCGTGGATGGTTGTGGGAATGGTGCGGACATCGAAGTCGGTCATCCGCGAATCGTAGTTACAATGCGCCCGATTGTCGCGCCTGACCTTGGTCGTCCCCTGCTACAACGAAGAGCGCCGTCTCGACGTCGAGGCCTTCCGCGGCGTTTCCGTCGACGGCTATGACGTCGATTTTCTCTTCGTCAACGATGGCAGCCGCGACGGCACCCTCGGCGTTCTCGAATCGCTTCGCGACTCCGATCCGAAACGATTCGCCGTGTTGAACCTCGAGCAAAACAGCGGCAAAGCGGAGGCGGTCCGCCGCGGCTTCCTGGCCGCCATGCAGCAGCCGGCCGACTACATCGGCTTCTGGGATGCCGATCTGGCCACTCCCTTTGCCGAGCTTCCCGGGTTTCTGCAGGTCCTCGCGGAGCGTCCGGCGATCCAGATCGTGATGGGTGCCCGCGTCCGTCTCCTCGGCCGGGAGATCAGCCGCCGTCCGTCACGCCACTATGTAGGCCGCGTCGGTGCAACGCTGATCTCATCGACCCTCGGTCTGGCTGTCTATGACACGCAGTGCGGCGCGAAGCTCTTTCGTACGAACGATACGCTACGCGACGTCTTCGCGCGGCCATTCCTCTCGCGCTGGATTTTCGACGTCGAGATCATCGCCCGCTACGTCCAGCGCCTCGGCCGCGGCGCCGCGGCCGGCGCGATCTACGAGTTGCCGGTCCTGCGCTGGCACGACGTCACCGGCTCGAAGGTGAAGTCGCACGATTTTCTCCGCGCGCTGCATGATTTGTGGAAGATCCGGCGGGCGTACAGGAAACGTGGATGAGTATCGACTGTTCTACAATCCCCTCCCGATGACCACCACCCTGCCCGTCTGCGACGACCGCAGCCTCTCGCAGCTCGCCCTCGGCCTGACCGGTTCCGAGATCCTGAAGATCTCCGGCGAGATCCGCACCCTCTCCGAAGCAGGCCGGGATGTCTGCAACCTCACCGTCGGCGACTTCTCGCCGAAAGAGTTTCGCATCCCGAAAGTGCTCGAAGACCTCATCGCCGAGGCCTTCGCCGCCGGCGAGACCAACTATCCCCCCTCGGACGGAACGAAAGAGCTGCGCCAGGCGGTCATTCGCTATTACGACGACGTCCTCGGTCTGAAGTATCCGATCGAGTCGACGGTCATCGCCGGCGGCGCGCGGCCGATCATCTTCGCGGCCTACGCCGCGGTCGTCGATCCTGGCGACAAAGTGGTCTACACGATCCCTTCCTGGAACAATGCCCACTACGTCTACCTCACGCGCGGCGTGCCGGTCGAGATCGCCGTCGGGCCGGACACGAACTTCCTCCCGACCGCCGATCTGCTGCGGCCGCACATCCGCGACGCCCGCCTCATCTGCATCTGCACGCCGCTCAACCCAACCGGCACCGTCATGGCGCGCGACGAAGTGGAGCGCATCGCCCGGCTCGTCGTCGATGAGAACGAGCGCCGTACCGCCGCCGGCGAACGTGCCCTGCTGCTGCTGTGGGATCAGGTCTACTGGATGCTGACCTTCGGCGGCTTCCGTCACTACACGCCGCCGCAACTCGTCCCCGAGGTCACGCCGTACACGATCTTCGTCGACGGCATTTCGAAGAGCTTCGCCGCCACAGGCTTGCGCGTCGGCTGGGTGGTCGCGCCGCCCACGATCACCGCAAAGATGCGCGACATCCTCGGCCACGTCGGCGCCTGGGCGCCGCGGCCGGAGCAGATCGCCGTAGCGAAGTTTCTCGGCATGCGCGCGGAGATCGACGAATTCCACAAGACGATGATCCGCGAACTGCAGCTCCGGCTGGATCTTCTCTACGACGGCATCGAGGCCATGCGCCGCGAAGGGCTGCCGGTCTGCGCCATCGCTCCGCAGGGAGCGATCTACCTCTCCGTCCAGTTCGACCTCATCGGCCGGGGAAACATTGCCACGAACGAACAGATCCGCCGGCTACTGCTCGATGACGCCGGATTCGCCGTCGTCCCCTTCCAGGCATTCGGCCTGCCGCAGGAGACCGGGTGGTTCCGGCTCAGCGCCGGCGCGGTCTCGCCGAGTCAGATCGAGGCCGGTCTGGCGCGCGTGCGCAACGTTCTGGCCCGCTTCGCGTAAACTCTCATTCATTCAATCAAGGAGGCATCAATGTCCCCGTTTCGGCGGCTCCTTCCCCTTTTTCTTTTCGTTACGCTCCCGCTCGCTGCGCAAACGACCGGCTCGATCGGTGGCCGCGTCAACGACTCCAGCGGCGCACCACTCCCGGGCGTCACCGTCGAAGCAACCAGTCCCGCTCTTCAGGGGATGCGCGTCGGCGTCAGCGACGCCACAGGACTCTATCGCCTGCCGTTGCTTCCGCCGGGTAGCTACACCGTCGCGTTCACGCTGAGCGGTTTCGCTCCGAAGAAGAACGCCTCCGTTCCGGTCTCGCTCGGAAAAGAAACAACGGTCGATACCGTGCTGTCACCGTCGATGACCGAGAGCATCACCGTCGGCAGTTTCGCGCCGCCGATCGATACGACGTCGAACACGCTCGGCACGAACTTCAACGCCACCCAGATGGAGACGCTGCCGACGCAACGCGATTACGCCTCCGTCGCTCAGGTGACGCCAGGAGTCTCCACGGACGCCATTCAGTCGGACGACAAGCAGACGCCGACGATCTCGGTCTACGGCTCCTCGGGCGCGGAGAACGCGTTCTACATCGATGGCGTCAACACCACGAACATGGAGTACGGCGTTCAGGGCAAGCAACTGAACTTCGAGTTCATCGACGCCTTCGAGATGAAGACCGGAGGATACGAGGCCGAATACGGCCGCTCCACCGGCGGCATCATCAACGTCATCACCAAGTCGGGCAGCAACGACTTCCACGGCGACGTCTTCGGCTACGACACCAGCGACTCGCTCCAGACGAATTCGAAGACGGTCGTGGGCGGAACCTCGGCTGGATTCACCAGGAAGGACTACGGCGCGGACATCGGCGGCTTTATCCTCAAAGACAGGCTGTGGTTCTTCGGCGCCTTCGATCAGGTCCGCAACGCCCAGAGCAACGTACTCTCCGACGGTCCCGACGCCGGCAATTCCGTGACGTCGCCAAGCCACCGCAACCTCGGCTCGGCCAAGATGACCTACAGCCTCACGCCCAGCAACACCCTCATCGGCACCTTCCTGCAGGACCCCCGCATCGACACCGGAGCGATCAACGACGCCAACCACACGCTCATCGGCGAAGCCGCCACCTACCTCGGCCGGCAGGATTTCGGCGGACGCGATTACGCACTGCGTTACGACGGAATCGTCGGCACGAAGTGGATCTTCTCCGCGCAGGACGCCAGGCACAAGGAGAACAACTCCGTCGGACCGGCCACGGCCGCCGGCGACGCCATCGAGTACATCGATGCGCGCAACAACTTCTTCCAGACCGGCGGCTTCGGACTCATTCAACAGAAGGCGTTTGACCGCAAGTTCTACGGCGGCTCGGCCACGCGTTACGCGGGCAACCACCAGATCAAAGGCGGTATCGAGATCGAAGACCAGACCGCGAATGTCATCAAGCGGATGTCCGGCGGCCAGCAGGTCGACATCTTCGACAATCCCAACAACCCGGCCAAGCCGATCTACAGCCACGCCTACTGGACCACGCGCGACGCCACCGTGGCCAATGCTCCGATCTCCGCGCTGAACGCATCGCCGGAGCACAAGAACACGACCGCCTATCTTCAGGACCGCTGGACCATGAAGGACCTGACGATCAATGCCGGCGTCCGGTGGGACCGCCAGCGCATCATCGATGCCGCCGGCGTCACGCAGATCGATCTGAAGAAGGACTACGCTCCCCGCCTCGGGTTTGTGTGGGATCCGAGCGGCGGGAACCACAGCAAGGTCTTCGGCTCCTACGGACGGTATTACGAAGAGATCCCGATGGATCTGGTCATCCGCTCGTTCTCTTACGAGCGGCAGCCCCGCATCATCAATTACAGCCCGACCAGCACCGTGCCCGATCCGAATGCCGAAGCCGATGCCGGCACGACATCGGCCATCCTCGGAGGCTTCACCGAGCCGGCCGATCCCAACCTCAAGAACCAGTACCTGACCGAGTACATCATCGGCGGCGAGCGCGAGGTCATGCCGAACATCTCGGTCGGCGCCAAGGGGATCTACCGCAGTTACGGACGGGTGATCGAGGACTTCCTCTGCATCAACGACGGAACCTACTGCATCGGCAACCCCGGCGAAGGGATCATGAAGAAGATCTTCTCGCTCGACTACACGCGCCAGTTCGATGCACCGAAGCCGAAGCGGACGTACAAAGGCATCCAGCTCGACGCTACGAAAGCCTTCAGCAACAACTGGCAGGCGATGGCGTCGTATGTCTACTCGCGGCTCGAGGGCAACTACGACGGCGAATACGCTCCCTTCACGAACGCCGGCGCCGATCCCAACATCTCCGCGGCGTACGACTACTACGAGTTCTTCACCAACGGCACCGATCTGACGAAGATCACGAACAACGGCCCGCTATCGAACGATCGCCGTCACCAGTTCAAGACCTCGGGCATCTACAACACGCCCTGGAAGCTGTCGATCGGCGTCTCTACGTACTGGCGCAGCGGCACCCCCGTCACCCGTTACGGCTACTCGTCCGCTTACCGCCGCTACGAGTTCTTCCTCACCTCCCGCGGCGCCGAGGGCCGCACCCCGAGCAACTACGACGCCGACGTTCACCTCGGCTACCCCCTCGCCTTCGGAGGCTCGCACCTCAACATCCTGCTCGACGTCTTCAACCTCCTGAATACACAACGCGCCGTACTCCTCGACCAGCGCTACGACTTCCAGGAGAGCGACAACACTCTGGCGACGCCAGCCAACCCGAACTACCTCAAGCCGGTAGTGCGCACGCCGGCAACCTCGGCACGGCTGGGGGTGCGGTGGACGTTTTAGACAGCTTCGCGTGCCGCCGCTTCGTGTGCGAAGTCGTCGGGAACCATATCTTCGAGCGAACGAGTCGCCCACTCTTCCAGCTCGGAAAACGGCACGAACTTGACGACCAATGCGACGTCGAATGCTTTCGCGAGCTTGAGAAGTGTTTTGAAGTCGAGGAATGAGTCCCGCTTGTTCTCGATACGAGAGATGTTCGATTGCGGGATGCCCGCAGCTTCGCCGAGCTTCTGCTGATTCCATCCGCGCGCCTCGCGGATGGCACGAATCTGAAAGGGGAGCCCGCGTCGAATCTCCGACTCCACGAACGCGGCGCGATACTCCGGCTCCGTGAGCTTTTCGGTTAGCTCCGTTCGCACAGGGAAGTCCTTAGAATTTGTAGTCATGAAGGATGCTCCGATCCGCAAGCGCGCTCTTTTTCCGAGAAACTGCGGTATCGCGCGCGTCGTGCGGTGTCCATGAAATCATCTTTTTGTACGCCCCGATCAGCAACACAAGCACGTCAAGATCAACGCTCCCAACATCGGCCGGCGGCAGCATGAATCCCAGCGGCCGGTACTCCCGTTTGTCAGCTTTGAAGCGCAACTCATAGATGCCTGCGTGCTTGCCGGTGAGCGGCTTGTAGTCGTTAACGTTCCAATCCTTTGCTCGGTACTTTGAGAGCTGACGAAGCAGACCATCGAACTCCGCTTGGGCATGCGCCGAAAGATCCTTTCGGTACCATTCCGTGATCACTCCGCCTTCGCCAGCCGTACGGTGTCTCTCGGTGGTGAACTGGAGCACTCGTAGCAATATATCAACCGTGATACATCGCAAGCGAATTTCGCTTGGTCGTGCATATCGACTGTTGATATGGTCTCCCGCAAGACAGGTCCGTTGAGCTCGGACGAAAGGTCAACTTCCCCTTCTGTTCCATCCTCGAACCGCAACCAGATTGTGTACCCACTGACGTAACGAGCTTCGACGATGTCTTCCATGAGGAAAAGCCAGAAACACACCACTCCTGGTGAGTCGGCCTCGATCGACCTTTGATTGAAAGGGATCAATTTTTGATCCCCATCGATCGACCTTTGATTGAAAGGGATCGATTTTTGATCCCCATCGATCAACTTTCGATTGACGGCAATCAACTTTCGATCGACGGCAATCAACTTTCGATCGATGTCAATCAACTTTCGATCGACGTCAATCAACTTTCGATCGATGTCAATCAACTTTCGATCGACATCAATCAACTTTCGATCGACATCGATCAACTTTCGATTGACGTTGATCAACTTTCGATCGACGGCAATCAAATTGACCCCACTCCAGATCAGACGAAGATCCGGATCTCCTTCAATTCCCTCAACTTATCCCGAATCTCCGTCGCCTTCTCGAATTCGAGGTTCTTCGCCGCCTCTTTCATTTCGCGAGTCAGGCGGGCGATGGCCTTGTCCAGGTCCTCCCCGTCCGTCAGATCGAGACGGGCCTTGGAGGTCGGGCCGCCGGGGACCTCGAAGTAGTCGAGGTTGGCCATCTTCATCAGATCGCTGTTGATCGCTTTGATGATCGAGGCCGGCTCGATGTTGTTCTCCTCGTTGTACGTCTGCTGGATGGCGCGGCGGCGGTTCGTCTCGGCGATGGCGAACTTGATCGAGTCGGTCATCTTGTCGGCGTAGAGGATGGCCTCGCCGTTCAGGTTGCGGGCCACGCGGCCGATGGTCTGGATCAGCGAGGTCTGCGAGCGGAGGAACCCTTCCTTGTCCGCGTCGAGGATGGCCACGCAGGAACACTCCGGAATGTCGAGCCCTTCGCGCAGCAGGTTGATACCGACCAGAACATCGTACGTTCCGATGCGGAAGTCGCGGATGATGGCGATGCGCTCCAGCGTCTCCACATCCGAGTGCAGGTAGTTGACCTTGATCCCCAGCTCCAGCAGATAGCGGGTCAGGTCCTCGGCCATCCGCTTCGTCAGCGTCGTGACCATGACCCGCTCGCTCTTGGCGATCCGCTCCTTGATCACGCCGATCAGATCGTCGACCTGCCCCTTGACCGGCCGGATGATGATCCGCGGATCGAGCAGGCCGGTGGGACGGATGACCTGTTCCGCGAAGAGGCCGCCGGTCTTTCCCAATTCGAACGGGCCGGGCGTCGCGGAGACGTAGACGATCTGGTTCAGCTTTCCCTCGAACTCCGTGAACGACAGCGGCCGGTTGTCGATGGCGCTCGGCAGCCGGAATCCATACTCGACCAGCGTCTCCTTCCGGGCCCGGTCGCCGCCCCACATCGCCCGAACCTGGGGAATGGTCTGGTGCGACTCGTCGACGACGAGGAGCAGGTCCTTCGGGAAGTAATCGATCAGCGTCGGCGGCGGCTCTCCCGGCTGGCGTCCTGAGAGATGCCGTGAATAGTTCTCGATGCCGTTGCAATAGCCGAGCTCCGCGATCATCTCCAGATCGAACATCGTCCGCTGCGAGAGGCGTTGCGCTTCGAGCAGACGGTCATTCGCGCGCAGCTCGGCCACGCGCTCGTCGAGCTCGACGCGGATGTTCTCCATGGCCACCATCAGGCGGTCGCGCGGGGTGACGTAGTGCGTTCGCGGGTAGACCGCCAGCCGGTCGTATTCGCGCCCTGAGGTGCGGCCGGTGATCGGATCGATGCGGGTCATCTTGTCGATCTCGTCGCCGAAGAACTCGATGCGCACCGCATCGTCCTCGTACGCCGGCCAGAGCTCGAGCACGTCGCCGCGCACGCGGAACGTGCCGCGGGCCAGATCGTACGGCGTCCGCTCGTACTGCATCTCCGTCAGCCGGCGGAGATACTGCGTCATCGGCTTGTCGATGCCGCGCTCGAAAAAGACGAGCATGGAATGGTAGAGATCGGGATCGCCGATGCCGTAGATACACGACACGGACGAGACGATGATGACGTCGCGGCGCTCGAACAGCGCCTTCGTCGCCGCCAGGCGCAGTTTGTCGATCTCGTCGTTCTTGGTCATCTCCTTTTCGATGTAGAGGTCGTTCTGCGGGATGTAGGCCTCGGGCTGGTAGTAGTCGTAGTAGGAGACGAAGTACTCCACCTTGTTCTCGGGGAAGAAGTTCTTGAACTCCTGATAGAGCTGCGCCGCCAGCGTCTTGTTGTGGCTGAGGACGAGCGTCGGCCGGTTGACCGCCTCGATCACTTTGGCGACGGAGAAAGTCTTGCCCGAACCGGTGACGCCGAGGAGAACCTGATCGCGCGTTCCGGCCTTGACGCTCTCGGTGAGTTGCCGGATGGCCTCCGGTTGATCGCCTTGCGGGGTGAAGGGGGAGATGAGTTTGAAGTTCATGGGTGAGTTGCTGGGTTGCAGGGTTGCTGGGTCTCTCGGTAGCAACCAAGCAACTCAGCAACCCTGCAACTCATTTCACGCTTCGATTCACATCCCGCAGCGCCGCGATCAGCTTGTCGGCCTCGGCGTGATCGACCTTATCGTCCGCATCGACGTCCGAGGCCAGCTTGAGGAACGACTGGGTTTTGTCGAGCTTCAACTTTCCTTCGTTGGCGGCGGCGCGCAACGTCTTCATTTCGGCGGCGAAGACGGCCTTCTGGACCGGGGTCACATCGCTGGTGAAGTGCTTGGCGATGTCGTCTCCGATACTGCCGAAGAGCTTGCCGAGGAGCGCGCCGGAGCGCGGCGCGAATGCGCCAGCCACGAACAGCAGGATCACGAACACGACCGATGCCCATCCGCAACCGATGGAAACGCCGCGCGGGACGAGCGGGCGCAGATCGTGGCCCGGCGCGGCGTAGTAGTCGGCGGGACGGCGGAACGGAAGAGCGACTGCGGCCGGCTCCGGAAGAGGCGCGGCAGGCAGCGGTTCGATCGGTGTGAAATCGTCCATGTCGTTGCGAAGGCGGGAAAATGTATCATGCGTCGTGATCGTCCCCGGTGAGCCAGTGCAGGAAGGAATGACCGTATGCCCGCGTCGTTGTCGAAAGTAGCGGTGTTGATTCTTGACGACAACCCGCTCGTCCTGAAGCTCGGGAGAGCCTTGCTCGAGCGTGAGGGATGCACGGTCCTGATCGCATCGAGCTGGATCGAGTTCAACCATGTCCTGGCCGGCAACTCCCCCGACATCATCTTCCTCGACGTGAACCTGCCGAGCATCAAAGGCAACCGCCTCAGCGAAGTGCTGAAGTCGCAGTCCAGCAAGAAGGACATCCCCATCGTGCTGATCTCCGATCTGCCGGAGAGATCGCTCGAGGAGATGTTCCCCAGCTCGGGAGCCAATGCCTGGATGCGCAAGCCGCTCACGCGCGACAAGATGGTCGACATGATCAATCGCTACGTGAAATGAGCGACGAGACGCGGATCCTTCGCACGGTCGGCATTCCGATCGTCATCGCCGTGATTCTCCTGTTCGTCATGCCGAAGATGTGCGCGAAGGTCGTTCTGGTGTCGAAGGCACGCAAGGAAGCGGCGGCGCGAGCCGCAGGCGGCCTGCACATCGAGTCATCGCAGAAACCGGCCGTCTTCCCGTCCGGACTCGATCCCGAGCGCGTTCGGTACCTCGTGGAGATCGATCCCACCTTCTCGGCGCCCTACACGGCTCACGTCAACAAGTCATTGGGTATCGGCGCGGCGCTCGTGGAGCAGCAGAGGATCATTCCCGTCCTTCAGAAGCTGGGCTACGCCGAGGCCGGCAACGACGGCGCGCTGACGCTGACCCGCGATGGGATGCTGCACCTCGACGGACTGGTCGACGACGGATCGTCGTGGACCTTCCCGATCGCCACCCGCGAGTTCGACGCCGTAACGTCGATCGACAGCGACGGCGCAAACGCGCACGCCGCAATCGCCTGGAAGTGGAAGCCCAACAACGTCGGCGCCGAGCTGATCCCATCGCCGAAGCGCCACGAGGCGAAAGCGGAGCTGGCCAGCGTGGGCGGGCGGTGGTCGCTGAGGGGAATTGGGGAGCTGGACAGGAATCTGGAGTAGGAGACCGGTTAGTTCGGCGGCTTCGCGGTCGTCGTCGTTGCCGTGGCCGGCACCGCCGTCTTCGACCCCGCGTCCATATTCGGCGCGGGTGACTCGGCCCCCTCACCTGACCGCGCGGATGCATCCTGCGCGGCCTGGGTCGGCTCGAGCTCCTTCGGCTGATAGAACGGCTTCTGCAGGTAGTACGGCAGCTTGCTCACCGCCACGGTGGCGCCGCTGCAATCCTTGTCCGGCTCCTGGCCGGCGATGAATGCTTCCATCACCACCCGCTCGCACGGACCGACACCGCGGCGTCCGGTCTTCAGATCCATCGGCGCCATGACGATGCCGGGCGGGATGTCGAATTCCGGACGCGACGTGCGCAGTTTCAGGACATCGATCTGTTTGACGATGTCGATCCAGATCGGCAGCGCCACCTCGGCGCCGGTCGCTCCCCCACCGAGCGAGCGGCTCGGATCGTCGTAGCCGACCCAGACGCCGATCGTGTATTCGGGGGAAAACCCGAGGAACCAGGCGTCCGTGTACGAGTTCGTCGTCCCCGTCTTGCCGGCAAGCGGCGGCGGAAGCGAATGGGCCTCGAAGCCGGTGCCGCGGTCGATCGTTCCGCGCAGCACGTGCGCCAGCTCGAAAGCCACCTGCGCCTGCGTCGCTTCCGACAGCTCCGGCAATTGTTCCTCCAGCACGCGGTCGGTCTGGTCGACGATCCTGCGGACCAGCCGCGGCTTCACGTACACACCCTGATTGGCGAACACGTTGTACGCCCCGACCATCTCGATGGGCGATACCCCAGCCGCGCCGAGCGCCGTCGACGGATAGCGTGGAATGTCGGAGGTGATCCCGCAACGCCTGGCGAAATCGACGACGTGATCCGCGCCGACCATCATCCAGGTCTTCACCGCCGGCACGTTGATCGACAGCTCCAGCGCGCGCTGGATGGTCACGATGCCGGCATACATGCCGTAGTAATTCTTCGGCGAGTAGATCTGATTGCCGACCGGAATCGCCACCGGCTCATCGAAGATCGTATCCGCCGGTGTCAGCCCCTTCTCGAACGCGGCGCCGTAGACGAACGGCTTGAACGAGGAACCGGTCTGGCGCCGCGACTGGATGGCGCGGTTGAACTTCGACATCTGGAAGTCGTAGCCGCCGACCAGCGCGCGAACTTCGCCGCTCTTGACGTCGACGATGACCACCGCCCCCTGCACCTGCGGCAACTGGTCGAGCATCCACTTCCGGGCGTGCGTCTTCGCATCCTCGTCGAGACGGATATAGATGATGTCGCCGGTCTTGAGGACGCCGTCCATCGTCTTGTGCTGCGTCCAGGCAAACGACGTGGCCGGCAGCGTCATCGAGTCCTTGCCGACGCGCGCGGCGACGCCGTTCTTTTCGACGGTCATGACGACGGCGGGATAGAGCTTGTCGGTTACATACGGATCGCTCGACCAGCTCGGGTCTTTGTACGCGCCCGGATCGATCCCCTCGGTTACGAGATTCCGCGCCGGTTTGCGGAATCCACGCCGGCGATCCCAGCGCCGCAGTCCGCGCTGCAACGCCGTCTCCGCCGCCTGCTGCATCCGCAGGTCGAGCGTCGAGTAGACCTTCAGGCCTTTCTGGTAGAGATTCTCGACGCCGAACTTGTCGCTCTTCTCGATGTACTGGCGGATCTCTTCCGAGAAGTAGGCTCCGATCCGCGGCGACTCCTCTTTGTACGTACCGAGCACGATGGGCGCGTTCACCGCCTGCTGGAACTGCTGCTTGTTGACGTAATGCTCCTCGTACATCCGCCGCAGGACGTGGTTGCGCCGCGCCGTGGCGTGGTCGAGATGCGTGATCGGGCTGTAGTACATGGGCAACCGGATCAGTCCCGCGATCATGGCCGCTTCCGGGACAGTCAAATCCTTGGCGTGCTTGCCGAAGTAGAGCCGCGAGGCCGCCTCGACGCCGTATGCGCCATGGCCGAGGTACACCTGATTGGCGTAGAGCTCGAAGATCTGATCCTTGGTGAAGTTCTTCTCGATGTCGACGGCCAGGAAGGCCTCGTTGATCTTGCGGCGGAAATCCTTTGCCGGCGTGAGGAACACCTGTTTCGCGAGCTGCTGCGTCAGCGTCGAAGCGCCTTCCACTTTCTTGCGGGCGATGATGTCTTTGAGCGCGGCGCGGAAGATCGCTTTCGGATTGATGCCGCCGTGATGGTAGAAGTCGGCATCTTCGGTCGCCACGACCGCCTGTACCAGCGCCGGTGCCATGTCGCGCTTCGCCACCACGATCCTCTTCTGGATCGAGTACTCGGCGAAGCCGATCCCGTTCCGGTCGTAGATCCGCGTGATGATCGCCGGCTGGTAATTCTCGAGCGACTTGACCAGCGGCACCCGGATCGCGTGCGCGAGAAGGAAGCCCCCCGGGATTCCGAGGACGATTGCGATCAGGAGGATGATCAGCCGCGTCCTGCGGCGCTTTCGGGTAGTTATGGCGACAACAGCATCGGACACGGCGCGTGAGTGTAACAAACGGGGCACAGATACGAGTGTCTGTCCTGCTCCGGAATAGAATGCACAACGATGTCCTCGCTCCCGAAAGCTGCGCCCGTGCCGGATTGGAGCCGTCTGGTGGCTGATTCGCTCACGCAGAACGGTGCCTGGTACACCTATCTCAAGCTCATCGAAGCGCGAGGCGCCTATCCGAACGATCTCTCGCTGCGCGGCTACACCGAAATCCTCCGCACCACGATCGTCCGTGACTTTCTCGCGCATCCCAAGGCCATGCAGGCCGTCCCCAAACTGACGGCGGAGTTTCTGTCGAATTTCGACCGGTTCAACCTCACCGCCCAGGAGGGCTACCTCATCTCGCTGATCGACGGCCGTCTCGACCTGCAGAAGCTGCTGATCCTCAGTCCGTTCGATCCATTCACGACGCTCTTCAACCTGGCGAAGCTCCAGAACGAACGCGCCATTACGGTGCCCAAATGAACCTGACCGAAAAGTACGTCATCGCCAAGAACCTCAAGACTCCGATCGCCCTGGTCAACGAGCACGGCGGCGTGGAGTGGCGCAACGACGCCTTCGAGGCCACGTTCGGCGGCGATGCCAAGGATTGGCTGACCCAGGCGGCGCGCGCCGTCGCCGGCGAGAGCGGATGGCTGCAGGGGTTCTTTCTCGATGCCGACGCCCACCGTTCGCTGGACGTCGACATCGAAGGAAGGACCTATCGCGTCGACAAGATCATGCAGGTCGACGACTACGCCACCCCCACCGTGGCGCTCTGGTTCGAAGACGTCACCCGGCAGCGCGAGGCGGAGCAGGCCAAGTCCGACTTCACCGCCCAGATCGTTCACGACCTGCGCGGGCCCCTTTCCGGCATCCAGGGCACCTTGGAGTTCGTCCTTTCCCAGGAGGGCTCGAAGCTCGACACCTTGAATGCCGATCTCCTCACCGAGGCGCGGCGGGAGTCGGAACGGATGATGAGCCTCATCAACGAGATCATGGATTTCTCCAAGATCCAGTCCGGAAGCTTCGCCGTCGAACAGGAGCCGGTGCGCATCGCCGGCCTGCTGAAGCGCGCGGTGCGCAGTCTGCAAAGCGTGGCATCGCGCGATGAGGTCTTTCTCCTCTCCGCGCACGGCCGCGACATACCGCAGATCATCGGCAGCGTGGAGAAGTTGACGCAGGCGGTGATCAATCTGATCTCGAATTCATTGAAGTTCACGCCGAAGAAGGGACTGATCTCCGTCGGCGCGCAGATCATCCGCAACGGCGAGGTCCCCGAGGCGATCGTCATCACCGTGACCGACAGCGGGATGGGCATCAAGTCTGCCGAGCTGCAGCAGATCTGGGACAAGTACAAGCAGAGCGGCACCAAGTCGCTCCGCGGCGGCGGCGGGACCGGCCTCGGCCTCTACATCGTCAAACAGGTCGTCGAAGCCCACGGCGGCGAAGTGACGGTGGCGTCGATCGAGGGAGTGGGAACGAGCATGGTGCTCAAGCTCCCGGTGACGCGGGCGGCGTAAGATGCGCGGATGCAGGCGCTCGCATACTGGAAAGCCGTGACCCAGGATCGCGCTGATTTTCTCGATGAGTTTCTCTCCGTCCTCACCGAGAACAGCATTCACTACTGCGTGATCGGCGGCCAGGGAGTGAATGCCTATGCCGAGCCCCTCGTCAGCCTCGACCTCGATGTCGCCGTTGCCGCGGAGGACCTGGTTCTCGTCGAACGTCTCCTGGCCTCTCGTTTTCGCGTCGAGTGTTTCGAGCACAGTCTCAATGTGAGCGCCACGGACTCCCAGCTTCGCGTCCAGATTCAGACGGATCCGCGTTACTTCGCGTTCGTGCCCCGTGCTACGCCGCGCGAGGTTCTTGGCGTCACGTTGCAAGTCGCCGCTGTCGAGGACGTGCTTCAAGGAAAGCTCTGGGCGTTTCTCGATGAAACGCGGCGCGGCACGAAGCGCCAGAAGGATCTCGCCGACATCGGGCGACTCATTGAGGCGTACCCGCACCTTCGCGCGCGTGTTCCAGCCGAAGTGCTCGATAGGCTGATCTGACTGACCGCCGGTCGCTACTTGGGAAGACGCTCACGCCAATAGCCGGGCCGGCGCTTTTCGTGCGCAACCGCAACGACATTCACGAGATCGTCTTCCGTGAAGTAGACGAGCGAGTATGGAAACTTTGGGAACACATACCTTCGGGTTCCGCTCAAGTAAATTGGCCAGCGATGAGGCGCATCCACGACCAGATCAATCGCGTGGTCGAGCTCCCGCAGAAACGCTCCTTCAGCCGACTCGCTGCGGCGGCGATACCAAGCGCGGCTCTCTTCGATTTCCGCCACGGCTTCCTCGAAGAATCGGATGCGCATCAACGACTCGGACGATGTAGATAGGCGCGAACTTCAGACCACTCGATCGTTCGGACGTGACCGGCGCGGTAGTCAGCCATTCTTCGCTCGATCTCAGCCGCCCATGCGTCCTCGACGTCTTCGTCCGGCTCGTCTTCGATGCTCTCGAGCAACAAGCCCGCGAGCTCCGCGCGGTCATTGGGCGCGAGCGCCGACGCGCGTTCGTACAACTCTTCGACGGCATGCTTTGTTGTGCTCATGCGTGACAGGTTACAACACCAAATCCCTTATTACAGCAACGCGTCGACACCGTACGCGATCTCGTCCTCGGTCACATCCGCGAAGACTTCGCAGGTTCCGATGCCGCGCGGGAAGACCATCACGCGCTGGCTGCCTGTGTTTTTCTTGTCATGTTCCGTCGCGGCGAGGATTGCCTCTCGGTCGATCCTCTCGGGGAGTGCCGTCGGATTCCAGGCGCGGATGGCACGCTCGATTCTCGCGGCGGTCTCGCGGTCGAGCAGACCGCGCCGCTTCGCGATGGCGTTCGCGCCGATCATTCCCCACGCCACCGCCTCGCCGTGCGTCAGATCGCGATAGTCGAGCGCTGCCTCGATGCCGTGCGCGATCGTGTGGCCGTAGTTGAGCAGGCGCCGCAGATCGGCTTCCTTTTCGTCCGCGGAGACGATCTCCGCCTTCACACGAATCGCTTTGTGCACGACCTCGTCGACATCGAAGTCCGGCGGCGATTCGAGCAGTTGAAACAGCGACGCATCGCCGATCACGCCACCTTTCAGCGCTTCGAAGAGCCCGCTCAGCACTTCACGGCGCGGCAGTGAGTCGAGCGCGGCAAGGTCGGAGATCACCGCGCGCGGCGGATAAAAACTGCCGATGAGGTTCTTCCCACTGGCATGGTTGACCGCCAGCTTCCCGCCGAGGGAACTGTCGACCTGCGCGAGGAGCGTCGTAGGGATGTGAACGAGGTCGATGCCGCGAAGAAAGATCGACGCCGCGAAGCCGGCGGTGTCGCCCACCATCCCTCCACCGACGACGACCGCCATCGAGTCGCGTTTCGCGCCCCGGTCGAGGAGCTGCGTGATCACGCTGCTGGCCGTGTCGAGCGTCTTGAACGCCTCCCCTTCTTCGATGGCGATGACGTCCGCATCGAGCGAAGCCGCGATCTGTTCACCGAAGCGGTCGCGCAACGCGCTCGAGGTGATGACGAAAATGCGGCCGCGGTTGTCGATGAGCGAGCGAATATCGCCGAGCAGATTGCGGCCGACGTAGACGGGATAGGAGGCGGAGGACTGGCGGATGGTCAGGAAGGGCTGCATTGGGAGAGAGTTTATCCCGCGCGAAAACGCGGGATCTCCGGTGGCGCCGCGCGGTCTGCCTTCCTGCTCCACTGCCTCAACCCGCGCGGCTCCACCGGAGATCCTGATCGCGCCTCGCGCGATCAGGATGAAGTCTTAGCACGCGATCAGGATGGGCGGCGCGCAATCCCCAACTCCTCCAACTGCTTCTCATCGACCGCTGACGGCGCTTCGCTCAGCAGATCTTGCGCGCGCGCGGTCTTCGGGAAGGCGATGACTTCGCGCAGCGATTCGGCGCGGGCCATGAGCATGACCATGCGGTCGAAACCGAGGGCGACGCCGCCGTGAGGGGGAGCACCGTAGCGGAAGGCGTCGAGGAGAAAGCCGAAGCGGTCGCGGGCATCCTCGTCGCTGATGCCGAGAGCGCGGAACATGCGCGACTGCAGCTCGGGCGTGTTGATACGGATCGAGCCGCCGCCGAGCTCCAGGCCGTTCAGCACCACGTCGTAGGCGCGCGCGAGCGTGGCCCCGGGATCGCTTTCGATCGTGTCGACGTCCGCGAGCCGCGGCGAGGTGAACGGATGATGGCGCGCGAAGAAGCGGCCGCTCTCCTCATCCCACTCGAAGAGCGGAAAGTCGATGACCCAGAGAAAGTCCCAGCGGTCGGCCGGAATCAACCCCTGCTCTTTGGCGACGCGCAGGCGAAGTGATCCGAGCACATCCCAGACCTTCGTTGTCCTGCCGGCGACGATGAGGGCCATGTCCCCTTCGTTTGCATGCAGCGCCTCGCGAATGGAATCGAATCCGGCATCGCCGAGGAACTTCTTGATCGAGGAGCCGCGCTGTGCGTCGAACTTGATCCAGACCAGGCCCGATGCGCCGAGCTTCTTCGCCTCTTCGGTCAGCTCGTCGATCCGTTTGCGCGACAACGACGCGCCGCCGGGAACGACGATGGCGCGCACGGTCTCGGCCTCGCGGAACGGAGCGAACTCAATCGCCTTGGCAATCGTCGAGATGTCGATCAGCTCTATGCCGAAGCGCGTGTCCGGACGGTCGATGCCGAAGCGCTCCATCGCCTCCTGCCAGCGCATGCGCGGGAACGGCGTCGTGATCGGGATGTTGGCTAGAGGAAAGACCTCCGCGAACATCCCCTCGATGAGCGCGAAGACGAACTCCTCGTCGATGAATGACGCTTCGATATCGACCTGCGTGAACTCCGGCTGGCGGTCGCGGCGCAGGTCTTCGTCGCGGAAGCAGCGGGCGATCTGATAGTAGCGATCGAGCCCGCTGACCATGAGCAGTTGCTTGAAGATCTGCGGCGACTGCGGGAGCGCGTAGAACGTTCCCTTGTGAACGCGGCTCGGCACAAGGTAGTCGCGCGCCCCTTCCGGTGTCGACTTCGTCAGGATGGGGGTCTCGATCTCGAGGAATCCCTGCCTGTGCATGTAGTCGCGCACCCCATGCGCGACGCGGTCGCGCAGCACGATGTTGCGCGTCAACGCCGGCCGGCGCAGGTCGAGGTAGCGATACTTGAGGCGAAGGTCCTCGGATGTGTCGACGTCATCGTCGATCGGAAACGGCGGCGTCTCGGAACGGCTCAGCAGCTCGATCGTGGTGGCGACGATTTCGACGTCACCTGTCGGCATCTTCGGATTCTTCGTCTGTTCCGAACGCTCGCGGACCTCACCCTCGATCCGGACGACGTATTCGGAGCGAAGCTCTTTGGCGGCGGCGAGCAGCGGGTCGCTGGCGCCTTTGGATCGATCGACGACCACCTGCACGATGCCGCTCCGGTCGCGAACGTCGATGAAGACGAGCTCTCCGAAGTCACGCTGCTTCTGCACCCAGCCGGCGATGGTGATGGTGGTGGAGGAATGCGATTGGTCGAGGGTTCCTGCGTAGGTTCTCATAGCGAAGGATGAAGGATGAAGGATGAAGGATGAAGGACTGATTGATCCTTCATCCTTCCGCCTTCATCCTTCCAGGTATCTCTCCTTGTATTCGATGTAGTTTCGCCACGCTTGCTCCAGCCGCACGATCTCGTCCATCCGCAGGTCGCGCTTCACTTTCGCCGGAACGCCGACGGCGAGCGTGCGCGGTGGGATCTCCATCCCCTCGCCCACCAGCGCCCCCGCGCCGATGAGGGCCAGCTCGCCGACGCGAGCACCGTCGAGCACGCGCGAGCCCATGCCGATCAGCGCGCCGCGTCCGATGGTACAGCCGTGAGCGATGACTCCATGTCCGATGGTGACTTCCTCGGCGATGTCGATCGGATGCGTGTCGTTCGTCACGTGCAGCACGCAGTTGTCCTGGATGTTGGTGCGCGGACCGATGCGGATCGAATGCACATCGCCGCGCAGCACGGCGCCGTACCAGATCGAGCAGTCATCGCCGAGGGACACGTCGCCGATGAGCGTGGCGTTCTCGGCGATGAACACGCGTGCGCCGATGCGCGGAGAATGGCCGTCGTAGGGGCGGGAAATCATGGCGCGCGACTTTAGCACGCTAGAATCTCCCCATGCCGCAAGCCATCCCGTTCCGCAACCGCGCGCATGAAGTGACGCGCGTCGAGGCGTTCAGCGACGTCGTCTTCGGGTTCGCCATCTCGCTGCTCGTCGTATCGCTTGAAGCGCCGAAGACGTATGCCCAGATGATGGAGATGCTGCGCGGCTTCCTGCCGTTCACCATCTGTTTCTGGATCTTCATGGACATCTGGTTTGAGCATCACCACTTCTACAAGCGCTACGCGTTGCAGGACAAGACGACGATGGCACTGAATACGTTCCTGCTCTTCGTCATCCTTTTTTATGTCTACCCGCTGAAGTTCATGTTTACGCTGGACACGCAGAGCATCATGGGTCAGCGGGTCGATCTTCCGCCCGGCGGCGCGGCGTTCCTCTTCACGATCTATGGCATCGGGGTGACCTCGGTCTTCTGGCTCCTTGCGGCGATGTACGGCAATGCCTGGCGTCAACGTGCGGAACTTCAGCTCAATGCGGTGGAAGAGATCGACACTCTGGAGCGCGTTTACGACGACTTTTTCATGGGGCTCTTCGGCGTGATCTCCATCGCCCTTGCGCACACTCGATGGGTGGCGTGGGCAGGCATGGTTTACTTTCTCATCGCAATCCCGAAGACGATCGTGCCGTGGACGATGGGGAACAAACGGAGCAAGTGCGAAGCGGCGATGCTGGCGGAAACAGCGGCCTAGTGTTGCGTCAAGATTGAAATCGTAGGTTAGGCGCCTCTCAATTCACTGTCATCCTGAGCCGCCGGAGCCGCGTAATCGCGGAGCGATTGCGCGGCGCAGGACGGTCGAAGGACCCCCAAGTTGTA
>JADGNY010000106.1 GCA_017883235.1 Thermoanaerobaculia bacterium | reverse complement strand
GAGGCCATGATTGGGCCTCCACGAGGCCATGATTGGACTCCACGAGGCCATGATTGGACTCCACGAGGCCATGATTGGACTCCACGAGGCCATGATTGGCCTCCGCGAGGCCATGAATGGACTCCAGGGGAGCGCCGCATCTACTTGGTCAGCAAAGGGGTCAGGTCCAAAGTCGAAAGTGCCGAGGAAGAAAGGATCGCTGAGTCGACAGCCTGAACGGTACTTTCGACTTTGGACCTGTACTTTAGACTTTAGACCCGACCCCAATGCGTGCCCGGGACTGGCACGTCGCATGCTTCTTGTCTCAGAAAGGAGAAGATCATGAGCCTCATTATCTTGATTGTCGTGTTGGTTCTTTTGTTCGGGGGCGGCGGCTTTTACTGGAGGAGTAGACGCGGGTAATCGCCGTTCATCGCACCTGTGCCGTAGCGCCCTCGATCTTTGACCATGGCTCGGCACGGCCGCCAAGGTGACTGGCCAGAAACTCCTCGACGCGGCCGTAGAAGTCGAGATTGTTCTCCGGCCTTCCGAATCCGTGTCCCTCGTCGGGATAGACAACATAGACGACGTCCCGTTTGGCGTCGCGCAGCGCCTTCACCATGCCGTCGGTGTTCGCAATCGTCACGCGGGGATCATTCTGCCCCTGGCCGATCAGCAGCGGAGCGCGAATCGATTCCACATGGTAGAGCGGCGAGATCAGACGGTTGAGCTCCGGGTCATGCTCGACATCGCCGACGCGCCGCCGCCAGCGCAGAAGAATGCCGCTCCAATAGCTCGGAAACGAACGGAAGAGTGTGACGACGTCCGCCGGCCCCACCCCGTCGACGCCGCAGGTGAAGAGGTCCGGCCGTTGCTCCAGGGCGTGCAGCGTTCCAAACCCGCCGCCCGACCATCCCAACGCCGCGATGCGTTTCGGATCGGCGATCCCCTGGTCGATGGCCCACTGCACAGCATCGTAGAGATCCTGCTGCGTGCCGCGTCCCCACTGGTTCGTGCCGGCAGTGAGAAAGCCGATACCGTATCCGGTCGAGCCGCGGTAGTTCACCTGGAGCACCGCGTATCCGCGATTCGCGAGCAACTGGGCCTCGGGATCGAAGTCGTCACTCCAGCGGAACCACGGGCCGCCGTGGATGTCGAGAACCAGCGGTAGTCCTTTCGGCTCCACCCCGGGAGGAACGATCAGGTAGCTGACGAGCGGCAGGCCGTCGCGGGCCTTGATCACGACGGCCTTCTTCGGAGCGAGCTGATAGCGAGAAAGATCCGGGTTGTCGCTGAAGAGCGGCGTCAGCTTCTTCGCCGCACGGTCCCAGGCGACGTACACCGTCGCCGCGTCGCTGCGCGAGGCCGAGAGCAGCCACGTCTTGTCGGCACGATCGCGGCTGATGATCCGAAGAAACCCCGGCACCTGGAGGCCGATGCGCTCGAAATCGGCGCCGGTGGCTGCGTCGAGAAACGTCCAATGAGGTGAGGTGTAGTCGAACCTCACCGCTTCGATCTCCTGCGTGACCGGATTCGCCATGACAGCAGGGCTCAAACCATCATCGTCGACGTCTGACTGCGGGTCCTGGGCCACGACGCCCAGCTCCTTGCCACTCTGCACGTCGATGCGGACGAGGCGTCCCTTGTCGGAGTGAAGAGCGGAGTGGACGATGATGCTCTTGCCGTCGGGAGAGAAGCCCGCGATCAGCGAGCCTCCGATCACCTGCCCGTCAAAGAGCGCCCGTTCAAACGGCATCACCACGAGGTCACGCCACGGCTGCGCGGAACCGTCGCGCACGCGGATGATCGTCTCTCCCGTCGTGCCGTTGAATACCGTAGCCCCGCGGACGGCGAAGTTGGCGTCGGTGCTCCAGGTGAGAACGTCGCCGGGATTCTTCGCCTCGAGCGTCACCGCGCCGGACTCGAGGTCGACGCGGTACATGTCGAAGACCTTACGGTCACGGAGATTGAGGCCGAGGAGCACGGCGTTCGGCTGCCGCGGGCTGGTCAGAATGTTCTGCGCACGCACGCCGCGGAACGGCGTGAGGTCGCGGATGTTGCCGCTCTCCAGATCGGCGGAAAAGAGGTGGTCGATCTCGTCCCCCGCGTTGTCCTGCAGATAGAGGATGTGCTTGCCGTCCGCCCCCCACGCGTACCAGTAGATGGGATGCGTGGCCTCGTTGGTGATGAGACGCGGCGCGTCTGAGGCGATCGGACGCGCCCATACGTTCATTACGCCGTTCTTGTCGGGAGCAAGCCAGGCGATCTGCGTACCGTCCGGCGAGAGCCGCGGCGTGGTCCGCTCCGGATTTCCGAAAAGAAGCTTGCGCGGGATGAGGGCCGGCTGTTCGGCAAACAGTGGCAACGAGCAGACCAGCAGAGCAATCAGCAGCAACAGACTTCGGCGCATCGTCGAGCCCTCCGAGGCTCGGAGGATACGCCCCGTGTCGGCCTGCCCGCATCCCTTCACACATCGTTTTCGTGATCGTTCCAAAACGAACGGATCGTATCTCCGGCTGCGCCGATGAAGCCTCCACGGCATATCAGAAAGCAGAAGGCAGAAGGCAGAAGTGCTCCGCTCAACCTCACGTCTGCCTTCTGCCTTCTCAGTGTCTGGCCACGCGCCGACGCGGAGGCGGACTCGGGGCGACTCCGGCGGAGAAGACCCAGGCCGCGCCGGTGAAGTTGCGGTCGGAGTAGCCTCCGACGATTGCCGTCTTGCCGTCGGCGGAGAGGGAAACGGAGACGCCCTGTGAAGCCTCCACACCGTCGAGGCCTGTCAGGGGGGCGGGCTGCTGATGCCAGACGCCACCGCTCCTGGTCCAGACCCATGTTGTCCCGGTGGTTAACCCGCTGGAAGGATCGACCTGGGGGCCGGCCAGCCAGGGCGCGCCGATGATGGCTGTGTTCCCGTCCGCGGAGAGGGAGACGGCGAAGCCCAGGCCACTCGAAAAATTTTGAACCTGGCTGAAGTCCTGAACAAACAGCTTCCCACCCTGCTGGGTCCACACTTCTCCGTTTCGTATCCAGACCCAGACGGAACCACTGTAGTCGCCGGGACCTCCGACGATCGCCGTATTGCCGTCCGCGGAGAGCGCCACGGATTGGCCCTGGCCGGCGAAGCTGACTCCCCCCGCGCCGACCAACCTCGATTGCTGCCTCCAGAGTCCTCCGCTCCTCGTCCAGACCCACGCCGCCCCGGCGGCGCCGCCGTGGTTGTCGGCGGTGTCGCCGGGCCCTCCGACGATGGCCGTATTGCCGTCCGCGGAAATCGCCACCGACCTCCCTTGTCCGGCACCACCGATTGCCCCCGAGCCGACCAGCTCGAGTGTTTGCTGGGTCCAGAATTCTCCGACCCGGGCCCAGATCCAGACAGCCCCGGTGTCATGGTTGTCGCCGGGACTTCCGACGATTGCGGTGTTGCCGGCGGCGGAGAGGGCGACGGACGTGCCCTGATGGGTGGCGTAATCCGCACCGGTAACCACCGCGTCGGACGCCACCAGTTTGGGGGACTGCTGGATCCAGCCGTTTCCGTTCCGAGTCCAGATCCACACCGCCCCGATGCCATGGTTATCTCGGGGCACGCCGACGATCGCCGTATTTCCGTCGGCGGAGATGGCCACGGCGGTCGTGGCGTCGACAATTCCCTGGATGGCGTCCGAGCCGGCAAGCGCCGCGCTCTGCTGGCTCCAGACTCCGCCGCTCCTCCTCCAGATGAATGCGGGACCACCGCCAACGACGGCCGTGTTGCCGTCGGCGGAGATGGAGACAGACGTGCCTTGAAGAATGCCGGCCGCGGCCACCAACTTCGGCCCCTGCTGCCCGAACTGTGCGATGGCCCGATGGGAAGCAAGCAGCATGGCGCAGACGAAGACGATCCGCGTGGCTGGATGGCGTGTGTTCATGGGATCAAATTAGTATCAGTGCGACGCGCCGCGATGCCTCCTCGTACCGCAGCCGGGATCTGGCCAACGATAGTGGAAGGCATTCGACAACTGCCCTGACTGGCCGTCGGGATTCGTGACGATGATCGTCTCGCCGGCCAGACCTGATGACGGCGGAACCCGGGCCAGGATGGTTTGAGCGTCCTGAACGGTCACATCGGCGGAATCGGCAGCACCGAACGAGACGACCGCACCTGCCGCGAAGCCGCTCCCTTTGATCGTCACCATGGAGCCGCCCTCGGTCGACGAGCATGGGACTGACACCGACGTGATTGCCAGGCCGCTGGTCACCTGAATCGTACGCGGAGCGACGTTCTGATTGGCGATCGTGAGTGCGTAGGTCCCGGGGACGATTGAGTCCGGCAGCCGCAACTGCCCGTATGTCGAAGCAATGGCAACCGGCTGCAGAGCCGTGCTGCCAAGGAGGAAGGTGAGGCTGCTCCTGAGTCCAGAGCCGCTGATCGGGAACTCGGAGGACGTCAGAACGTGCGTTGGAGCGCTGGCGATCTGCGGCGCCACAGCCGGCAGCACGCGGAAGCTCGGCCCTGCCGCGATATGCCCGGCCACGTCGCGAAGCGTGATCGTTACATTGCCGGGGAGCAGATCCGGAACCGTAACAAAGTGCTGCTCGGCCGTCGACGACACGTCGAGGCCCGCGGCGTTGTCGAAGTAGATCGCGTCATCGGCTCGGAGGGCGGAGCCGGAAACGATGATGCGGTCGCCTGGCGCGGCAGATGCTGGATTGATTCCCTCGAGCAGCGGCAGGATCTCGTTGCTCGTGTAGAGGAACGCGCCCGCGAGCGTGGAGGCGTCGCTGCCGCAACGCATCAAAACGTCAACGCTGCCGGGGGCATGGGGCGGCGCCGCGACGAGCATCGCCGTGGTCTGGTCGTTCTGCAGGGTCGTGGCGGCAGCGCCTCCGAACCAGAGCGAGCAGCGGCCACGGCGGAGGCTCTCGCCAGTCACCGCGACCAGCACTCCCCCGCCGGCGGAGCCGATGGTGGGTGAGAGCCCGGTGATGCGTGACGTCTGCGGCGTGTACGTGTACGCCTTCGACAATGTTTCTGTATCGGTCCCGCAGCGCACGGCGACGTCGACGAGCCCGGGGTCGTGTGGCGGCGTGCTGGTCGTGAAGGAGCCGGCGGTCACGAGGCTTGTGTTCAGTCCCGAAACACCGTCAAACATCGCCGTGCAGCGGCTACCCATGGCGTCGCCGTAGATCCTGACGATCTGCCCTCCTGTGGATGGGCCTGATGCCGTATCCAGTCTTCCAATCGAAAAGGTCGCAGCGGGAGTGACGTCGAACCGGAATCCGGTCGTTGCGCCGCCGTAGGACGCCGGCACCGTTGTCGTAATGAAGGTGGAGCCGATGCCGTCGCCGCGGAGTGTGAACGAGCCGGTGCCATCCGTGCCGACGGTAAAGAACGGTGGCATGCTGGTGATCGTTGGATTCGTCTGGGACAGAAACAGCAGGAGGGGCTCGCTCGGAGGTGGGGCGAAGTGCATCGTGGCGGTGGCGCTCTGTCCAAGCGTCACGCTGAGGGCCGACTTCTCGAAGGAGTAGAAGGTCGCAATGTAGACATCGACGCGAGCGGCCATCGTGCCGCCGCCTCGCGACGGCGGCCAGGTCGCAGCGATGACAGCCGATCCGGCGCCAACGGCCGTCACATCGAAGGATTTCCCCAGCGAGCCGGCAGGAACGTCGACGAACGGGGGAACGGCGGCCACGCTCGGATCCGACGACGAGAGCAGCACGTGATCGGTGGTAGGCGTCGGGACGCTCGTAGCGACGCTCAGCGAGCCAACCGTGCCGCGAGCGATTCGCTGCGTTCCCGGCGTCAGGAGGTAATCATCGTTCAGGATGGTGAGGGTGCCAACCGCGGTTGGGAACTGCGTGAAACCCGGGATCCCGCCTCCGATGAGGATCGTTTCATCGGGCTCCGAGAGTTGGTCGCCTTTCACGCGGATGACAATCTGGCCGGTGGTCTGTAACGCGTCGAAGCGCACCTGACCCAGGGAGACTTTGGGAAGAGTCCCGATACCTTCATAGTCTGTTCCGGGCTCGGCCGTCCCCCCGATGGCATAGACATCCACATAGACGGGCGCCAAAAACGCCGCTGAAAGGGTGATGGCGATCGGCACCAGCGTAATCCCGCTGTCGCCTTCCGCCGCGGAGGTACTTTGAAATATGGCTGCCGGCGGCGCTTCGTTCTCTCTGACGAAGATCGGGGCCCTGCTCGGCGAACCAATCACGGCGCCGACCGGATTGCTGATCGAGATGAAATAGTTCTTCGTCGAGTCGTCGCGGTTGTCGTACACCTTATTGTCGTACGGCATGGGGAAGTAAAAGTATTTGTAATCCTGCTTGGGATCAAAGCTCGCCGTAGCATCGAAGATCATCGTGTCGATGCTCACGTGATACTGGACGCTGCACGCGGCCGACAGATCGCCGGAACGAATGAGCAAGACGTCGACGGTCCCGGAGGTTCTACTAAATGAGTAGTAAGAATTCCCCAGTGTGATCACGGCGGGGGCGGCGCGGAGCGACGACGCGGCAAATAGAAGCGACAGCGCGAAAAACCATCGCCGGCTCATCAGTGCCCCGCCGCGCGATGCCGTCCGCCGCCACAGCCCCCGTCGACAGCGGATTTGTAGTTGAAGGCGTTCGTGAGTGTTGCCGCGCTGCCGTCCTGGTTGAAGACGGTGATCTGCGGCTGTGTGATACCGAACGCCGGCGGCACCTTGGCAACGATCGTAAACCGGTCCTTTACCACGACGTCCATCGACCGCGTGGTACCGAATTGAACGGCCGCGCCGTCGTCGAAGCCGCTTCCTACGATCGTGACGAGCGAGCCTCCCTCGGGGGCGGCGCACGGCGGCGTGACGGCGCTTACCGCGGGGCCGGACGCCGTCACCTCGACAGGTTGCGTCAGGAGAACGGTGCCCTGATCGGCGATGGTGAACGAAAACGTGCCGGGCCCGATGCTGATCGGTGTGCGAAACACAGCCGGTCCATCACAAAAATACCCACAGACGGAGCGGTCGTTGGTGTTGATCAGCATGTTCGGAATCGGCTGCACCGGCGCCGGCCCAAGCGTGTAGGTCAGGCCGCGGCGTAATCCTGTCCCGGTAACTGAAAACTCCGCTCCGAGCGTGATGCGATTCGGCACCGTCGTATAGGCCAGCTTCGGCGGCGCGTAGACCGCCACCGTGCGGGTCAGCGTCCTGCCCGCATAATCGCGCAGGGTCAACTGCGCCTGGCCAGTGATCTCGGGCACGTGAAAGGTATGCACGGATGCTTCCGGTGTCAAAACGTCGGGCACAAGAATGCCGTTAATGAGAATCTCGTCGTCGCGGCGGAAAGAGACACCGGCCATTTCGACGACTGATCCTTGTTGGAGAGAATAAAAGGAGACCGTCGCTGGGGGATCGTCCCCTTCCACGTAGTGGAACGCATCCGGCAACGTTACCGTCTCGCTCCCGCACACCAGAGAGACCGGTACGCTTCCCGCCTCGTGCGGCGGGGCCATGGCGCTGATGGAAAGGGTAGCGCCATGCGTCGAAACCGGCGACGCCGGCGTCTGCCCGAACATGGCGGTGCATGAATCGAAACGAAGATTGGCGCCGCTGAAGGTGACAAGCGTTCCCCCCTTCGTCGTACCGGACGTGGGAGAAATACTCTTCAACGTGACCGGCGTCGGAGTGTAGTAGAACCCGTTTGCAAGCACGAACGATCCCGTGCCGCATCGGACCTCGACATCGACAAAGCCTGCATCATGCGGTGGTGTCAGAAGCACGATCTTATTGCCAGGCTGAACGATCCTGCTGTCCACCACCGGCACTCCGCCGAATGAGTAGGCGCAGTGATCCAGGAAGTTATATCCGTTGATCGCAACCCAATCGCCACCCGCTTCACGGCCACCGGCCGGAGCGATGCTGGTAACGACGACTACTGTTCCCGTCACATTGACGGTGAGAGGCGACGAGGCACCGCCATTGATGTCGAGCATGGAAATGTTCACGATCGTGGAGCCCGAGCCCATTGCGCGTACCGGGATGATGGCCCGGCCGTCGGCACCGGTGAGGATCGTGTCCGGAATGCTGACAATTCCGCTCGTCACCGCCAGAAGTATGAGTCTGAGCGGCGCCGCCGGCACAGGGTTGACCGTAGCCGTCACAGTCCCCGAGCCGCCGAGGGAGAGATCGAGCAGGATGGGATCGATTGTCAGGGTCGTTGCGTCGTGCACCGCCACGGACAGTACATACGTGCGGCCCCCGCGGGAGGGCGGCAAGGTGACCATGATCGATCCTGCACCGACTTTGTTCAGGCAGGTGAACTCGACGGACACTCCCGGCGCGCCAGCCGGAATGGTGACGGAGCCTGGAACCACCAGAAGCGTTGGAGCGTCGGTCTGAAGAATCACCTTTTCGTCGGCGACAGCGGGGTCGGTGAGACGGATATTGATCTGTCCTTTTTCTCCTTCGGCAACCCTTTGTTCAAGAGGGGAGACGGCGTTGTCGTCGTCGAGGATTGTGCAGGTGCCGATCGTTTTTCCGCCGAGGATTCCCGTGGGAGGCAACAACTCCAAAGTAAATGTCTCGTCTCCCTCCGGCAAGCTGTCGCCAACGATCTCAACCCGAACCGTCGTGGTCAGCGCTCCGGGGCGGAAGATGGCAAAGTCGTTGTTCCACAGGAAATCGAGTCCGCGCTTCGCGGTCTGGTCGTGGACGGCAATGGGAACAAACAGATACTGGTCAAGCGAGGAAGAGAGGTTGACGGTGAATACCGCGAAGGTCGAGCTCGTTCCCGGTTGCGTTCCCTCTGCCACCGTGACGTCGTTGATCGAAACCTTCGGCTGTGCCTGCGCGAAAGCCGGGCAAGCCAGTGTGATCAGCACGAGAAGAGAGACAGGAAGAAACGGAAGACGCTTACACATAACCGATTGGAGGCGAGAGCGGACTTTTGTGACTATCTCATGAGATTCGATGAGGTGTACGGCGCGCATCACCGAGGTACGTGAGTTCGGTCACTGGCACGAAGAAACGACCGAACGCCTGACCCTCCTCCCGTCGCTCTCACTCAATCACGACTCCGCGACACAGTCTGTCTGAACTACTTGCAACGCCCTTTCGTCGAGAGTCCTTCTCCCCCGCGCTTCTCAGCGGGGGAGAAGGCTCTCGACGAGTAACAGGCTGCCGACGATTTCCAGTGAGACTGTGAGAAATGCCGGCTAACCGTCGGCTAACCGCCTCACGGCATCGTTAACGACCCACCGCGCGTCGCCGGGCGGGACAGTCATCGACGCAGGTCGCCCACAACTCGCGACCGCTGCCCGGCTCCGTTGCGGTGAAGTAGAGGATCCCGCCGAAGGTGACGAACTGGGCGGGGTCGGACGAAGCGATACCTGGGTTGAGGTCGTACAAAATGTGCGTGCCGCCGATCGTGCCGTCGCTCACCCACGGCTCGGCGCCGTGGATGTCGTCGTTGCCGACAAAGTAGAGCCGTCCGCCGTGGTAATGGAGATCGTGCGGCAGGCACTGCTGCAACGACTCGGCGTATGGGCCCTCGAATGCACCAAGCCGGAACGTGCCGGCCGCGGTGCCGTCGCTGCGCCAGAGCTCGGGAATGTAGTTCTTATAGGCGAACCAGAACAGCAATCCGTCGCCAACCGCGAAGTCCTGGCGATTGAAACAGGACGGGACAGGGATGGCGCCGAGGACCCTCGCCGTGCCGGCTTCGGTGCCATCGCTGCGCCACAACTCTCCGCTGAGAGTAAACAGCAACACGCCACCGACGTTCCACATGGCATACGGCGCATGCGAGTCGAGGAACCGATGCACCAGGACCATTTCTCCGGAGGCGATGTTCGTTCGCCAGAGATTGAATGCGCCGTCGTTCAGGTTGGCGGCGTAGTAGACCCAATCTCCAATGCGGGTAAAGTCCTGCGGCGATACGGAGTCGCGCCAGTCGGGTGCGCTGAGCTCCTTCGTTCCCGCTTCTGTCCCGTCTGTCCGCCAGGCCTGCGTTCCGCCCGGACCAGTACCCTCCGCGGGGAAATACACCAGGTCGTCGACGGCGGTCGCTTCCTCGGCGTACGGGAAGGAGCCGTCGAGCCCCGGCAGGATGTCCGCAATCAGCCGGGTACCCGCAACCGTGCCGTCGGTGAACCACGGCTCCACGCCATGAACCGCGTCGGCGGCCTGAAAGAACAGGCCGCCCTTGAACGGAATCAGGGCATCGAAAAACCGCGATTCGGATTCCTGGAACAGGCGAAAGGTTCCCGCGGCTGTGCCGTCCGTCCTCCAGAGCTCCAGCCTGGGCAGGTCGCCGGCAACATAGTAGTAAAGCCCACCACTGGCGACGCCCACCCCGATAGGCTGAGCGCCTCCGGTGGATGAACCAATGACCGCGGAGGTACCGGCCGAGGTGCCGTCGCTGGTCCAGATCGACGAGGAGAAGCCGTCCCAGGCAGAAAAGAAAAGCTTTCCACCGACGCTGTCAAGGCCGGAAGGGGACGAGCCGAGGGCGGTATCGCGTGCGATGTTCCTCACCATGCGGGTGCCGGCTGCCGTGCCGTCGCTGATCCACGGTTCGAAACCGGCCGCGGAATCGTTTGCCGCGAAGAAAATCCCGTCCGGACGCGGCACGAAAAAGGCAGAGTACATCGAGTCCTCGGGGCCGGGGGCGATGTCTTTCACCATCGACGTCCCTTCGGTTGAGCCATCGCTTTTCCAGAGCTCGAAGCCATGAGCTCCGTCACTCCATGCGAAGTAATAGTTGGCTCCCGACACGAACCCGGGCGTTGCGAACGGCATGCTTTTCACGACGCGCGTTCCCGATGCCGTACCGTCCGAGGTCCACAACTCCCCGCCGGCCCCGCTGGTCATGAACAGGAGACGGCCGCCCAGGACGGCCATTCCGCTGATCGTCAGACCCGTGGAGCCAGGCGCCAGGTCTGCCACGAGATGGGTTCCGCCGGCGGTCCCGTCGCTGGCCCAGACCTCGCTGCCGCTGATGCCGTCATTGGCGACGAAGTACGCGGTGTCACCGGCCACGGCAAAGGAGGCGGGCGGTGACCCCGCGAACGCGGGACGAATCACCACGGTACCGCCGGCAGTTCCATCGGTTCTCATGAGATCCCACGAGCTCGCTCCGGTCGGAACGGCGAAGAGAAAGGCCCTCCCGGCGGCGACCCCGGAGGCGGGGCTGAGATGAGCAACCAGCGCCGTTCCCTCCGCCGTCCCGTCGGTGGTGAAGAGACCCGTGGCAGTGCCGTCGATCGCGCGGAAGGCTAGCCGCGTGCCGAAGGCTCCGAGAATTCTGGGAAACGAACTGCCCGGGCCGGCGTTGAGATCCTTGACGATGCGTGTGCCGGCGGGCGTCCCATCCGTTCCCCACAGTTCCGTGCCGGTCGCCGGCGCGGTGGCGGTGAAATAGGCGGTCGACCCGGCCGTCGTAACCAGCACAGGGTTGGACGACGCGGCCCCGGGAGCGATGTCGGCCAGCATGACCGTTCCGCCGGCCGTGCCGTCGCTGGCCCAGACCTCGAGTCCATGGTCGCCGTCGGACGCGACAAAAACGAGGCGGTTCCCTACGACGAGGCCGCCCAGCCGATCCGTCGGGACGCCGGATGCCGCCCCCGGCGCGATGTCTTTCACGAGCACCGTGCCGGCCTCGGTGCCGTCGGTCTTCCACAACTCGTTTCCCGTGGCCTGGTCAGCAGCGAAGAAAAAGGTCACGTTCCCGACGGAAGCGAGTCCCCCCGGCATCGAGCCGACCGGCGACGACGTCAGATTGATATCTTTGACGAGGTGAGGCTGCGCCCCAACGACGCTCGCGCAAACGAGCAGGAGACCGATGGAGCCGGCGCGGGTGAGTGGGTTTCGAGCGAACACACTTGAATGATACTGACGATTGGTTATCGGCGTGAATTGAGACGCGATTAACCTCCGATTTCAATCTTGACACGACACTAGGGGATCATGGTCAGTTGAAGCATTCCTCGAGCATGTGCGCTGAACATTCGGAGCCGCCATCGAAGCATTCCGGCGCGTCAAGGTGGCGTTTGATAGCTACATCTCCGAACGAATATGCTCCGCTCGACGTCACTTCTGCCTTCTGCTTTCTGACCTCTGCCCTCATAAAGGCAGAAAGCAGAAGGCAGAAAGCAGAAGTGCTCCGCTCAATGTCACTTCTGCCTGATGGCCTCGCCGTTCGGCTCACCCCCAGGGATTGCTCGCGTATCATGACCATCATCACGAGCACTCCCGAGAGATGTCCCTCCTTCAAACCGCACGCGCCTTTCACCAGCGCCATGCATCCGCGGCGCTGGGGCTGGCCATCCTTGCCTTCGTCGTCTACAACGTGAACCTGCGGCTGATCGACGCGGGCGACACGTTTCCGGCGCGCTACCTCCCGCTTGCAATCTGGCGGACCGGAACGCTGCAGCTCGATCTCTTCAAGAGCGAGATGAACACCGGACACAGCGAAGTGTTCTGGACGGTGCCGTTGAGAGGTCACGATTACTCGCTGTATCCGGTCGTCACTCCCCTGCTGGTGGCGCCGCTGTACGCACCGGCCGCGTTCTACCTATCGAGGACCGGCTGGAACCCCCATCGCGTGAAAGTGGTCAGTGCGGTGATGGAAAAGCTATGCGCGGCCCTCATCGCCGCGGCGTCCGTCGCCGTGATGTATCTGCTGTTGCTTCGGATCGCGTTGCCTCGCACGGCATTGCTTCTTACGATCGCCTACGCATTCGGAACCAACACGTGGGTCACCAGCAGCCAGGCTTTCTGGCAGCACGGATTGGGAGAGCTGCTTCTGGCGACCGTGCTGTACGCCGCCGTGCGCGCCGAAGAGCGGCCGCGGTGGTGCTACATGGCCGGCATCTGCTGCGCGCTGATGGTCTTCAACCGCCCCGGCGACGGAATCATGGCTTTGGCTGTGAGCGCCTGGTTTCTGCAACGCAGGATGTGGAAGGCCTTTCTCGTTCCGGCCGCCGCGTTGTCGACGGTGTTGCTCGCATACAACGTACTGGTCTTCGGCGCCGCGACCGGTGGATATGCCTTCGCCGATCCCGCCGTCAATGTCACCAATACCATTCCGGAGGGAATCGCCGGGCTTCTGGTCAGTCCGGGCAAAGGCCTTTTCGTCTTTTCCCCATTCTTGCTGTTGCTGCTCGCCGTTGGGCCGAGGTGGTTCCATGAGGCCGGCCAAAAGCGTCTGGCGGTGCTGCTCATCGCCGGACTGATGGGCCAGCTCATTGTGTATGGCCGGATACAGTGGGCGGGTGGCTTCTGTTTCGGACCGCGCTACGTCTCCGGAGTACTTCCGGCGATGGTCTGGTTGATCGCGCCGATCGCCGGTTCGATGAAGCGCCCCCTCCGCCTCGGTTTCATCGCCCTGATCGCCGTCTCCATTGCCATGCAGGCCGCCGGCGCCTTCTTCTACCCTTCGTCGGGGATCGATGGTCTGAACCGCCGCGAGCCCTGGACGCTCTGGCATCCGAAGTACAACACCGTGATCCAGGACATCCGCTCCGGCCCGGTGAGGCCGCCGATGTTCGAGTAGAAGCGCGGCCATCAAAGGATCGCACCAGCTTGCTGACATCGCTACATCGCCGTATCATCACATCATGCGTACGACTGTGACCATCGACGATGATGTCTATGAAGCCGCTTTGGCGAACGCCCGGGCCACGGGGCGGCGGCTTGGTCGTGTCCTTTCGGATATGGCGCGCGCGGCCCTCCAGCCGCAACCGGCGCCTCCTTCCCGCAGGAAACGCGCGCGCTTTGCCACATTCGACGTCCCCGAAGGCAGCCGGGTGATTCCTGCTTCGAGGATCCAGAATGGGCTGGATGAGGATGGCATCGTCTAAGAACCGGCTGCGTACTCGCAATTGGCTGACGAGAACGATTCGACGCAGCTCACGCTCGATCAACGGCTGTCGCGACGGTCACTGCCTGCGACCGTGTCGAGGCGTTGGCGCCTAGTGCCAACGCATACCGTTCGCCTGGCGGTACCGAAACGGCCCTAATCGGAGGCCTCGGACAGCCTTTCACGGCGCTAACCCGGTTGAAATGCCTTTCGGCGCCAGACTGAACTACCTTCGAATCAACTACTTAGACTTTATCACACCGGTGCAATCACTTCTCGATTCCGCCAGCATTCCGATGGGCAGTGATGGCCGCATTGATGCGCGACTTCTGCCCGATCGTAAGTTTGGGTGTCGTCGCGAGGAACACTCGCAGTTGGTTGACGGCCTCTGAATGTGGAAGACTGCGACTCTGTTCCAAGGCGTGGGCCACTCCTATATCGTTCACCTGTTTGATAGTGGTCACAAGGGCGTTGTTCATTTCTGGCGATAGTCCCGCAATCGCGTAGCCCGCGACCAAATCGGCGAGGATGCGGCCATGCTTCCCCCCATCGTATGTTTGTTGCGACACGTAATCGAATCCTCGTTTCAGGGAATCCTGATCGGAGCTTGGACTGGATGAAGACGGTGGGGCATTCACGAGTTCGGTTGACGTTGCGGCGTGATTGCCTTCGGTTGACGTTGCGGCGTGATTGCCTTCGGTTGACGTTGCGGCGTGATTGCCTTCGGTTGACGTTGCGGCGTGATTGCCTTCAATCGCTTTGACGTCGAGCTGAAGCTTCTCCAGAGTTCGTTCGATACGGTCGAGCCTTCGGTCGACCGTATCGTCGTGCGGCGGCCCGGCCGCGATACTCGTTGGAATTGAACTTTTCGTAGCGGGACGCACAAAGAGCTGACGGCCTCCGATAACTACGAGAATCGTGATCACTCCGAGCACGACCATCGATAATGTGTCACTCCAAACTCGCTTCATTGATGATTCTCCTTCGAGTGTTTCCGTTGGTAGTATGCGATGAGAGGTGCGGCACCGACGACAAGAGTTCCCGCGACTTCAATCTCCTCGACTGATCTCCCGAGCAATTGCATTACGACCATTACCGCCGTCGTCATGAGGATGACCAAGATATTTCGTCGACGGATGCCGGTCCCGAGAATCGGTTCTGCCGGCTCCTCAGTCTGATACTCCGGTTCCAACTCAGGAGGTTCTGGGTACACAGCATTTCCGTGGCCGGCCAGTTCGCTCGCTATGGCTGGGATGCGTTCCTTGAACGCTTCCCGCGTTGCAACGGCAAGCCGATCCGCTGAGTCCGCCGGAGTGATGATTTTCGTGAAAACGACCATAATTTCGACGACAACAAACATTATTGACACAAACCAACGCATACGTGCGGCGTCAGGCCGTCTGTTTCCAATCGTTTCCAACGCCTCGGAACGCGCGAAAAACGATCGCGACTGCGAGGATGCGATCGAAGCTATGTCGCTCATGTATGCTCGATCAATTCGTTCTTCCCGCTTTCTCAACTCTGCGTCGATGGGTGGGGCAACGAGAAATAGCCGCTGTTCCGCATCAGCCAGCGCCCTTTTTGCTCCTTCGATCGGCTTACGCAGGTCCGAGCATGCTCGCAGCTGCTCGTCGAGTACACCCTTCTTTTTGTTGCAAATGGTGCCACACCCGAACCTACCGCTTCCACCGGTTCCATCTGCTTCAGCGACGTAATCGCGTTGCGCGGTCACTGCGAGCGAATTACATCGCTGTAACTGACCCATGAGGTCATCACGTTCTTTCTTTCTCTGCTCGACAGCCGCGTATTCTGGTACAGTGCTCTTGTTCAGCACTGCCTCCCGAGCGGCCTGCCTCTTCGTCTCGTCTCTCCGATTCAAGGAGTCATTGCGTTTGTTTGTTGCTTCGCCATCGAGGTGCTCGTTAATCTCAGGCTGGAACAGACGAACCGTAATCGGGTGCGCGATAGTGAACCCGACGAAGCCAGCAAGAATAAGGCGGGGCGCAGCATGCATAAATTGTCGGTACCACGCCTCGCACTTCGGAAACGTAGCGAGAAGTAGCGAATCCAAATTCAGGATCAGCAGCGCCCATAGCCCACCAAAGAACAGGGCCGTTTCGATTCGCTCGAATACCGTGAAAACCGCATAGCCCGCACCCGCAAACGCGAACGAGGCGGTCAGTAGAACGAGCGTGCCGCTCCTCAAATACTTCGACCGCTCATGGCGTGGGCAACGGCGAAGTAGAGCGCCGTCAACGCCCGCACAGAAATGAAGGAACCGCACAAAGACGTTCATATTCGATCGAAACTCTCCCTCATGTCATCGCGTCACGAGCGACCAGCCTGACGATCTGACCTCTTGGCGTAGGACTCCGCACTTCCTCTCGCTCTAGGAGTGACGCCGATGGGAGTTTCCCTACCCCGATTAATAGGTAAATATTGCAACGAACAGAACCAATACATGCCTTTGCTCGCGCGCCACAACCTGAAGACCTCAGATGACGCCGCCTGTTTGATCTGAGTCAGCGTGTATACTCGACACTCGCTAGAGACACCGTCGCGACGGTGATGTGGGGGCGTCTCTGCGTTCCAGCGTCGGCTGGATCAGAACATCGAGATACAACTCGCAACGCTTCGATCGACGGCCGGAGGTGGCGTCCAGCGCTCCCCCATCCTCACGCATGATTGCGTGGAGCGATGCAGTGACTAAGGCGGCGATGCCACCTCTCTTTCGGTTCGGTCTGCCTGTTGCCATCTCGGCCATCGAGAAATGCTACTTCAGGCGGATACATCCCGTGCCGTTCGCGTGGCGGAACGGAAACGGGCCTAACCGCGATGCCGGTGACACGTAAGCCTCCTCAAGGAGGTAGCTATGCTGCACTTCAGACTCATCCTCGCGTTTGCACTCTTCTCCTCGTTCATCGCGGTCGCCCACGGCAGGTCCATCATCGATCCGATCGGATCGCCGCAGACCGCGTCGGCGGTCAGTGGCGACAAGGGGCTCGGCGTCGATCCGAACGGGTAGCAGGAGGATGCAAGGCGAATGGCGGCGGGCAATCGCCGCCATTCGTTTCGTTCACGGCGATTGGGAAGCGGTCTGCGCGACGACGTGCGCCACCACCACCCTGATCGTGTCGTAGGAGAGGCGGCCTTCGAATTCGTCGTAGATCGGCTTGAGGCGTTCCGTGCCGAGGCGGGCGGCGACCGGGGTGATGGCGTCGTAGTGCTCGCGGTCGACCCACCGTTCAATGGTGCGGGGACGCTCGCTGACGATGAAGTCGGCGAGGTAGCCGGTGATGGTGCTTCGGGCCCGGCCGGTGAGATTGACGACGTCGTCGATCAACGCGCCGCGGCGGAAGGCGGCGTATGCCTGGCTGCGGCTGGCGGTCACGATCTTCGGTTGTCTCGGCGGCAGGGGTGGCGGTGCCGGAGCGTCGAAGGTCGCACCCGCTTTCGTGCAGTAGTCGAGGATAACGGTAAGTAGCGCAGGGCCGAGCGTGGACAGCCGGCTGTCGCCGATTCCAGAGATCTGACGCATCCGTTCAAGTGAAGACGGCCGCACCGCCGCGAGGTGCCGCAGAGTGGAATCGCCGAGGATGACGAACGGCGGAACGCCGTGAGACTCCGCTTCGCGCCGCCGCCATTCGCGCAGCTCATCGAAGAGAGCGTGATCGACCCCGATCCAGGCGCGATCATCGCGGGAGTCTTCGTGATCCGCGGAACGCATCAGGCTCACGGTGCGCAGGCCGCGCAACAGCGAGCGCGATGTGGGGGTCAGCCGGAGAATGGGGTACAGCCCGCTGGTCCGTTCGAGAAACCGCTGAGCAACAATCTGCGAAATCCAGTCGCCAAGCTCCTCCTTCGAATAGCCGCCGAGGATTCCGAAGGTCGAGAGCTTGTCGTGCCGGCGCTGTAGGAGCTTCTCGCTGTTCACGCCGCGCAGGATCGCGACGATGTGCCCGATGCCAAACGACTCTCCGGCCCGGACGACGCAGGAGACGATCTTCTGCGCGATCACCAGGGAGTCCGGCACCAACTCGTGATGATCGAGACAGACGTCGCAGGCGCCGCAGTTGCCGTTGTCGTAGATCTGCCCGAAGTATTCGACAAGCGCCTTGTGCCGGCAGACGAGCGCCTCGGCGTACTGCTGCATCCGCTCGACGTTCTCCAAGGCCGCGCGCCGATGTTCGGCATTGGGATCCTCCGCGCCGCCGGAAAGAATGGCTTTCCATGAGGCGGCGTCGCTCGGCGAGTACAGCATCGTGCAATCGGCCTCGAGCCCGTCGCGCCCCGCGCGCCCACTCTCCTGCTGGTAGTGCTCGATCGACTTCGGCATTCCGGTGTGGAGGACGAAGCGGACGTTGGAGCGGTCGATGCCCATCCCGAAGGCGACCGTGGCCACGATGATGTCGCACGCCTCTTTGGAGAAGGCCTCCTGCGCGGCGCGCCGGAGCTCGGGAGCAAGGCCGGCATGGTAGGGCGCGACACGGTACCCGCGCCCTCGGAGGATCGCCGCGAGCCCGTCGACGTCGCGCCGCCGGATGCAGTAGATGATTCCCGCTTCTCCGCGATGCCGCCGAATCACATCCTCGACCTGGGCGACTTCGTCACGCTTGGGAACGATGCGGTAGGTGAGATTGGGACGGTCAAAGTTTCCGACCAGTTCGACCGGATCGCGGAGGGCGAGTTGCTGGACGATGTCACGGCGCACGCGTTCAGTGGCCGTGGCCGTGTAGGCGTGCAGCGAGGCATTTGGAAAGAGATGACGCAATTCGCGAAGCTGGCGGTATTCAGGACGAAAGTCGTGTCCCCATTGGCTGATGCAATGAGCCTCGTCGATGGCGAACGAGGTGACGCCGGCACGCCCGAGTAGTTGCCGGAAGCTCGAGAGTGCCAGGCGCTCCGGCGAGACGAAGAGCAGCCGGAGCGCGCCGCCGGTGAGTGCCCGTTCCACGTCACGCTGCTGCGCCCCCGATTGCGAGCTGTTGAGCTGTGCCGCGGGAACACCGCATGCAACCAGGCCGTCGACCTGGTCTTTCATCAGCGAAATGAGCGGCGAGACGACGACCGTCAGCGAGGCGCGGACGATTGCCGGGACTTGGTAGCAGAGCGACTTTCCGCCGCCGGTGGGCATGACTACGAGCGTGTCGCGTCCTGCAAGCGCCGCGTCCATCGCTTCGCGCTGGAGCGGCCGCAGGGTGGCGAAGCCCCAGTGCCGCGCCAGAACCTCGATGAGTCTCGGGTTTTCCTTATCCATAACCACATTTCTCCTGCCACCGAGGCTCCCTCGGTGTGCGGAGAAATGCAAGCTTTCTACTGTGGGTGGAGATCGGCGGACTTATTCGGTTTCGCGGTTCTTTCGGATCGCTTCAAGACGCTGCACATCCGGCAGGTCTTTTTCCAAATTGCCGGTGGCCCGCTTCATTCGGATCAGATCATCCACACCGGCGAACGATGTGGGCACGCCGAGAAACGTACTCTCGACTCGGCCGTTCCAGACGTCTTCCCATTTCACGCCGGGAACGCGGCTGTGGATCTCGACTCGCAGAAGACCACCAAACGAAAGGATGTCGCCGGCGACGAATTCTGCCGGCGTGTACTGGGGGTCGAACGATCCCCAGGCCGCGACCGCGCGGCGTGCCTTCTCAGCATTTTCGAGAGTCGGCTCGATCAGAACATCGAGGTCACGCGTCGTGCGGTACGGGATATGAGCCAGTACCGCTATCCCCCCGATCACTACATAGGCCACGCCTTCTCTGTTGAGTGATTCCAGGAAATCGGCAAAGTCCTTGGCCATGATCGAGTCCTCGTTGCGTCCACAGGTCGTATACGCTGTCGAGCAGCGCGATCATTGCTTCAATCCGCTCCGCGGGAGTCGCTGCCAGCGCGTCTTCAACCTCTTCGCGCATGATGTCTTCGCGCGAGGCGGTGAGCGGACGGCGATGTCCCCTCGATCTTCGGTTGCTCGACGATTCGCCGCTGGCTCCGGACATGGAGAGATGCTAGTCGATTCTCAGGGCTGTTGCGGACACTGCGCCGCTCTGTCGGTGGCGGCAAGGCCGCCGTATCGCAGCAGGTAGAGGTGATAGTCCTCTGTCGCCACGATCGCACCGCGCGTGGAGCCGGCAGGGGTCAGCTCCTCCCATGATGGGATCTCCCGGTTCATGACCAGAACGATGTCCCTGGCCTCTCGCCGCGCCAAGTCCCGCGCGGCGCATCGCACTTCCTCATCGCTGAGCTCCCGTTGCTCGGGACCCCAATCGGGATGGGTGACGAACATGCGTCTCGACGGCGAGTAGAGCGGCCGGCCGAGGGGGAGGGCAACGGATGCGGCGGGCGGCTCGCGGTGGCCGAACAGCGGGTATCGGTCGAGCGCTTCCTTGCGGATCAGCTCCGCGGCAGCGGGGCCATTCGAGAACGGGTGGCGAAGATCGACCCAACTGGCGAAGGCTCCGGCGACGCAGTGAATGATCAACAGGACGATGAGTGTCCGGGCACGCCACGATTGGCGGTCATCCCGGAAGCCACCCAGCCAGAGCGCGGCCGCGAAGAGAATCCACAGGTGCCCTTCGTGACGCATGACGCCGATGTATTTGATGTAGCCGAAGCCGAGGATGCCGGCGGCGCCGATGAAAAAGGTGACCAACGCCGCTTTCCATCGCCAGAGGAGTGCGGCCGCCAGGGCCAGCATCAGCAGTCCTCCGGCTGGTTGCAGCGCGGGACAGACGTCGAGCAGGTTGGTGTTCCAGAACTCGATCCACGGCCGGGGAAGGGGGACGAACGCGCGCCAGACCATCGACAGGACCATGCCGGCGCGGTCCGGCTCCCAGTGGAAATGCCACTCCGGCGCGAAGCTGGTGCCGGGCAGCGGGATGATCTGAACGACTCCGGCCACAAAGCCGGCCAGCGCCACAGCGAGACTTGCCACAACCTCGGATCGCGGTAACGGTTCGGGTGCAGCGCGCAGCCAACGACGAACCAACCATCCGCAAACGACGGCGATGGCCAGGATGCATCCGTAGACCGTGGTCTGGCAGAGCAGTCCGAGCAGGCAGGCGAGGACGAGCAAGCGCCGGCCGCTCCGTGCCGCGGCGCAGGCCAGCCAGACCAGCAGCGCTCCGGCGGCGTAGTGCCGGCTGATCACCGCGTACTCATAGAACGGGAAATAGCCGAATACGAACAAGGCCCGCTCGCGGCGTCCGAGTGGTGCCCATCGCGCGAAGGCAAACGCTCCGGCGCTCGCAATAACGAGATGGAGGAACTGCATCGCCCGCGGCGAGGTCGACACCTGCCGGGCAAGGAGGCAGAGAAAGGGAAAGAGATACCCCTGCCCGCTCCGTCCGAGGGCTGAAAACAGCGCGTTGACGGAATGGCTCTCGGTGACCACCAGCCATAGCCAGGCCTCGTCGCGCCAGAGCTCGTGCAGGAGAAGCCGCGGCACGGTGAGAATCACGAAGGCGGCCGTGATGAGGCAGGCGAAACGCAACCGTCCGGCGTCCGACTCCTCGGTCACAGCGCTCGTTGTCAGCGATCGGCTCCTTCGGTCATGCTGGCATTCGAGTATGCCTCAAATGGATGCTCCATCTTCGCTATGCTGCGGACCGCATGCCCGCCCCAGTCCGCCCCGCCGACGTCGTCGTCGGCTTACTGACCGAAAACTCCCCTCGGATGCTCACCCAGGCCATCCGCCTCCTCCGCTCGATCCGCTGGTTCGGCGGCGAGCTCTCCCGCGCGCGCGTAGTCGTTTGCGGTGTCGGCCCGCTGGAATCGAGTGCGCGCGGAACACTGGAAGCGCTCGGCGCCGAGGTCCGCACCGTCACGCGGTTTCATCCGGCGAATCCGACCGGCAACCGTAATCAGCTCCTCGCGGAGTTGCTGGACGCCCCGCAGAAGCTGCTCTTCGTCCTCGACTGCGACACGATCATCGTCCGCGATCCGCTGCCGTTTCTGAACGATGAGGCCTTCCAAGCGAAGGTCGCTCCGACGCCGACCGTCAGCGATGAGGTGTTCGAGCGCCTGTTCGCGCACTTCTCGCTGACAAAGCCGCCCCGCTCCTGCATCACAGGGTTGAGCGGCACGCCGACGATTCCTTACTTCAACGCCGGCGTCATCGCCATTCCGACCTCGATGGCCCGAATCCTTGCCCCGGTCTGGCGCAAGTACAACCTGGCGCTGGCCGAGCAGCCGCAACTCGCCGCGCCGTGTCAGCGGCACATGCATCAGGCCAGCCTCGCTTTGGCGCTGGCCGAGACCGGAGTGCGGTGCGTGGAGTTGCCGGAGTCGCTGAATTATCAGATCAACACGCAGCACCTCGCGCAGCCTCCCGGCTTCGCCGAGATCGATCCGGTCATCATTCACTATCACCAACTGGCCTCGGAGGACGGATTCCTGCTGCCGTGTATCTACCCCCCCGCCCAGGCACGCATCGAGGCCTTTCACGGCCGCATGCGCGCCGAGGGATTCGCGCCGGAATCGAACGCCCCGACGGGGCGTGAGTCGCGTCCCGTCGTCGTCGCGGGGATGCATCGCTCCGGCACGTCGCTGGTGGCGGAGCTTCTCAATGCCATGGGAGTCTATGCCGGTGAGCCGGGCGATCTGGCGCCGCCGGACATATTCAATCCCACCGGCTACTGGGAGCATCGCGTGGCGGCGGAGATCAATCGCGAGACCCTGGCCACGCTCGGCGCGAGCTGGAAGAACGTCACGCCGATTGCGCTGTCGAAGTTGTCGAACGACTTCGTCTCACGCGCGAAGGACGTCGTGCAATCGCTGCAAGGGCGCGGTCCGTTTCTGCTCAAGGATCCGCGCATCTCGCTCCTGTTTCCGATCTGGCGCCACGCGCTGCCCGACGCGATCATCGTCATTCCGTGGCGTGAGCCGATGGCCGTGGCGCGTTCGGTGGCCAATCGCGACCGCCTCCCGCTGCTCGCCTCCATCGCTTTGTGGGAGCACTACAACCGCACGCTTCTCCGCGACACCGAGGGACTCCCGCGCCTGCTCGTGTCGTACGAAGAGCTGCTGGCCGATCCGGTCCGCGTGGTGCGCGATCTTCACGATGCCTTGTCACGCCTCGGCATTGAAGGTCTGACCCTTCTTTCGGAGCAGCACATCCGCCAGATCGTCAATCCCGATTTCAACCGCAGCGGGACAAACACTGACAACAGCCTTCTCGATCCGGACCAACTGTCGCTGCTCGACGGCTTGCGCTCGAGCTCAGTCCTTCACGATCGCGTTGCCCCCACCTCCGCTCGGACGTTAGAAGTTCTCGCGATCCTCGGCGACATGGAGAAACTGGAGAAGGCGCTGCGATCGACACAGCAGCGAGTCACGATCCTCGACCAACTCCTCGCCGAGGTCTTCGGATCACGAAGCTGGCGCCTAGGCCACGCCGTGACGAGCCTTCTGCGGATGCTGCGGAAAGAGAAGGCGGTATCGGCGGAGGAGCGGTGGCGGGATTTAACTTAGCGCAACGGAGCGCTGGCGTCTCGCCGCAACGGAGCGCTGGCGTCTCGCCGGCTGGCCCGGAGGCGTCTCGCCTCCGGTCTGGCAAGACCCCCAACATTCGCCTGGAACGCAGCCGGCGAGACGCCGCTGAAATTGCCGCGTTAGCGGCAACAAGAAGGTAGGGGTGCGAGCGTTTTTTGCGAGCACCCCTGGTAAAGAGATGCCATGGTTTGGTGCCGCGTCAGCGGCACTGGAGTAATCGGGGACTCCATCCAGTGCCGCTGACGCGGCACGCTTCCAAGAGACAACGCAGACCAGGGGTG
>JADGNY010000200.1 GCA_017883235.1 Thermoanaerobaculia bacterium | reverse complement strand
CGACACCAACCGGCTTCAGTCCCTCGGTCTTGCCGCACCGTCAGGCGGACGGGCGAGGCGTCTTCGTCATCAGGATCGATTGATCGCCGGCTCCCGCCTCATTACGTCGCGCGGTGTTCACGAGGGGACCGAGGCATCAGGCCGTCAACTCGCCGACGATGGCGTCGAGGAGTTTCGCGGCGGTGTCGCGGGAGGCGGCGAGCTGCGCTTCCAACTCGTCCACGAGGGCCATCAGTTGATCCACTTTGGCCACGATCCGGCGTTGTTCGGCGAGGGGTGGGATTGGCAATGGCAGACCCTTTAAGGTGGTCTGATTGATCTTCGGCATACTCCCGGATGTTCCAGATGCGCGGGTGCGCAAGAAGTCACGGGCACTGTCCTCTTTCATCGCAAGAACAACAAACGCGGTTTCTAGAGTAGAAGCCACACGCAACTTCATCATCAGGTCTGGGTAGATGAAGTGATGGGACTTTCCGCGGTACACCACAGCGACGCCGACATACTCAAACGTGTTACCTCTCTGAACGAGAACGTCGCCGTCGCGTAGCCAGAGCTCCGAAGCGCGCGGCACGTCGATAGCGATGAACTTCGAATGCTCGCCCTTGAACCGTCCCGACGTTGTCGCGCTCAAGGTGAGCGATCGGACAGGTGTTTCATGGTCTACCGCTTTTGGTGAAATGCCATTCGTTGGCCCAAATATCAGTAGTTCATCGAGGGTCATCCATCGCCATGAGTCTGGAATGTCGTAACCCAACGCACTTTCGCTTCCAAGAATCAGTGTTTTGGTTGCGTTGGTACGTTTCCCCGCTCTGCGTTCAGCGAGAGTGCGCTCTAGTAATTCTTCGACTGGAGTGTCACTGGATTTCTGCGGAAGGAGCTTTCCTCGAACTGCCAGGCTGAGGATAGATTTTCGGAGGTCGGCGGGCGGGATGGTGTAGGACTTGTGGAAGAGGAAGGTGAGGTTGGCCGGGGTGGGTGCGTCGGCGAAGCGGGACAGCGAAGCGCGGGCGAGCGCGGCGTGGCGCGACTCGCGCTCTTTCTGCTGCGCCTCCAGACGGTCACACAAGGCCATCAACTCATCCACCTTCGCCACGATCCGCTTCTGCTCGGCGAGGGGTGGGATCGGGATCGCGTACTCGTCCAAAGAACGACCAGTCAGGTGTTTGATGGTTGCACCGGTGAAATGCTGCGCCAGAACTCCATTGCTTGCATCAGCGCGGAGGTTGATCGCGAGGTACTCGACTAGAATTCCCGCCCGCGGTCGCACACGATGAAGAGCCTTCTGAAAGTACATCTCATGCTTCTGGTTCCTCCAGATTGCACATCGCCCCGGCTCGCCACCTTCGCAAATGAGGAGATCACCGGCGTGTAGTCGGAACTCTTCGAGTTCAGAGTGCTCAAGCCGGAGCTGTTTGATGTCATCCAGTTCGAATCTCATCCACTGGACGTTAGTGTTGCGAAGGTAGGGCTTGAGTTCCCCTCGGTTGCCTTTTTGATCGAGCATTTTCCCGAGTCTCTGATCTCCGACTGCGGCGAACGAGATCCATAGCCATGACTTCGGAACCTCATGTCGAGACTCGACACCCTTCGAGACGACGATTGGCTCAGCAGCGAAGATGTCCGCAGCACGGCCGTCTGCTTTTGACTGAACGACAAGCTTGCCCTGAACTGCGAGCTGCAAGATGAGAATTCTCAGCTTCGGAATCGCCGCCGGGATCTCTGCCAGAAGCTCGAACTTGTCGAAGAACTCCTCCCGCTTCATACACCGCTACCAGTCGTCGCGAGAAGCGCCTTCTCAATCTCTTGCTTTAGCACCGCGCGCGTCCCAGCGATCTGCGCGAGCAGCTTCTCGTACTCCGGCAGCAGATGATCGACATCACCCGGGCCCTCATCTGGATTGTGCGGGTTCTTGAGGTCGAGGTTGTAGTTGCCCGCCTTGATCTGCTCGCCGGACACACGCCACGCCTGTTCAGTCTCCACGCGCGCGGCGAAGCCGTCGCTTTCCGAGCCCCACCACCCCTTCTCCCCCTCGAACTCCTCGATCCGGATCGGTTTGCCCTTGTTGTAGCTCTTCGCTCCCGGCGGATAGGGATGCTCGTAATACCAGACCGCCGTCGTCGGCGCCCCCTTTGTGAAAAAGAGCAAGTTCGTGCGGATGCCGGTATAGGGATTGAACACGCCGTTCGGCAGACGCACGATCGTGTGCAGGTTGCACTCACGGAGCAACGCTTCCTTGATGCGCGTCTTCACCCCTTCGCCGAAGAGTGTCCCATCCGGTAGAACGAGCCCGGCCCGGCCGCCCGGCTTCAGGAGCTTCATCAGCAGCACGAGAAAGAGGTCCGCTGTCTCGCGCGTCCGGAACTCCGACGGGAAGTTCGCCTCGATCCCGTCTTCCTCCATCCCGCCGAACGGTGGATTGGTGACGATCACGTCGACCCGCTCCTTCGGCGACCAGTCGCGCAACGGTCGCGCTAGCGTGTTGTCGTGCCGCACGTTCGACGGCACGTCGATACCGTGCAGCATAAGATTCGTCATGCAGAGGATGTGCGGCAGGTGCTTCTTCTCGATCCCGGCGAAGCAGGTTTGAATTGTTTCTTCGTCCGCCGCCGTCTTCGACTGCTTGCGGAGGTGCTCGATGGCGCTGGCGAGAAAGCCGCCGGTGCCGCATGCCGGATCGAGGATCGTCTGGCCGAGGCGGGGATTGACCTGGTCGACGATGAACTGCGTCACCGCGCGCGGCGTGTAGAACTCGCCGGCATTGCCGGCAGACTGCAGATCCTTCAGCAGCTTCTCGTAGATGTCGCCGAACATGTGGCGGTCATCCGAGGCGTTGAAGTCGATGCCGTTGATCTTGTTGATCACCTGGCGCATCAACGTGCCGTTCTTCATGAAATTGTTGGCGTCATCGAACGCCATGCGGATGAGCCCCGCGATCTTGTCCTCGGCGCCGCGCAGCGCTTTCAGCTTAGGCAGCAGCGTGTTGTTGACGAATTCGAGGAGGCCCTCGCCGGTGATCCCCTCGGCATCCGCGGCCCAGTTGCGCCAGCGCAGTTGCTTCGGGACAGGCGACTTGTAGCGATCGCCGATGGTCTCGATCTCGGTTTCCCGGTCATCGAAGATCTTGAGGAAGAACATCCAGCCGAGCTGCTCGAGCCGCTGCGCGTCGCCGTACGTGCCGGCGTCCTTGCGCATGATGTCCTGAATAGTCTTGACGACGTTGGAGACGTTGGGCATGGATCAGGCGACCTCGTGATAAAGCTCGGATTCCAGTTCGCGGATGGCGGCGAGATAGGCGTCTCTCCCTCCGAAGAAGCGCACGATCTCGACGGGCGTGCCGAGGTCGGTGAGCGGATCGACCTTGAGGATGTCGAGAGACTCGACGCTGCGGACACCCCCCTCGGCGTATTTGTCGAGCAGAGCTTGGAGCACCGCCCGCGCACGATCGCCGTACTTGCCGAAAACGTTGCGCTTGTTGACGCGGTCGGCACGCTCGCGGCGCGTCAGTGGCGGCAGGTCGAAAGCAACGTGGCAGACCAGATCGAACGCATCGTAACCGCGTCCCACCTCCTCGGCCAGCTCCTCGATGAAGACGCCCTGCGAGAGCAGCTCGTCGACGACGGCCTGCTTGCGGTCGGCATCGTTCCAGGCGCGGAGGAAGGCGTCGAGCGAGCGATAGGTCTTCTTCACGGTCTTGCGAGTGTAGTCGCGAAGAGACTCGGTGATCAGGTTGCCGTCCGCGTCGAGATACTGCACACGTTCGGTGGCCACCACGACCGCCACATCATCGACGTAGTATCGCTTCGCACCAGGCGTCTGTTGATCGGGATCGAGCGCTGCGCCGTAGTAGGGCGGTGGCGCATCTTCGCCAATTTGATCCTCCGGCTCGATGTCGTCGGGAGGGACCACCGGGTCGCCTGCCGAGGGCTCGTAGATCTGAACCGGATCGCCGTCGAACGTCGGATCGGCAAAGAGCGCGGTGGCGCGCTTGAAGTCCATGATGGTGAAGTAAAGCTTGCCGTAGTCCTCGTTGATCCGCGTGCCGCGGCCGATGATCTGCTTGAACTCGGTCATGGAGTTGATCCGCTTGTCGAGCACGATGAGCTGGCAGGTCTGGGCATCGACTCCGGTGGACATGAGCTGCGAGGTCGTGGCGATGACCGGGTAGGTCGACTCGGGATCGATGAAGTTGTCAAGCTGCGCTTTTCCTTCGTCGTTGTCGCCGGTGATGCGCATGACGTATTTGCTGTTTGCAGCAGCGAGATCGGCGTTGGCGTTGACGAGCGCTTTCCGCATTCGCTCGGCGTGGTCGACGTTCTCGCAGAAGACGATGGTCTTGGCGAAGCGGTTGGTCGCCTTGAGGAACTCGGTGATCTTCGCCGCGACGAGCTCGGTGCGTTTCTCCAGGACCAGGATCTTGTCGTAATCGAGCTGGTTGTACTCGCGATCCTCGATCGGCTGGCCGTACTTGTCGGTCTGGCCGATCTCCGGACGCCAGCCGTCGAGATCCTTGTCGAGACCGATTCGAATGACCTTGTAGGGGGCGAGGAAGCCGTCGGCGATGCCCTGCTTGAGAGAGTAGGTGTAGAGCGGATCTCCAAAGTAGTCGATGTTGGAGACCTCTTTGGTCTCTTTTGGCGTCGGTCATGCCGATCTGCGTGGCCGATGAGAAGTATTCGAGCACCCGTCGCCACGACGCCTCCGCGGCAGCGCTGCCCCGATGACACTCGTCGACGACGACGAGGTCGAAGAAGTCGGGAGAGAATTGCTTGTAGATGTTCTGATCTTCCTCGGTTCCGGTGACGGCCTGGTACAGCGAGAGATAGATCTCGAAGGCCTTGTCCGCCGTGCGATTCGTAATCTTGGTCATGGCCTTGCCGAACGTTTTGAAGTCGTTCGTCTTGGTCTGGTCGGCGAGGATGTTTCGGTCGACGAGGAAGAGGATTCGCTTCTTCGCGCCCGATTTCCAAAGCCGCCAGATGATCTGAAACGCCGTGTACGTCTTTCCGGTGCCGGTAGCCATGACGAGCAGAATCCGGTTCTGCCCCAGGGCGATCGCCTCCACCGTTCGATTGATGGCAACCTGCTGGTAGTAACGCGGCACCTTCCCGCTGCCATCGTCGTAATAGTCCTGCGTGGCGATGCTTTCCTGGCGGTCGGTGAGTCCTTTCGCTGCGCGATACCGGCCCCAGAGGTCCTCAGGCGACGGGAACTGCTCCAGAGTGAGCTCCCGTTCGACGGTTCCGCCGCTCGCCAGCCGATCATGCTCGAGGAACGCATCGCCGTTGGAGCTGTAGGCGAAGGGGACGTCGAGCGTCTCCGCGTAGTCGAGCGCCTGCTGCATGCCGGCACCCACCGTGTGGTTGTTGTCCTTGGCCTCGACCACGGCCAGTGGCAGGTTGGGCTTATAGAAAAGGATGTAGTCGGCCTTCCTGACTTTGCCGCGGGACGTCATCTTCCCGCGAACGATCACGCGTCCCTTCGTGAAGGAGTGCTCTTCGAGAACCTGGGTCATCACGTCCCATCGGGCCAGAATTGCCGGCGTGATGAATTTCGTCCGAATGTCGGTCTCGGTCAGAGCCTTCTTGTCCATTAGTCGAGGTGCCGGAACACGGCGGAGGAGTGAGTCTAATGGATTGATGGCAGGAACTTCAGGCTGTCAACGGTAACCCCCACCGCTTCCTCGCATCACCTCGCCGGCCCCTTGGCCTTCATCCTCGAACAGTTCCCCACGATGCGATCCACGCTGGAATAGCACACGGATCGAGCTGCGGCACGAGAAACGGTCCGTCCGGCGCGTTCGAGTACGTCATCTGAGCGTTACGTCGGAGCGCCACCGCACCGGACACGATCCGAAGGGGCGCCGGGGAACGGTCAAACAGGCTGAATGCCGTGGGCGCGGCAAATGATCCCATCCCCAAGCCCAGCACATGGTGTGGATATCTGTCCCCCGGTCACTCCTAGAAGCAGGTGGACGAGTGGACATGAACAGATTCGTTCGATGGGCAGAAAGCAGCGAGGGACATAAAACGAACCTTCGAATTCTCCGCACGTCTACGGATGACGTGGATTTCTGGGATGAGCATGTACAGCCGATCATCGATGGAATGGCGGAGCGTGCGGACCAGCACTGGAACTGGCCTTTTCTCCTTCGCTGGGTGACTGTCGTCGGAGGCGGATTGCGCCAGCAGCCGGTCGTTCTTACGTTGTCCGCGGAGGTCGGCGGTGACCGGGGCATCCCTGTCGGCTTCATTGCGGTTGTCAGAAAGTATCCGTTCCCCGGGGAGACAGAAGCGGACAGCGTGTTTGTCTGGTTCATGACCGCGGCGCCGCCGGAGGCGCTTCCGCAGCTTCTGGACTGCTCATCGGAACGGGTGCCTAAGCGGTTGACTCGGATCTGTCTCGACACCGCCGTAGTCCTTTCGTACGAAAGGAGTTACGGAGGGAGAACATGGCTGCATGCCTCACCGAAGGGGCCCAAACTTCTCGATTGGTACAGTAAGCAAGGGATGGCAAAAATCGTGCAGTCGATGAAATTGCCCTTCGGTTACCGCGCGTTGCGAAACGACGGACGCTATTTCGCCTATGACGAGCGAAGCGCTGCCAAAGCGGTGAGCGAGTTGGACACCTATCGTGGCGAGTGAGACACTTAGAAACGAGCATGCCGACATCGATGCAGGTACTTTCTGACATTGCCCGGCGTCATGGCGCCGATCTCGACGAGTCTCGTCCGGCCGCGTCCGGTGCCGGAGAGTCTCTAACCGTCGAAACTCGCGAGCAGATGCTGGAGACAGCGCTGGCGTCTGAGGACGCGGAGGAGATGGCACCACGGACAGCACCTTACGCAAGCGGATCTCACACCCCGGCAGGCATATCGGCACGAGAATATCGGCCCGGTTCCAGGACGATCCGTCCAATCAAACTCATCGACGGGTTCGAGTTCCGAAGCGTCGTTTACCGTTACGAGGTCGACGGCGTTCATGCATGGTTGAAGCTGCTGAAAGCGTTGTTCGTTGGGAAACCGCTCGACTTCGGTGTGGAGCAGGACCCCATCGCATCGGAGCGCAAAGCCGGCTGAATTCTTTGTTTGAGAGATAGAAGCCTCCTCTCTAAATCGAAGGCGGGGTTCGGGGCAACGGCGGGCCTCAGGTGTTTTCCTCACTCACAGCAAGGCGCGCTGCTTGAACGAAAGGAACGAGCTGGTCGTGACGATGAGGTGATCGAGAACGTTGACGCCGAGCGCTTCGCCAATTCCCACCAGTTTCGCCGTGAACGCCAGATCCTGCGGCGATGGTGACGGATCGCCCGAGGGATGATTGTGGAAGAGGATCACCGAGGCGGCATGATCGCTCAGCGCGTAACGGAAGACCTCGCGAGGCGAGACCGTGGCTGACGTCAGCGTTCCGACGAAGATCTCACGCTCGCTGAGGATGCGGTGCCGGGCATCGAGAAAGATGCCGCCGAAGGTCTCCTGCACGCGATGGCCGTACGCGGCCATCAAACGCCGCGCGACCACCGCGGGATCGCGGATCGGTTCGGACGATGTCGTGGAGTGTGCTGCGATGCGTCGTCCCAGTTCCAGCGCCGCGCCGATCCGCGCCACGCGGCTGCCGCCAAGGCTGCCGGCCGGCTTTCCTGGAATCCATTCCCGCCGCGTGAGTGCCAGCAGACCGTCGGCGACCAGCTCGCGTCCGATGTCGAGCGAGCTCTTTCCGCGGCGCCCGGGCTCGATGATGAGAGCGATC
>JADGNY010000199.1 GCA_017883235.1 Thermoanaerobaculia bacterium | reverse complement strand
CTGACGCGGCACCAAACCACGACATCTCTTTACCAGGGGTGCTCGCAAAAAACGCTCGCACCCCTGGCTACCGTCTTGTTGCCGCTAACGCGGCAAAAGGGCGGGCGTCTCGCACGCGCTTGCAACCGGCAGGATGGCGGGCATCAAGCGCGGGCGAGACGCCCGCGCTCCCAGGGTGGTACTTCACGCGGCCTGTCAAGTCCGCCTTCGTGCGATCACGATCGCGCCTTCGATGCCGCCGTGATTCGTTGGAACGATGCGCGGCTCGCCGCAGCCGTGGCGGCGCAGTCCCGCGCCGCGCGGTCGGTGGTCATGACACGGTAGCGAGCGCCGGGACCACCCCGAGCAACTCCCGCAGGTCGCGGATCGTCGCGTCCGGGACGATCTGCAGCCCGTGCTCGAACGGCGGCGCGATGGCCGTACCGCGCGTGGGCGGATCGAAATGGACGCCGGTGATGCCGAGGCGCTGCGCGCCATGGACATCGACATAAAGATTGTCGCCGACGAACATCATCTCGTCGTAGGCAACGTCGAGCGCCTCGCGCAGCGCGGCAAAGATCGACGGGCGCGGTTTGCAGACGCCGTGCTCGTTCGAAAACACCATGACGTCGATCGACGGCGCCAGGCCGAGGCGATCGAGAATCTCGCGAAGCGCATAGCCGGGAGTACGGCCGGTGTTGCTGATCAGACCGATGCGGTAGCCGCGCTCGCGCAGCTCGGTTACGACGTCATTCGCGCCGGGAACGATGGAAGGCAGCACCTCGATGGCCGCACCGGCGTAGACCTCTTCCAGCGCCGCAAGCGCCGTTTCATCGAACGTCGCCGCATCCAACCCGAGCTCTTCGAGGAAATGTTCGATCTGCACACGGCAGGCGATGTCCTCGTCGCGCGACCAATACAACTCGTGGCAGCGATGCCACAGTTTTCGATACGCCTGTTCGATCCGAGCCGCCGTCTCGCCAAATCCACGCTCCGCGAGTACCTGCTCCATCCGTTCCAGCCGCAGCCTCTCCTGGCGCCGCGACAATTCCGGCGTGTCGGTGAGGAGGGTTTCCCAGAGGTCGAAGGAGATGGCTTTGAGCATGGTTGATGTGGACTGGTGTGGATTAGTGATTAGTGGATTAGTAGATCAGGAAGCCAGATGGTCGCGATCTCCTAATCTACTAATCGACTAATCCACTAATCTCCTAATCCACTGATCTACTAATCCACTGGTTCACTGCAGCTTCACCCTCCCCCCGAACCCCTCTTCGTACCCGTGAAAGTGCTGGAGCGACGGTTCCGGATGCTGCCAGCAGTAGTAGCCGCTGCCGTTGTCGAAGTCGATGAGCCAGAGGCCTTTGACTTCGATGCCCAGCTCGATGATGGCGCCGGCCCAGTCGGTGATGATCCGCTCCGAATCGGCCACGGCCGACTCGCTTTCCGGCAGCGATTCCACCTCGGCCACGGCATCGGAGGTGATGCGTTGCGCTTGCGGCAGCAATGCGGCTGCCTCTTCGTACGTGAAGATCTTGCGATCGTTCAGCGCTGCACTTCGTCGAGCCATTTGTCGAATTTCTCCTTTACCTTACGGGCTTCCTCGGCCCGATTCGAGCGGCGCAGGTCGTCCTCGATCTTCGCCACGCGCGACTTCAGCGCGCCGAGGCGTTGATCGAGAGCGCCGGAGCCCTCGGCGTTCCAATCGGGTACTTTCGCTTTCAACGCCGCCAGCTCGGCGTCGAGATGCTTCTCATCGAGCTCGTCGATCTTCTCGTCGGCAGCGTGCTTCACCTTCGCGATCAGCGGCTGGATCGAGGCGGCGTGTCTTGCCAGCCACGAACTGACGCGGTCGGTGCGGGCGCGCAGGACGGCGCCGTCGGCTACCGGCGAGCCGACCGCGAATGTGTTCGTGACGACGACGCGGTGCTTGCCGATCGCGAACATCGAGTCGCTGACGATGTCGCGGCGGTGTTCGCGGTCGATCCGGACGGAGACGGCATCACTGTCGTCCAGAGGCGTGATTTTTGTCACGATACCGATGGGAGTACCGTCGGCGACCACGGCATCGCCCTTGTGCAACCCGACGGCGTGATCGAAAACGATCGTGGCCTTCACCTCGCCTCGATGCACCAGGGCGCGCGCCCCGAACCAGACCACGGCTACGATGACCAGCAGCAGGAAGAGTTTTCGCACCATCGCTGCAATGTGAACTCGCGATTGACGATTCGCATTCTGCATTCGTTTGTTTTTGTGCTAAAAACCGACCTGCATTCCCCCCCACCCCGGTGGAATTGAGGAGGAGAAACCGATGTCCGAGAAATCGATGTCCGTTGAGGACCGCGTGAAGTCAATCATCGTCGAGCAGCTCGGTGTCGAAGCCGACCAGGTCAATCCGGATGCGCGATTCACCGAAGACCTCGGAGCAGATTCACTCGACAACGTCGAGCTGATCATGGCTTTCGAAGAGGATTTCGATGTCGAGATCAACGAGGACGAGGCGGAGAAGATCAAGAAGGTCAGCGACGCCATCGAATACATCGCCAGCCACGCCAAGGCGTCGTAAACGATCCATCCGGCACGGGCCCGTCAGGCCCGTGCCGATCGCGGGATGAGTCCGGGTGCCTCCCGCCACAACCACGATCGCCATTCAAGAATCTCTATGACCAAGCGCCGCGTCGTCGTCACCGGAATCGGGATGGTTTCTCCCCTTGGCATCGGCAAAGAGCCGACGTGGCAGGGCCTTATCGAAGGCCGTTCCGGCATCGGCCCCATCACGAAATTCGACGCCAGCGCCTACTCCTGCCAGATCGCCGGCGAGGTGCGCGGCTTCAACCCCGAGGATTGGGTCGATAAGAAGGATGTCAAGAAGTCTGACACCTTCATTCACTACGCCATCGCCGCGGCCGCCCTGGCCGTTCAGGACGCGAATCTCGATTGCTCCACTTGCGACGGTGAGCGCTTCGGTGTGATCGTCGGCTCCGGCATCGGCGGTCTGCCGCTGATCGAGGAGATGCACACGAAGTTGCTGGAGCGCGGTCCGAGCCGGGTCTCGCCATTCTTCATCCCCGGCCTCATCGTCAACCTTGCCGCCGGTCAGATCTCCATCCGCTTCGGCTGCAAGGGTCCGAACTCGGCGCCGGCCACAGCCTGCGCCACGGGCGCTCACGCCATCGGCGACGCATTCAAGATCATCCAGCGCGATGACGCCGACATCATGTTCGCGGGCGGCACCGAGGCGGTCATTACGCCGCTGGCGCTGGCGGGCTTCGCGGCGATGCGGGCGCTCTCGCAGCGTAACGACGACCCGCAGCACGCCTCGCGGCCGTGGGATCTGAACCGCGACGGTTTCGTGATGGGGGAAGGGGCCGGCATCCTCATCATCGAGGAGCTCGAGCACGCGAAGAAACGCGGCGCGACGATCTACTGCGAGCTGACCGGATACGGCATGTCGAGCGATGCCCACCACATCACGGCCCCCGCCGAGGATGGCAGCGGCATGATCCGCGTCATGCGCGTTGCCCTGCGCGACGCCGGCCTGCATCCGGAAGACATCGATTACATCAACGCCCACGGAACATCGACGTACGTAGGCGACAGGGCCGAAACCGTCGCCATCAAGGGCATGTTCGGCGAGTATGCGTACAAGGTCGCCGTGAGCTCGACGAAGTCGATGACCGGCCATCTCCTCGGTGCCGCCGGCGGCCTGGAAGCAGGAATCGCGGCGATGACGATCCAGACGAACATCATCCCGCCGACCACCAACTACGAGACGCCCGATCCCGAATGCGACCTCGACTACGTGCCGAACAACGCCCGCGAGCAGAAGGTGACCCACGTGATGTCGAACTCCTTCGGCTTCGGCGGTACGAACGCAACTCTGATTTTTTCGCGGTATGAGTAGCGGAGCGCTGGCGTCCCGCCGGCTGCGTTCCAGGCGAATGTATTGAAGTCCGGAGTTGAGCGCCTCTCAATTCACTGTCATCCTGAGGCTGCCGGAGCCGCTGAGCGAGCGTAGCGAGCGAAATGCGCGGAGGACGCCGAAGGACCCCCAGCCTGAAACCCGGACAGGGAGGGGGAATGTCGACTATTCCGCCGCCCAACCGGGATACAACTTGGGGGTCCTTCGACCGTCCTCCGCCGCGCCGCGCTCCGCGCGACGCGGCTCCGGCGGCTCAGGATGACAGTGAATTGAGAGGCGCTTAACCCCGGACTTCAATCTTGACACGACACTGGCGCTCACCCGGCCGGACGCCAGCGCTCCGGTTGTATCCTTCCCTCCTTGAGCGACACCTTCACGCCCGCCTGGTTCCTGCGCGGACCGCACGCCCAGACCATCTGGGGGCGCCTGGCTCGCCCGCGGCGTCTGGTGAAGCTTCGCCGCGAGACCATCACCACGCCGGACGGCGACGAGCTAGTGCTCGATCATCTCGACGCACCCCTTCGCGGAAACTGCTTCCGCTTCGTCCTGATGCATGGGTTGGAAGGAAGCACGAACTCGGTCTACGTGCAGGGGCTTCTCTCGGTCATTGCGCGGCACGGCTTCGGGGCGACGGCGATCAACTTTCGTTCCTGTGCGCGCGACCAGCGGCGCATCGGCCGGTCGTTGCCGAACCGGCGTCCGCGTTTCTACCACTCCGGCGAGACGGGGGATTTCGATTTCGTCGTCCGCACGCTGCGCGCGCGCGAGCCGGAGGTGAGCCTCCTCGCGGCGGGGGCATCGCTCGGCGGCAATGTGCTGCTGAAGTGGCTGGGCGAGCATCCCGGGCAGACTGACGTCGCCGCGGCGGCGACGTTCTCCGTCCCGTACGACCTCGGCGCCGGATCGCGTCATCTCGAGTTCGGGCTGCTCCCCCGCTTCTACGTCAACCGCTTCCTGGCGACCCTGAAACAGAAGACGAAATGGCTCGTCGCACAGTTTCCGGAGATGCGCGAGCGCATCGATCTCGGGGCGGTGATGCGCGCGAGGACCTTCCGCGAGATCGACGACGCCGCGACCGCACCGATCCACGGCTTCCGCAACGCGGATGATTACTACACACGATCGAGCTCGATTCACTTCCTCGGCGCGATCACCACTCCGACGCTTTGCCTCAGCGCCGTCGATGACCCGTTCCTGCCGCCCGAGGCGTTGGATCGGGCCAGGGCGCGCGCGTCGGCCGCGGTGGAGTTTCGCATCACCGCAAGAGGCGGGCACACCGGCTTCGTCGCCGGCGCGCTACCGTGGCGGTGCGAATACTGGGCCGAAGAGCTCGTCGTCGGATGGCTGGCCGGACAGGCGCGATGACCGGACGCCGCGATCTCATCCTCCGCGCAGCCGCCGCCATCTGGGGCTTCGCCATCGCCATCTCCCTCCTGCCGGCCTGGCTCGGGCCGCCCGCGCCTGGCCAGTTGCCGGGCTACGCGACGTCGATGGGCTTCGATGCCCGCGCGCCGATGCGGTTCGTGCTCGGCCTGATCGTCATCCCGCTGCTGTGGACATTCGCGCTTCGTCCGCTGCTGACGATTCTCGGCAGGGACGACACGCGCGCGTGGGCGCGCAACGCCTTCGTATCGGCGGTCGTGGGCATTCTCTGGTTCGTCGTGCTCACGCACAGCCTCGCCTGGGCGTTGATCGCGCCGGCGCTCGTGCTGGCCCTGGTTCTGGCGATGCGGAAGGTCGACGCGCACTTCACGCGGCACGACCTGATCCTGCTGCCGGTTCTGGCGACCGTCAACCTCGCGCTGCTCGATCTCCTGCCCCGCTCCGTCGACCAAGTGTTGTTGCTGGCCGCCGCGATTGTGTTCGGAGTCCGTCTGGCCGTCATCCCGATCCGCCGTTCGGGCCTTCCCCCGGCGATGTGTTTCGCGCTGGCGCCGCTCGGCCTGGCGCTGCAATCGAGCTTCAACGCCTATGACATCCGGCACTCACCGTGGGGACCGCTGGCCTTCGCCATCGCCACGCCGTTGCTGCTTCGTGCGCTCATCCGCGACACGCCCACGGCACGCGCGCGCGTCCGCGCCGCGCTTCGCTACGTCATCTACCCGCTTGCCGCGTACGCCTACCTGAGCGCGACCAGCCAGCTCGCCGCCGAGGGGATGCCGCGCGCCGACCTGTTCGAAGACCAGCAGCACATGGTTCCGGCGGCGGAGATGCTGCGCGGCGAGAAGCCGTATCGCGACATCATCCCGGCGCACGGCTTCGTGCAGGACGCGCTACTCGACTTCGTGGCCTTTCGCACCGGGCCGGTGACACTCGGCCGCGCCCTGAAGCTCCGTGGCGTGGTCTCCGGGACGATCATCATCGCCCATTACGCGCTGGTCGCCGCGGCCACCGGCTCTCCCGAGGTCGGTCTGGCTTCGACGTTCCTGGCAATGATTCTCGGCACGGCCGGCGGCTCGTTCCGCGTCCTCCCGGCCATCGCCACGCTGGCCTTCATCGCCTACGCCATCCGCAAACGTGACGCGCGGTGGCTGGCCGCGGCCGGTGCAGGTGTCGTCGTCTGCATCCTGACCAGCCTCGATCACGGCGCCTACGCCCTGCTCACGCTACTCATCGCCGCGGTGCGGTTTCGCGATGACCGCAAACGGGCATTGATGTTCTCTGCGATCGGCGGCGGCGCCGCCGCCCTCATCGCGTCCGCGGGGATGGCGCTGTATGGCATCGCGGCCGACTTCGTGCGCGTGACGATCTTCGAGATCGCCTCGCTCGGACCGGTCTATACGCTGTCGCCGTTCGATGCGCCGGCGTCGCTGCAGAAGATTCCGAACATCCCCGAGGTGCTCGGAGCCCTGCTCGACAAATCGGCGTTCCTGTACGTCTTCTGGCCGGTGATGACGCTGCTCACCGTGGTGGCGATCACGTCGAAGGCGCCGATGACACCGCGGCGCCGCGCGTATCGCGAAGCGTTTCTCATCGTGGCCATCTTCGGCATCATCACCGCCATCTCGTATGGCGAGCGCCATCACCTGCTCTGGCAATTCGTCGCTGCGCCGCTGATCGCCATCGCCATCTTCCGGCTCTTTCACAGCCGGCTCCCGCTGACGCGTGCGGCGGCACCGGTGGTCCTCCTCATCACACTGATGATGGCTCAGCCGACGGCGCACATCGCCATCACAGGCTCCCTCCGGCGGACGCGGGGCTCAACCGAGAGCGACTGGCGTGAGCTGGCGCTTCCTCGTGCACGCGGGGCACTCTCGCGAGCCAGCGATGCCGCCGTCATCGATGTCGTCAAACGCTACGCCGATTCGCATCTGAAGGCGGATGAGACATGGTTCGACTTCACCAACCGCGGCAATCTCTACTTCCTCCTCGACCGCGATTGCCCGATCCGCCAGATCGAAGTGGCCTTTTACGAAACCGAGCAGCGCCAGCGCGAGGTCATCGGCCGTATCGAGCAGAACCCACGAATCCGTTTCGCTCTCATTCCCGGAGATCCCGACACCACCGCTGTCGATGCCGTCGGCAATCGCGCTCGCGCGCCGATGGTCTACGCCTATCTGCAGGAGCATTTCACACCGGACTACGAGGAGGGCGGGGTGGTCTTCTGGAGAAGAAAGTAGAGCAGCCGGGGTTGCGCGGTCTCGCGGTTTCGGAGTCTCGCGGTTGTTGCTGCGAGACCGCGAAACCGGAAAGCAGAAATGCACATCGCCCAGCGTTAGCCCGCATTTCTCACACTCTCACTGGAATCCTCGGCACCCTGTACCTCGTCGAGAGTCCTTCTCCCCCCGCAAAGAAACCGCGGGGGGAGAAGGACTCTCGACGAAGGGAGTGGCAAGGCTCTCGAGGGAACAATTCAAGTGAGCGTGTTTGAGCGTGTGAGAAATGCAGG
>JADGNY010000105.1 GCA_017883235.1 Thermoanaerobaculia bacterium | reverse complement strand
ATCGGCCACGATGTGGTCCAGGCGCGCCTTGGGATAGCTCGGATCGAGCGGCACGTACGCGCCGCCGGCTTTGAGGATTCCCAGGATGCCGATCATCATTTCGGGGGAACGCTCGAGGCAGAGACCGACCCGCGCTTCCGGACCGACACCCTGGGTGATCAGGTAGTGCGCAAGCTGGTTCGCCCGCGCGTTGAGCGCGCGGTAGCTCAGGTGAGCGCCTTCGAAGACCAGGGCGATGGCGTCGGGAGATCGCTCGGCCTGCGCTTCAAAGAGGCCGTGCAGGGTCTGGTTTTCGGGATATTGGCAACCGTTGCGGTTCCATTCGACGAGAACCTGATGACGCTCTTCCTCGCTCAGCAACTCGTACCTGCTGATGCGCTCCTCGGGATTGGCCACGATCCCCTCGAGCAGCCGCCGGTAGTGATCGAGCAGCCGCTCGATCGTGGCCCGATCGAACAGGTCCGTGCTGTATTCGCACGTGCCGATGACGTCGTCCGGTCTCTCGTGAACCGAAAGACTGATGTCGAACCGCGCCGCGGCGTTATCCTGATCCAGCCGCCTGGTTTCGATGCCCGCCAGTTGTAAAGCGCTCACCGCCGCCCGTTGAAGCGCGAACACCACCTGCACGATCGGGTTGTAGCCCGGGCTTCGCTGGGGACTGAGCTCACTGACGAGATAGTCGAAGGGAATCTCCTGATGGTCCTGTGCTTCGAGAACGGTTGCCGTCACGCGTCCGAGCAGCGCCGAGAACCGCTCGTTCGGATCGATCTGTGTACGCAACGGCAGGGTATTGATGAAGAAGCCGACCAGGCTCTCCAACACCGGTTGTGTGCGTACCGCCACGGGCGCCCCAACCAGGATGTCTGTCTGGTTGCTGTAACGCCACATCAGCACCTGGAAGGCGGCGAGGAGAGTCTTGAACAGGGTCGTACGTTCGCGGCGGCGGAGCACTTTCAGCCGGGCGACCAGCTCTTCGGGCAACCGAAACGGTACCGTGGAGCCGGAATGAGTGGCCGTGGCCGGCCGCGGACGGTCCGCCGGCAACGCGAGCAAGTCCGGTGCGCCGCGCAAGCGCTCTCTCCAATACTCGAGATCCGCGTCGAGGCGGCCTTCATCGATCCGTTGCCGTTCCCAGTACGCGTAGTCTGTGTATTGAATCGGCGGCGCCGGCAGGACCACCGGCTCGCCGTTGATCGACGCGTTGTACAGAGCCGTCAACTCGCTGAATAGAATCCGAAACGACGGCCCGTCGCACACGATGTGGTGCAGGTTGACGAGCAACACGTGCTGATCGGCCTCGAATCGAAGGATGTCGACCTTCCACAGAGGTCCCTTCTCCAGATCGAAAATGTGCCGCGCATGCGCGTCGATCCTCTCCCCGAGCTCGCGCCTTTCGATCCCGGTCAGAGGGATGGTGATCTCAGTGAATGGATCGACGATCTGATAGGGGACGCCGTCTCGTTGCCCAAAACGCGTCCGAAGAGAGGCGTGGCGGCTTGCAATCTCCTGAAATGCCGTCCGCAGCGCGTCGACCACCAGCGATCCCGACAGCTCGACCGCATAGGAGACGTTGTTCTGCACGTCGCCTTCCGTGTCGTACTGATTCAGGAACCACATGCGCTGCTGCGCAAACGACAACGGCTTCTCGCCGCCGGGCGGCAGTGCCGATATTGTTTCCTCTTCTTCCGGCATATACCGCGTCTCCTTGTGAAAGGGGGACGAACGGAGGGTCTAGAAGGCCAGGTTGCCTTCGCCTTTGAGGGTGGCGAGATCGACCTCGGCGCACAGCTCAACGCTCTCGTCGTTCAACGTCAGACGACCAACGAGCTGAATCACGCCTTGACCCCTGACGAAATCAGCGTTACCCAGAACCGTGCGCTGTTTGTCCAATTCGACGCCGAGCTCGGTACCGCCCCGAGTGTCGATGAATTTGAGCAGGACGAAACCGCGCTCGATGCTTTCTTTGAGGTCTGCGGATGAGCCCCTTGCGGCAACCAGCGGGTGGCGACCGGTCGACAGGTGCTTGACCAGATTGTCCGTCACAAATTGTCTCCTTCGGTCCTGCTTTGTGGTTAATTTTACGGCCTTCCCGCATGAATGACAAGCTGAGCCCTGTCGGGGATCTCAAAGCGTCCGCCTGAAAAGGAGCGTCGCCGCGGTCATGGCGATGGCCGAAAACAGGACGAGGTACAGCAGGTCGCCGCCGATGGCGGCGAAGCCGGTGTCCTTGAGGAGCAGGCTTCTGAGCGCGTGCACGGCGTACGTGAAGGGATCGAGCACCGCGATCACTTTCAGCCAGCCGGGGAAGCCCTGCTGCGGATAGACGGCGCCGCTCGGGAAATAGAGCACTGTATTCAGCACGCCGAACATCGCGCGCGGCATCATGGGGTTGGTCATGCGCACCATCAGCAGGAACATCAGGCTGATGAGCGCAAAGGCCGTGACGATGACCACGACCTCCAGCCGCAACAGTTTCATCGGGCCGAACGGATTCGGCACGCCGGCGATGAGCGACCCTACCAGGATGATGGCCGTGCCTGAGATCACGGCCTTGATCGTGCCGGAGATGTTGAAGCCGGCGATCAGCTCCAGCTTGCTGATGGGTGTCACCAGGTAGCCCTCGTGCAGCCCCCGCGCCTTGTCGTCGACGTAGTTGATCCCGCCGCCGATCATCACCATCGTGAAAATCGACATGACGATCGAGCCGGGTAGCAGGTACTGAATGTAGGACACGTACGGATAGACCTCGACCACGTCGAAGGAAACCTGGCCGGAGACCCGCGGCGGCGGCGGCTGATGGAACACCGCCAGCAGGCTGTTCATCTGGGCGACGAGCGCAGCCGAGACGAAGTTGTCGGTGTTGTCCTCGATGAGCGCGATCCGCGGCTGGTTCCGCTGGTAGACCCGGCGCGAGAAATCCGGCGGGATCATCAGGAGGCCGTTGATCCGGCCGTTGCGGAGATCGGTCAGCGCCTCGCCGGGATCGGCGTATTCGACGGTCTCGAAGGTATGAGCGCCGGCGGTCACCGCCCCGGCCAGCTCGCGGAGGTTCACCGCCGGCAGGCCGTGATCCTGATCGACGATGCCCACCTTGAGGTGTTTCACGTTGCCGCCGAACGCGTACCCGAGAACGCAGAGCTGGACGACCGGCAGAATCAGCGAAAGGACGATCAACGTCGGGCTGCGCCGAAAACGTCGCAGCTCGCGTTCGATGATGGCCCACGTGCGGTGCATGGCTCAGCCTCTCCGAGCCAGGAACGGGCTCTCGTCCGCGCCCGGTGCCTGCAATGCGTCCCGCAATGCGTGCCCGGTGCAGTGCACGAAGACGTCGTCGAGAGTCGTGCTCAGCACGGACAGCGACAGCACGGGCACCCCGGCCCGGCCGGCCGCCTCCATGATCCGCATCGTCGTCCCCGGCCCGTCGTGCGACGAGACGCTGAACGATCCGTCGTCCCCCGCCACGTCATCCACGTCCGGCAGCGCCCGCAGTGTCTGCGCCCAGGACGGCGGCGGTGCGGCGAAGCTCACCTCGATGACGTTCCTGGCGGAAACCGACGCCTTGAGCTTCATGGGCGAGTCGAGCGCCTTCAGCTCGCCGTGGTCCACGATGGCGATCCGGTCGCAGAGCTTGTCGGCTTCGTCCATGTAGTGGGTGGTCAGCAGAATGGTGAGATCGCGCTGCGACTTGATCTCCCGCAGCATCTCCCAGACGGCCACGCGCGACACCGGGTCGAGCCCGGTGGTCGGCTCGTCGAGAAAGAGCACGCGCGGTTCCGACACGAGACCGCGGGCGATTTCGACGCGGCGGCGCATACCGCCGGACAGCAGCTTCACCGGCTTGTCGGCCCACTGGAGAAGCTCGACGGATTCCAGCAGCTCGTGGATGAGCCGTGTCCGCTTCGGCCGCTTCACGCCGTAGAGCTTCGCGAAGATCAGCAGGTTCTCCTCGACACTCAGCTCGAGGTCGCTGGTCATGGCCTGAGGGATGACGCCGATCGAGCTCCGTACGCCGTAGGGCTGGGTGACCACGTCGAACCCGCCGACCGTCGCGGTTCCGGAGGTGGGCGGAAGCAGCGTGGTCAGCATGCGAATCAGCGTGGACTTCCCTGCGCCGTTCGGCCCGAGCAGACCGAAGATCTCCCCAGCCTGAACGTCGAAGGTGAGGCCGTTCACGGCGACGAAACTGCCGAATTGCTTGACGATGTTCCGCACTTCGATGGCGTTCATGAATCGGTTCCCGGTGTTCCCCGTCAGCGTCTTCATTTCACCTGGAGCAGTACATACACCGTCATGCCGACGGCCAGGCGGCGATCGGCGTTATCGGCGCGCAGCCGGATCTCGAAGGTCTTGATGTCGCGCTTGGTACGGCTGACATCGCGCTGCGTGGCGAAGCCGGCGTCCACGCCGCGGAAGAAGACGATCCCTTTCCGCTCCTCGCCGGAGGGGAGGCGCATGGTCAGTGTGTCGCCCAGGCGCACGCGGTCGATGTAGGTTTCTTCGACGTCCGCGCGCACCCACAAATCGTCGGGATTGATCAGCGTGACGACCGGCTGACCGGCATCGACGAACTCGCCGGAGCGAACGGCCAGCACATCGACGATGCCGTCGATCGGCGCGTGCAATTCGGTGTAAGCCAGCCGAACGTCGGCCTTCGCGCTCTGCGCGTTCGCGGCCGCCTGCTGGCGCTCGCTTGCCTCCAGCTCGCTGCGCTTCATCGAGATCTGTTCGGCGTTGGCCCGCGCCAGCGCGACCGTCGAGCGCTGCGCATCCACCTGCCGGGCCAGCGACGCCACGCGCGCCCGCGCCGCGTCGCGCGCCGTACGGGCCTGATCGAACTGTTCCATCGGCACCACGCCCTGGGCGGTCATCTTCTGCAGGCGGCCGGAGGTCAGCCCCGCGCTCTCGAGATCCGCTTCCGCCGCGGCCTGCTGCGACTCGATGGACGCGAGCGTCGCCTCCGCCTGACGAATCTGATCGGCGGTCTGCCGTTCCTGCAGACGCAGCGCCGCGGCGCTCTGCTGGACCTGCGACATCGCGCCCTGCGCACTGTGGGTGTAGAACGCGCTGTCCTGCCGCAGTTCGTCGGGCACCAGCAGCGCCGCAAGCTGCCCATGCTTCACGACATCGCCTTCCTTCACGAACAATTGTCCGATCCGTCCCGCGATCTGCGGGCTGACGATCACGCCGTTGGTCGTGACGATGCCGGTGAGCGTGAGAGGGTCCGCCGGCCGATGGGCATAGTAGTAGGCGCCGCTGGCGCCGATACCGGCGAGGAGCAGCACGAGGAGCAGCGGCAAGCGCTTCATATTTAAGGAAGTGTATAGAGACTCGTTTGAAAAAGGTCAACGGATCATGACCAGACAACCTTCCGAAAGGAGAGGCCGTGAACCGCCACCGGGGCGATCGGGGGAACCGACGTCAGGCCGCCGGGCGGTGGTCTCCTGAAACCCGAGACCAACCCCTCGACGTCAGGTGTATACTCCCGCCTTCCGTTTTCCGGCAATTCCATCACTATCAGGAAGGAACATTTGTGTCATGGGTGAAGATCGCAACGGCGACGGCGGGAACTCGTCCGCCAGCAGCAGGAAGATCGTCCGGGTGGGGATTCTGAGCCCGATCGGGAAGCTCGATCCGCGCGAGGCGTTGGACAACGTCAGCAACCTCATCCTCGGGCAGATCTTCGAGCCGGCATACGCGGTGACCGTGGGCGAGACGACCGTCCAGCCGGTGCTCTTCTCCGAGCCGCTCCGCCACGAGGGCGGCCGGCGCTACTCGGCGGCGGTGCGCAGCGGCGTGGTCTTCTCGGACGGGACGCCGCTCACCGCGGAGCTCACCGCGCGGTCGCTGAACCGCTCGGCGGTGCTGACCACAAAGGCGGCCATCGCCGTCCAAGGTGACCGCATCGTCTTCACCCTCGCTTCCGTCAATCCGCGCTTCGAGCTGACCCTCACCCAGAGCAACTGCGCCATTGTCATGGAGAAGGGCGGGACGCTGTACGGCACCGGCCCATTCATGTTCGAGGGAAGGCCGGCGCTGCGCGAGCTGCAGACCACCTCGCCGCTGCGGCTCGTCCGCAATCCGCTCTGGCGCGGGAACGCGAAGGTCGACGAGGTGCAGTTCATCGTCCGCCCGTGCGATCCGGATGGCTCGCCGCGCGAGCTGATCGAGTCCTTCCGCCGCGGTGAGATCGACCTCACTGCCGCCCTCACCGTGGCCGACCTCACGCGGGGCAGCCTGACCTCCGTGGTGCCGACGCTGCAGCCGGGCAACTCGACCGGCATCCTCTTCTTCAACACCGAGCGCCGCATCCTCTCCCGCGCCGGCGTGCGCAGGGCTATTGCGTTGGCCATCGACGTGCAGGACATCGCCCAGCGCTCCTACGACAAGAATCCGGTGGCGTTCATCGCCCGGTCGCTCCTTCCGCCGATGATGGGGCGGCCTACCGGCCTTCCCTACATGAGCCGCGTGGAGGCGAAGCGGCTCATGGCCGCGGCGGGGGCCGATCGCCCGTCGCGGCTCTCCCTCCTCATCCCCTGGGCGCCGCGGCAGTACTTGCCGAAGCCGATGGCGGTGGCACAGGCCATCCGCGCCCACCTGGCGGAGATCGACATCGTTGTCGACCTGCGAGAGACCGGCACCGGCGAAGAGTTCTTCGCCGACCTGACGCGCGGCAACTTCGACCTGGCCCTGGCCGGATGGATCGCCGACAACCCCGATCCGGCCGACTTCTTCGAGGCGCTGCTCTGGTCGAAGATGACCGAAGGCGACAACCAGGCCAATCCCAGCCGCTGGAAGCATCCGGCCACCGACGCCGCGCTAGCCGCGTTCCGGGAGGCGCCGACCGAGGAGAATCGGAAGGAGCTGGAGCGCCTCATCCGCGAGGAGGTGCCGCTGCTGCCGCTCATCTACGGCCAGTCGGTCGTCTCGCATTCGCGGAAGGTGCGCGGGGTGAGCCTGTCGTCGACCGGCATCGTGCCGCTCGCCGGCGTCAGCGTGATCTAGGCCGGCACGGCCGGCAGCGTTGGTTGCCCAAGGCTCCGCCAACAGAAGCGCACGGAACGTTCTGCCACGCAGCCTCCTAGGAGACTGCGCGGCAGAAAGAGTCTTGATGAAGATGGTGGCCGAGCCTTGGGCAACCAACGCCGCCGGCCGTGCCGGCCCCCGAACACCGACCTGTGATCACCGCCACTGTCATGAGTGGGTGTGACGCCGGATGATTGCCTTTCCATGATCGAGATGACGCTCTACGGACGCGGGGGACAGGGGGGCGTGACGCTGGCGAAGCTGATCGCCATGGCTTGGTTCTCGCGAGGCAAGCAGGCGCAGGCGTTCGGGGTTTACGCGGCGGAGCGATCGGGCGCGCCCATTCAGGCGTACGTTCGCATCGACGACGAGGAGATCACGAATCACAACCAGATTCGCGAGCCCGACCACGTAATCGTCCTCGATACCACCCTCATCGGCGAGTCGATTCTCGCCGGCGCCCACGCCGGCGGCTGGATCATCCTCAATACGCCGAAGCCGCCATCGTCGTTTGCAGCATTCCGAGGACGCCGCGTCGCGGCGGTCGACGCCACGTCGATTGCCACGCGTCATGGCCTCGGCACGCGCACCGTGCCCATCGTCAATACGGCGATGCTGGGTGCCGTCGCGCGGACGTTCGGGTTCTCCTTCGATGAAGTGCTTGCTCTGCTCGAAGACCGCGGCTACCGCGGCAAGAATATCGATGCCGCGAAGGAAGCATTCGACTCCGTCGCCACCGCGCAGCTCGACGGAGAACCGCTGGTGGTCAAGCCTGCGCGCAATCTCGCCGCGACCACCGGCTTGCTCGATCCCGGGCTCGGCGGACGTCCCGCGATCCATACCGGATCGTGGGCCACGCGCCGTCCCGAGCGCCGCACGCTCACCCCGCCTTGCAACGCCGTCTGCCCGGCGGGCAACGATGTGCAGGGGTTCATCGCCGCCGCCGCGCGTGGCGACTACGACCGCGCTCTGGCCGTGCTGCTCGAGACGTCGCCGTTTCCCGGCGTCTGCGGCCGGGTCTGTCCAGCGCCCTGCATGGGCACTTGCAACCGCAATGCATTCGATGAGGGAGTGAACGTACGCGAGATCGAGCGCTTCGTCGCCGACAGCGCGCACTGGCCCGACCCCGTCCTGCCGTGGCGGCGCGAGCGCATCGCCGTCGTCGGCTCCGGTCCGGCCGGCCTGAGCGCCGCGTATCACCTCGCGCGGAGCGGCTACCACGTCGCTCTCTACGAAGGGAGCAACGAGCTGGGCGGCGTGCTGCGCAACGGCATCCCTGACTACCGGCTACCGAAAGATGTTCTCGACAGGGAGATCGGGTTCCTGCTGATGCATGGCGTCATTGCGTACGTGGACTCGTTCGTCAATGCCTCCGCGCTCGAGGAAATCAAGGAGCGGTACGACGCCGTCTTCATGGCCACGGGACTCCAATTAGCGCGCTCGCTCCAAGCCGGTCCGGCCATGCAGGGGATCGCATTCCTCGACCGCGTCCACCGTCACGACGTCACGCTCAACGGTCAGCACATCGTCGTCGCGGGCGGCGGCAACACGGCCATCGACGCCGCACGTTCCGCGCTCCGCCTCGGCGCCAGGAGTGTGCGCATCCTCTACCGCCGCACGCGCGCCGACATGCCGGCGATCGATGAGGAGATCAACGCCGCCCTCGAAGAAGGCGTAATCCTCGACGAGCTCGCCCTCCCGGAGCGCATCGACGGCAGTCACCTGAATTGCGTGCGCGTGATCCTCGGCGATCCCGACGAAAGCGGACGCCGCGCACCGATCGCCGATCCATCGACACGCTTCGCCGTCGATTGTGATCAGTTGATCCTTGCCCTTGGCCAGGAGCCCGACCGGTCGATCGCCGGCAATACCAACGTCTACTTCGGCGGCGACTTCTCGACGAACGAGGGGACCGTTGCCGCCGCGATTACCAGCGGCCGAAAAGCCGCCGAACAGATTCGTGCCCGCCTCTCGGCTCTTCCCGCCAGCGGGGAAAGAGCAGAAGGCCGTGTGAGCGGCACCGGCACGGCCATCGCCACGGCCATCGCCACGATCGGGGACCTCCACCTCAACCTCTTCCGGCACGCGCCCCGGCAACGCGGCCCCGCGCTTCCGCCCGAGGACCGCCGTCACAATTTTCTCGAAGTCCACACCGGCCTGGCCGACGCGTCGCTGGAAGCGCAGCGCTGCTTCAGTTGCGGCGTGTGCAACACCTGCGACCGCTGCCGCGACCACTGTCCCGACGGCATTCTCACGAGAGTCGGTGACGACTACCGATTCGACTACGACTACTGCAAAGGCTGCGGCATCTGCGCATCGGAGTGTCCGCGCGGTGTCGTGGTGATGGCGGAGATCTGACATGCGAGGCACTCTTTGCACCGGCAATTACGCGGCGGGGCACACACTGGCCGTGGCCGGAGAAGCGAACCGTGCGGCGCGGGGCTGCTGCGGCGGCGCATACCCGATCACGCCGCAGACCGAGATCATCGAATACCTGCGCGGCTTCGCCTTCGCGAAGGGCCGCATCGTGCCGGTGGAGTCGGAGCACAGCGCGATGGGCGTCTGCATCGGCGCGTCGCTTTCAGGCGCGCGGGCATTCACGGCCAGCTCGTCGAACGGTCTCGCGTACATGACGGAGAACGTCTTCGCCGCCGGCTATTACCGCCTGCCGATCGTCATGATCGCGGTCAATCGCACCCTCGGTCCTCCCTGGAACATCTGGGTCGATCAGGGCGACTCGCTGGCCCTGCGCGACGCGGCCTGGCTGCAGTTCTACTGCGACTCACATCAGGATCTCGTCGACACCATCGCCGTCGCCTTCCGCGTCGCCGAAGACGCGCGGGTGATGCTCCCGGTCATGGTGGCGATGGACGGCTTCGTCACCTCGCACACGGAGATGGTGGTCGAGCTTCTCGATCAGAAGCGCGTCGATCGTTACCTCCCGCACTGTGAAGTGCCGCATCGGCTGCGGCATTCGCGGCCGGCCACGATCGGGAATCTCACGTGGCCGCGGGAAACGGAGCGGCATCGCCGCGACATCCAGGAGGCCATGGAACGCGTTCCCCGCGTTCTGGCTGAGGCGATCGATGAATTCGAAGCAGTCTTTGGACGGAGAGTCGATGGTGCCATCGCCACGGAGCACACCGAGGATGCAGAGACGATTCTCATCGCCTCGAGCACGATGGCCGCGACGCTGCGGCGTGTCGTGCGCGCGCGGCGTCTGCGCGGCGAGCGCGTCGGAATGATCCGCATCAAACAATTCCGCCCCTTCCCTCGAAGCGAGTTGCTGCGCGCCATCGGCGGAGCGAAACGCGTCGGAGTGCTCGACCGCAATCATTCGCCCGGGTCAGGCGGAATCTTCTGGAGCGAAGTCGCGGCCACGCTGCACAATACGGACGTCCTACTGCAGGACTACATCGCCGGCATTGGCGGCGGCGACGTCACGCCGGAGATCCTGGACACCATCATCGACGACCTCACCAGCCGCACGGCGGCCGCCGATCCGCTATGGCAGGAGGTGGCCGTATGACCAGCGCGCTTCTCGACGAACCGCTGCTTCGTCCCGGCAACACGAATTGTGCCGGATGCGGCATGTCCATCGGCCTGCAGTGGCTCGATGAGGTCTTCGCCGGCCAGCAGCCGTGCCTGGTCATCCCCGCGGCGTGTGCCATCGTCACCGCCGGTGCGTTTCCGACGACCTCGTACGGCGTGCCGGCCATCGCCTCGACGTTCGCCAGCGCTCCCGCGTTCGCAACCGGCGTGTCCGTGGTTACGGAGTTGAACGGCGAGACGCATCCGACGATCTGTTGGGCGGGTGACGGCGGAACGTACGATATCGGCATCGCCTCGCTCTCGGCCGCCGCGGAGCGCAACGAGGACATCCTCTACATCTGCTACGACAACGAGATCTACGGCAACACCGGCGGACAGCGCAGCAGCGCCACGCCCGAAGGGGCGGTGACCAGCACGACCCCGCGCGGCAAGGCGGAGTGGAAGAAGGACATGGTGGCCATCATGGCCGCCCATCGGATTCCGTATGCGGCGACGCTTTCGGTGGCGCATCGCGAGGACTTTCTCCGCAAGCTCCGCGTGGCGCGGCAGATGCGTGGCTTCCGCTTCCTGGTGATGCTCTCGCCCTGCCCGATCGGCTGGAAGTCGTCCTCCGACGAGAGCATCGAACTGGTCGATCTCGCCGTCCGCTCGGGCCTCTTCCCGCTGTACGAAGTCTTCGACGGCGAGCGCTATACGATCAACGTGCGTCCCGATGGCACCGACCTGCGCGAGTACCTTTCGCGTCAACGCCGCTACGCCGGCAGCTCGCTGAACCTCGACGCGGCGTCGGAGCGCATCGCCAGGCAGTGGCGAATCCTCGAGACGCTGGCGGAGCAGTTCCCGGCCTGACGACCCGGTCTCCGGTCGACAATGCCAGCAGCGATGCGTGGAGCGTGCCGGCGAGAAAGTAGCGGTGCCTTGACATCAGAGGGTGATAAGTCCGTCTGCGAGCGTGCGGTACTGCAGTGTCGGGAGTAATTCTTCGCGCGTGCGCGTCGTATCGCCGTAGTATGAGACTCTGCCGATGGTGATGAAATCTCTGGTTAGCGGTGACCGAGTACGAGCAACAACGGCGAACCCCTCGCAAAACCACGCCGCGGCATAGAAGAATGGCAGCGGAAGCCGATGAGGACGTGCACACCCCCATACGCGACACGCCTGGTCGAGAAAGTACTGCAGCGTGACCGGTTGATCATCGCCGACATGGTAGATGCCGCACACATCGGATTTGACGATAGCTGCTTCAGTGGTCCGAAGGTAATCCACGGTTGAAATCAGATGGATCCACGTGGTCTCATTCCATACTGCCAACAACCGATGCTGCGCGAGCCACTTGGCAGCTTCGATCATGAGTATCCCGCGGCCGTAGACCATACCCAGGCGCAGAACGACCGGTGTTGTTCTCGTGCCGCGGGCGCTCTCGAGTAGCAACCGCTCTTCTGCCAGTCGTGTTTGCGCGTGAACCGAGGCAGGATGGCGATCGATGCGTCCAGTCGCCGGCTGAGCAACGGTCGTCGGTCCTTCGACATGAGGGAAAGATATCAGGATGACTTTCTTGACACGTGCACGCAGGCACGCGTCAAGGAGGTTCGAAAACCATCGTGTGTTCGTCTCCGGAAGAAATCTCTCGGGACGAGGTGAAAACAGTACGCCCGCGAAGTGAACTACTACGTCTGATCCGTCGACGGCGTTGAAGAGGGTGTTGGCCTGCGATAAGTCGGCGCAAACGGCCGTAACGTTAGGATCCGTCTGCAGATCGTGTGGAAGGGGAGTCCTGTGAACCATCAGACGGAGCGTGTGTCCGTTTGACGCGAGGTGGCGTGCCAGGCGGCTTCCCAGATTACCCGCCGCCCCAGTGATCAGCGTCGTCGGTAAATTCGTTTCCACGGAAATAGCATCTCACTTTGGAGCCGGCCGGCCTAACGTTGGCCCGCTGAGTTGCGCGTGGGCACCCGGCCGGCCGCACGCGATGCAGTTGCCGGGTCTGCCAAGAGAAAGTGCGGCGGTTTGTCACGGATGCCGAATATGCGCGGGCGTCGCGGTTCCGGCGAGAAGCGTTCGAGACGGTCTCATCTCTGCATGCTGCGGAGCAGCGCCCCGAGGCCTTCCGCGAATTGGCCGAGCGCTTCGCGGCTCGGCATGGGGACGGCGAGATACATGGAACCGTCGTCGTTTCTGCGCGCTTCGATGCGTCGCGGCTTCACGTCCATGCCGGGGGACGCCGGCAGCGTCGCCGCAAGTTGCTGCAGGAACGCCACGCCGCTCTCGATGAGTTGCGCCAGCGGCTGGCCGGACTCGAGTGGCGGTTCAGGCTCCGGTTCCGGCTGCGGCGGTGCGGGCGTGATCGCATTGGTGACGCTTTCCACGCTTTCCATGAACCGCGCGAGTCGGCTCTTGCCGAGGGAGATTTCGGTCTCGCCTCCGTCAAGCACGCCCGCGAATAGCGACTTCTTGAAGCGCAACACAGACAGCATGCTCTCCTCGATGGTTCCCTCGGCCACGAAGTTCACGACGCGCACGGGATTGCGCTGGCCGAGGCGGTGTACGCGTCCGATGCGCTGCTCGAGCACGGCCGGGTTCCACGGCAGATCGACATTCACAACCACGCTCGCATGCTGCAGGTTGAGTCCGACACCGCCGGCGTCGGTGGAGAGGAAGATGCGGCAGTGTGGATCGTCACGGAACCGCTGGACAAGCCCCGCACGCGCGCGGCTGCTGACGCCGCCGTGGAAGAGGACGTGACCCCATCCCGTGGAAGAGATTCGCGAAGCGAGGATCTCGTGCATGCGCAGCCACTGGCTGAAGACGACAACCTTGGTCCGATCCTCCTCCAGGACCTCGCCGAGCAGGGTCATGATCTCGCCAGCCTTTGTTCCGTGGTCGCTCTGCTCGTCGAGGAGGTACGTGCTGTCGCATGACATACGCATGCCCTGCAGCGCGATCATCATGCGCCGCTGATCGGCCTCGGACAGATGCCGGTGCTTGCGCCACTTCATCGCGATTCGCGCGACGATCTCGCGGTTCTCCTCATGATGTTCGCGCTGCTCCGGTGTCATGGCGACGAAGAACTGCTTCTCGAGCCGTTCCGGAAGCTGCGCCAGTACTTCCTTCTTGCGCCTCCGCACAACGACGGAAGAGAGCGTGGCCGCCACCCGATCGAGATCGCGGTAGCCGGTCACGCGTCCGTTCTCGTCTTTCGTCTGATGCGCGTCGAGGAAGCGGTACGTGGGGCCGAGCCGGAACGGATCGATGAAGTCGACGATCGACACCAACTCCTCGAGCCGGTTCTCGAGCGGCGTGCCGGTGAGAACGATGGCGTAATCGGAGGCGATTCGCTTGACCGACCTGGCGGTGCGCGTCGACCAGTTCTTGATGCGTTGCGCCTCGTCGAGGATCACGAGATCGGGCGCCCAGCCGCGGATACGGTCGATGTCCGCGTGAACGGTGTCGTAGTTCGTGATCTTGAAGAAGGCCTCTTCGCGGAACGCGGCGGCACGTGCGGGGATGAGACCCTCGATCACGAGCGCGGGACGGTCGGAGAAGAGAGCGATCTCCTGCGACCATTGGTGTTTGAGCGAGGTCGGACAGACCACGAGCACACGCTCGACGCCGAGGTGCCGGGCCATGATCTCCGCGGCGGCGATTGCCTGGATTGTCTTGCCGAGCCCCATCTCGTCGGCGATGAGGCTTCGCCCGGCGCGGGCCGCGAACAGAGCGCCTTCCTTCTGATAGTCGTAGAGCGTCGTCTTCAGAAGACCTTCGAGCTCGCGGCTTCGGATGCCGTCCGCAAACGCGCCATCGATAATTTCAGCGCGGCGGCGCACATCCCGCACCTCGGCCACAAACGGCAGTACGTCCTCGTAGATGCGCAGTTCGGAATCGATCGCCTTCGCCGCGGAAACGAACTTCTCGAAGTGAGCGAAAGCCACGGCCTTCAACCGGCCGTCGGCATCGAAGTGCTTCGTCACGAGACGACGGAGAGCGGGCGGGCAGTCGCTGCCGATGCGGAACCGCACGTACCGCTGCACGCCGTAGTCGATGCTGATGCTGCTGTACGGCGCCTGGTAGCCCGCGAGCAGGGCACGCTTCGTGCCGCGCTTCCGCGCCAGAGTTGCCAGGATGAACTCGATGTGCTTGCAGGTGCCGAGGGTGTTCGTCTTGAAGTCGGCGCAGGAACAGAAGTTCCGGTACGGTTCCGCGCCGCGGATGGCCACGCGGTACACGCTGCCGTGCTCGGGATTGGTGAGCCGGAACTCGGAGAAGATGGGATGCTCCCCGATGTTCTCGATGCGAAAGGCCTGCTCTCCGCCGAACTGCTTGCGAAGCTCTCTCTGCCAGACCTCCAGCGACATGTCCGGCGGCTGGTGGAGCCGTGACACGTTCCGTTTCTTCGTGGGACGCACCATTGAGATCCGAAGCTTACCGGAGCGCGGGCTCGTTCTGTAGAGTCGTAGTCGTGAAGACGCACGACGCCATCGACAGACGCAGCCTTTCGATGGCTCGCCGTATCGCCGCGAAGATCGACCGCGATCACGTACGCGAAGGGATCGAGCATGCGAGAGCGGTCTGTTGCACGATGGATCGAACAGGGAATGTTTCGGCCAAGGAATGGATGGCGATTCTGCAGCGCGCCTCAGATGCGCGGGGCTGCCAATCGCCTTTCTTGCGTCATAGGGTAGGGAAATCAGACTGGCCCGACTCTCCTAGACGTGCGTGCAAGGAGAGAGGCAGACGGCAGATTGCCGGACGCGACAAGTGCGCATCGTCACATGAATGGTGACATGTGGTGAGCTGGCGTGAACGATTGAGCGCCGCGATATTGGCTGTCCTCACCGGTTGCATCTTCGTATGGTTCAACTTCAACGGCCTTATCAGGCACTTCGGAAAGCAGGGCCTTCCCTCCGACTCGGCGTTTTCGGATTCCGTGATGTCCGTATCGCTTTTTCCGAAGCAACTCCTCGGTTCCTCTCCTGAGGCTTTGTATTTGTGGATGGTGGCCTGCTTCGTTGGTATCTGGATTTACCTCGGAGCCGTTCTGTTGCTGGCCCTCGTGCGGGTACGCGCCTCTTTGGCGGGATACGGAGTGCTCGGCGTTGCCGGCGGAGGATTCGCTCCGGCGCTTCTCTGCTGGGCCGGGCTGCTCGTGTGGGGTGTTTTGAAAGTGATCGGCGTCATTTTCGGGTTCATCTTCCATATCCTCGGTGTGGTCATGGTGTTCATCGTCAAAGTGTTGGTGTTCGCCTCCCCAGTGCTTCTGGGGATCGCGCTGGTAGCGGCAATCGTCTGGATCTGGAAAGAAAACGGCGCGAAGCCGTTGCTTTTCGTGGCTGCTGGTGGAGTCCTTCTCTACTTCCTTGCGCCGGTGCTCAAGTTCATCTTCGAGAAAATTCACTTGGCGCTGCTTTGGATCGCGGAAATGCTTGCCTTCCTCTTCGGATGGCTGCCGGCTGTACTGGTGTGGCTTGCGAAGGCCGTTTTCGTTCTTCTGTGCATCACAAGCATCATTGGAGTCATCGGTTGTGTCGGCCAGATTCTGATCGACCAGTTCAAGACAGCGGTGGAGGCCGGAAAGAGCCAGAAGGGCGTTCTCACCGCCTCCTTTTCCTTAGGCCTCTCGATCGCACTGATTCTTCTGGTGGCCGCGGGTTCGCCGCAAGCAGCCATCGCGCAAGGACATTCGACGATCCCGGTTACATCGCAGCAGGACGCGACATCCCACACGGCGAGAACAACAACGTTGGCGAAGAAGAAAAGAAGGAAACACGGGCGCGCCACAAAAGCGCCGATCATCACGCCGGCAGTTGTTGTCACACCGCCACCCGCACCGGTACCGATGGCCGGTATCGCCACCACGATCGACCGGGCATGGACACAGTCAACATGGATCTTCAAGACCGCGTCACCGACGCGCATTTTCCTGGCGACCCTTCCGGCGTCGGTGGAAGAGTGGGCGCGCAAGACATTCCGCACAGCGAGCGCGCCCATCTTTGACGCGGTGGTTCTCGCGCTGGTTCTCGGTTTCAGTCTGATCGGTCTGCTGCGCGGCATCTTCTCGCGCTCCGAGCTCGAGTACAAAATGAGGTTCTACAACCGCGATCTGGTGGCAGTCGCGGTCATTCCACTCGTCGTCGTGATGCTCTTGGTGCTGGGCGCGTCAGACCAAAACCAGGAGTAGGTGCACCTTGGCGCCAGGACACTCGCCGAAAACAGCCGAAGGCAGAAGAGGCGGTCGGGTGAGGCTCATCGACGCTACGGAGGGCATCCTTCCGTCATCCATTGCTGAAAGAGCGCGATGAGCGACGGGTCGAGCGGTGGCATCGGCGGCGCGGGCATCGGGTTCCCGGTCGTCCCGGTCAGTCTTCCGTAGATCATCAAGGCATTCGTCTTCACGGTGTCGTAGTCGGCGAGGTTGAAACGCCACATCATGTTGGCCTGGAACGGTGCGAACATCGGCGCGATGTCGGTCTGGAAAGATGTCGCCACTTGCGTCCTCCTCTTTCGTCGGTTCAGGTGCGGGGGTCAATCCACATCATTGCGGCAATTGCGATCAGATAGAGGCCGCTGATCATCTCGGCGTGGGCGGGAATCCAGCGGCGGATTCGCGTGCCGCCGGCGATGCCGAAGAGGCACATGCAGGCGCTCACGCCGCCGACGGTCATCGCCGCCAGCGGCAGGGGATAGCCGAACGTGCCGAGGCTGACGCCGATGAGCAGGTTGTCGAAGGAGAGCGAGAGCGGCAGGCCGACCAGCGTCCAGCGGTTGTTGACCAGCTTCTCCAACTGGTCGTTGTCCCGTAACGCCAGATAGATGATGACGGCCCCGCAGGCCACCAGGATCAGCGGCGCGATCCTGTCGATCCAGTGGCCGAAGCGGACCCGGAGCGTGTTCATGAGCAGCAGTCCGAGCAACGGCGTGGAGATCTCGCAGACGCAGAAGGCCAGCGCGAACAGGAGCCGGCGCATCCGCGTCACCGGCGTCATGCTGATGGCCGCGGCAACCTGCAGGTTGTCGAGGCCGGCCAGAACGCCTAAGAGAATGATCCGCAACATAGACGTTCACGAGGGCAGGGCGTAGATGTTCAACACGCCGCCGTTGCCTCCCTGCACCAGCGCCCCGGCCACCACGTAGTTGCCGGCGATGGCCGGTCCCATGCAGTAGCCGTAGCCGCCGCTCATACCGCCGGTCTGCGCGCCGAAATTCTCGACGTCGCTCCAGAGCAGCTTCCCGTCGGTGACGCGGAAGGCGTAGAGGGCGACGCGCGTCGTGGACATGAACACGACGTCGTTCACCACCGCCGGAACACTGATGCCGCTCTCGCCGGCCATCTTGTAGAGCGGATTGTTCGGATCGGCGGCCACCGCGTACTTCTTCGGGTCGCCGTTGTCGAGCGCCCAGGCGTCGGCGAGCGTCGACCAGTCGAGAGCGCGGATGAAGGGCGTGCTCTCGGAATCGATGCCGGAGCAGATGTAGTGATAGTTGTTGCCGCCGACGCCGATGAAGACCTTCTGCTGCGATGAGCAGAGCGCCGCGGTGCTGTAGGTGCCGTGGAAGTTTTCGCCCTGGGTCTGATTCGACTGGTCGTTCGTCAGGACCGGGAACGGCTGGCTGGGATCGTCGACCCCGTGCGGATCGACGGTCGGGATCTGGCTGCCGTCGTTCATGAATGGCAGCATCTGCCGCGTGGCGATGATGTCGAAGGTATTAGCGTCGAAGGTCATGAAGCAGCCGTTCTTGCAGCCGATGCCGACCACCTTGCGGCCGTTGATCTGCCAGAGCGTCGGAGCGCCGCCGATGTCGATGTCGATGTCGCTGACGCGATAGCTTGTCTCCGCCGGGATCTGGATGCAGGCCTTGAACGACCCGGTGCTGGCCGAGAGCACCAGCACGCTGTTGGTGTAGCCGAGCGTCGGCAACTGATCGTCGGGCACCGGGTTTCCTGTGGCGCAGTAGAGCGCGTCGAGATCGGGATCGTGGGCGATGCCGGACCAGACAGAGGCTCCTTTCGCTACAGGTTGGCCGTCGAAGGTCGTAAATCCGGCCGGAAGAGACTGACGGATGGTCTTCGCGGGTAACTGGTTCGGCAGGTTGTTGGTCCCGTCGACGTACTGGCACGCGCAGTAGATCCAGATCACGTTGCCGCTGTTCGCGTCGAGGCAATAGACGAAGCCGTAGAGAAACGAGTTCTCCCCCTCGCCCATCCCGACGTAGACACGGTTGCCGGCCACGAGAGGGGAGGACCAGCCGGAGGCCTTGGCTTGTGTGCCGGCCGCGGCGAAGTCGTTCGTGACCGGCTGGTTGTGCGGCATGTCGGCGTAACGAAGATCGGTCACCCAGGCCAGGGTGAGATCGGACTGGTTGAGGCAGTAGAGCTTCCCGTCGAAGGCGCTGAAGTAGACCTTCCCGCCGGTCACCGCCGGCGTGCAGCCCATGCCGCAGAACCCATGCGTGTCGCGTTCCTTCGGGTCGATGCTCCAGTTGAACGTCGCCTCGGTCTGCCCCGTGGCCAGATTGACCTTGATGAACTGCCCGCCGTTCTGCGCGGCGGCCTCGAGGCTGTTGGCCAGGCCACAGTAGACGTAGCCGTCGACGACGGCCGGTGTGGAGAGGATCGATCCGTTCACGTTGATCGACTGGGTCAGCTTCAGCCCGGCCACGCTCCCGCTGTTGATGGCACTGCCGGTTGCCTCTCCAGTGTGCGCGGGGTCGCCGTGAAACATCCACCAGTTGCTCGAGGGATTGCTGGACATGCGATCGCTCCTTACTTTGCCGCTGTCTGCGCGGTGGCCTTCATCTTCGACGTGGAGGGGGGAGGGGCATCCTGATGCGGCCGCCGGGCCAGGCCCCAACTGAAGTCGCGCAGGCCGGTACCGGCGTTGTAGTGACACGACATGCAACTGTTGCCGAATGCCCCCACCGCGAGCTGGGATGATTGGAAGTACGTCTCGAGAGCTGTGTTCACCGCGCCGTTGACCGGGAACGCGCCGCCGCAGTCCTGCGGATAGACCCCGCGGTTCGCGGGAGCTTTGAACTGGCTGGGATTCGTCGGCCACTGCGTGGTCACCAGTTGGTAGTACTGCCAGATGGAATTCTTCGGCAGCGCCGCGTGGAACGTGTTGTTGACGTCGACCGTCGATGCGCCGGGAGGCGTGGTCGGCATCGGGTTGAGGCGCGTGACCTGCGTCGGTGTCGGAGTCGGCGGAAGCTGTCCGGGAGCCGTGTAGGTCGGGCGATTGGCGAACCCCTGCGTCCCGGTCGAGGGATTGTCGGTGCCGTTGTTGAACGACGACGGTACGTTGTCGACCTTCGGCGGCACGTTGTCGACCTGCTCGAAGGTCGACCACACCCACTCGGTGAAGAGGCTCGTCTTCTGGGCGATGTGGAAGCCGACCAGTCCCATGAGCTGCTGCGTGCACTGCTGCGTCTGGGAGTTGTAGACCCAGGCGTTGACCGTGTAGTAACGCTGGCGCAGTTTGTCCTGCAGGCCGGATGTGTTCTGCGTGCCGCCGAGGCTCCGCCAGGCTGCTTTGATCATGATGGAGTCGGCCGGATTCCGCGGGTTCGGCGGCAGCGAGACCACCGTGCCGGGCGGGAGGTTCTTCATCAGGTACAACCAGGTGGCTGGGGTGTTGTCCGCCCCGCGGATCCAGTTGTATTGCTGCTCGTTGTAGCGGACCTCGAAGTAGACGTAGTTGCTCGACTGATCGACCAGCGGGAAGGAGAAGGCCTGGTTGACGTCGGACAGCTCGGTATCGCCCTTGGTGACCATCAGCAACTGCTTGTCGGTCTGCTTCGCCTGCGGACACAGCGCCGGTGCGTACGGCGAGTTGTAGTCATTCCAGGGCGTGGGACGTTTATCGTACTGATCGAAGAGCTCCCAGTTCGCCTTGTACGTTCCCCACGTCACCGGCGTGGTGTTGGTCATGCTGGTGAAGACGCTGGGGTTGTTCGGCTGATCGGGATTGCCCCGCCCGACACCCGACGCCGGCCAGTTCAGAGCGATGAAGCTCTCCCACGAGAACCAGTCGAAGTAGGGGCGGAACTGTTCGGACGTGGCGTTGGGCGGAGGGTTCGGTGGGATCGGAACGGTCGTGGGGATGTTGCCGCTGATCACGACCGGCGGGATGGAGGGGAACGCCGGAGGGGCGGTGGACGTCGTTGTCGTCGACGTCGTCGTAGACGACGAAGACGTTGTCGTCGTCGATGTACTCGTCGTTGCCGTTTCCGGGGATGCTTTGCAACCGAGGAGCAGCGCCGTCAGCGCAAACGACAGAAAGAGCATGCGTGTCGTCGACATGATTGATTCCTTCTACGCTAGGAGTGTCTGGAGAATCGAAATCCCTACCCGGCCTTATCTGCGTTCATCTGCGTTCATCTGCGGAAAAGCTTTTATCCGCAGATGACGCAGATGAACGCAGATAAAACCTTAAAAGACCCATGTTGCGCCCAGACGAAGCGTCCTTCCAGGCGCGGGGAAGCCGAACGGGGTCGGGCGTCCCTTGAAGTCGAGCAGCACATATCCCAGCTCGTTGTAGTGGGCGTTGAGCGCGTTCAGCAGGTCGGCTTGCAGACGCAGCTTGCCGAGGCCGTGGGCGATGCGCAGGTCGACGCGGGAGATGTCGGGCTCGACGAACTGGCCGGCATCGTCGAGCGTCATTCCATGCGTCCAGCGGTAGGTGAGGTCGGCGCGTGTCGTTGCCGTGATGCGCGCGTGCAGCATGAATTGCCCGACGTGCTCGGGGATGTTCTTGAGCTGGAGGTCTGGCGTGGTCGTGTCGGCGACGCGCGTCCAGGCGTAGGTGAGGGTGGGGGAGAGCCGAGCCGTCGTATCCATCGCCATGCTGGCCTCGATGCCGCGATGCAGGCTGCTGCCGATGTTGTGATAGGTGAAGGTCTGCGGGTCGAAGTCGATCTCGTCGGTCACGGTCATCCGGTAGGCCACGATCGACCACTCGCTGCCGAGGGCCGTCCTTCCCACTCCCGCCTCGATGTTGCGGGCGCGCTGCGGACGGAGATCGGGATTCGAGATGGTGAACGTTCCGCCGAAGCCGTTGGGATACGGCCGCGGGTCGAAGAGCTGGTCAAGCGTAGGCGCCTTGAAGGCTCTCGAAACCTGCACGAAGGCGGACACCGGCTCGGCTGCCGATCCGAGGCGCACGTTCAATCCCGCGCGCGGCGACCAGGCCGAGGCGTCGTGGCGGCGTGACGCGGCTCCGGGAGTGGCGGCGCTGAAGTCGTCGCGGAGATCGTCGCGGCGAAGTCCGGCCGTGAGGCGGCAGCGCTCGCACACGCTCCACCCTCCGGTCACAAAGGTTCCCAGGCGGTCGCGGCTCCCATCCTCGGAAGCGGCCAGGCCCAGCGTTTCGCCGGAATGCCCGACCGAGGAGTAGCGGCCGGAGATCGAGGCGCGTTCCAGGTCCGCGCCGGCGCGGATCGTCCCGCCGGCCATCTCGCGGGAAACCTCGAACGTCGCGCCGCCGGCCTTCGTCGTCAATGCGCGCAAGGCGCTCGTGCCGAAGCCCGGGGCGAGCAGCAGGGTGCGCAGGTTATCGCTGCTGCGCTCCAGTCCGTACACGGTGACGTGCGACGGGGTGGCGCCGAATGAGTCGTACGCCGCGGCGAGGCGGTAGCGATCGGTCTGTTCGCGGTCGAAGCGGAACAGCGCATTCGATTGCTCCCGGTCGTTGCTGATCTCGTCAAACGTGAGCGGACCCGGCTCGCGCCGGTCCTTCCGGTCGCCGGCGGCGTCGAACCGCCAGCGGGCGTGCTCGCCGAAGCGGAGCAGCGCCAGTTGCAGGCCGCGGTTGCTGTTGCGGGCGTGCGCGCGGAAGCCGCCGGTGTCCGCCGTATCCGCGCGAACGTCGAGACGCATGTCGCCGAGGTCGGTGAGGTAGCCGAGATCGGCGTTGCGCGTGTCGAAGCTGCCGCCGCTCAGATGAAGCTCACCGCTCGATCCGCTGCCCGGTTGCTGGCGGGTGAAGAGCTGCACGACGCCGCCAAGCGCCGTGTCGCCGTAGAGCGACGAGCCTGGCCCGTGCAGCACCTCGATCCGCTCAATATCCTCGGCACGAAAACTCCGCCAGTCGACGTTCCCCGATTCGGCATCCCCGACCGGAACACCATCGACGATCAGTTTCATGTACTCGACTTCGCCGCCGCCGAAGAATCCGCGCGACGTGATCATCGGCACGCCGCTGGCGCTGCTGTCGAACATCATCGTCACGCCCGGCACGAACGCCAGCACCTCCGACAGCGACTCCGCCGGCAGCCGCTCGATCGCCTGTCGATTGAGGACGGTGACCGCCGCGCACGCCTGATCCCGCGGCTGCTCCTCCCGTGCCGCCGTGACGACGATCTCCTGCTTCACGGGTGGCGGGGTTTGCCCGGCAGCCGATGCCGAGACGGCGGCGATGAGGATCAGCGTCAAAACAGGTTTCGTGAAGGTGACCATCCAACTCTCCCAGTGCTCTAGGAGGGGCGGTAGCGAGGTGTTTCCCTACCCTGCGGGGCAGGGGAGCAAGTCATTGGTGCACGGTCGGGATCGCCACGCACTCGCTCCCGCTAGTGTCCTGTCAGCATCGAAATCAGGGGTGGAGCGTGCGAGTGCTGCGTTCCACCGCTTCGCCAGGGTGATCGACGAGGAGATGGTGAGCTCACACATTCATAGACTCCATTAGTTCACTCGCGGCCTTCAAAGGTCACCTAGTGGCCTCCAAAAGGTCACCTGGTGACCTCCAGAGGTCACCTAGTGGCCTCCAAAAGGTCACCTGGTGACCTCCAGAGGTCACCTAGTGGCCTCCAAAAGGTCACCAGTGACCTCCAGAGGTCACCTAGTGGACTCCAGAGGTCACCTAGTGGACTCCAGAGGGTCACCTAGTGGACTCCAGAGGGTCACCTAGTGGACTCCAAAAGGTCACCTAGTGGCCTTCACGAGGTCACTAATGCACTCCAAAAGGTCACCTAGTGGCCTCCACGAGGTCACTAATGCACTCCAAAAGGTCACCTAGTGGCCTCCACGAGGTCACTAATGCACTCTAAAAGGTCACCTAGTGGACTCGCGGAGTCCACTAGTGAGCTCGTGGAGTCGACGAGTGGACTCATGGAGTCGACTAGTGGACTCGTGGAGTCCGCCGGCTTACCAGTTTTGGCCGTTCGCGTTCCTTCCGTGGCCGAGGTTGGAACTGAAATCGTCACTCGCGCCTGCGATCGTGCGCCTCCTCAATTCACTGTCATCCTGAGGCGGCCGGAGCCGCGTCCGTGGTATTGGTGCTTGCGCAGATGAGAATTCGCGGCGGAGGACGCCGAAGGACCCCCCAGCTACAGGCCGGAAAGGGAGGGGGGGTTCCTCGTCTGCGACACCCGTCCACCACCCTTCCCCGCACGTAGGTTGGGGGTCCTTCGGCGTCCTTCGCCGCGACGTTTGATTTGAGCAATCACCAAC
>JADGNY010000198.1 GCA_017883235.1 Thermoanaerobaculia bacterium | reverse complement strand
AGGCGCGTCCCGTGGGGCGTGGAGACTGTCCCGTTGGTAAGGGAGGCGCGTCCCGTGGGGCGTGGAGACTGTCCCGTTGGTAAGGGAGGCGCGTCCCGTCGGGCGTGGAGACTGTCCCGTTGGTAAGGGAGGCGCGCCCCGTGGGGCGTGGAGCCTGTCCCGTTGGTTCGCGGGATGTGTCCCGTGGGTACGCGGGACGTGTCCGTTGGTTCACGGACGTGTCCCGGTGGGACACGGGGTGTGTCGCGTTGGGACACTAGGCGTGTCCCTTGGGCACGGGGGGTGTCGCGTCGAGCCTTATACCCGCGCTTGCAGGCCGCGGCATGCCGAGCATCAAGCGCGGGCGAGACGCCCGCGGTCCCAGGTGTGAGGCCGCCGCGACGGCAGTCTCCTCTCGAGTGGTCTTTTACCGCTCGATGCGGCACGGTTAGAACACCCCGCCGCTTCCCCCACCCGAGTCGTTAGGGTACTCTGCCCGCCCGGCAGCCCGTGCCGGCCTTCAGGCATCCCTCATGCGCACAGCGGTCTTCTCCATCATCTCCCCGAACTACCGGCACGCCGCCCGAGTCCTCATGGCCTCGGCGGAGAAACATCACCCGGAGTGGGACCGGTACATTCTTCTCGTCGGCGGCGCGGCGACCTCCGGCGACGAGTCGTTCACGACGGTTCCGCTCGAGGACTTGCGCCTCCCCAATCCTCGCCAGTTCTGCTTTCGTTATTCGATCCTGGAGCTGAACACGGCGGTGAAGCCGTGGATGTTCGCGCACCTCTTCGCGCGCGGCTACGACCGCGTCCTCTACATCGACCCTGATATCGTCATCTACAGCCCGCTCGCCGAGATCGACGAAGCGCCGCCGGAAACGTTCCTGATCCTGACCCCGCATCTGACGGGATTCATCGGCAGGGACGAGCATCCCAGCGAGCGGACGATCCTGCAGGCCGGTACCTACAATCTCGGCTTTCTCTTCGTATCGCGGCAACCGCCGCTGGAGCGATTCCTGGCATGGTGGCAGGAGAAGCTCGAGTTTCAGTGTGTGGTCGACCCCGTGCGCGGTCTCTTCGTCGATCAGAAATGGATGGACCTCACGCCGGGGCTCTTCTCCGGCGTCATGATCCTTCGTCACGACGGATACAACGTCGCCTACTGGAACCTCCGGCAGAGGACCGTTGCAGGCGCCGGAAGTAGCGCAACGGTCAACGGCGAACCGCTGCGGTTCTTTCACTTCAGCGGATTCGATCCGGCCGTTCCCGGCATGGTGTCGCGATACGACTACAGCCTGAAGGTCGCCGACGTTGGCGATGCCGGCAAACTCATTCAGGACTACCGCGCCGCCATCCGAGCAGCCGGGTATGAGTCGTTCCGGAACGCGCCCTACGCGTTCGCTGTCTTCAACGACGGTACGCGGCTGCCCGACGCCGCCAGGATCGCCTATCGCAATTCGAGCACGTTGCAGGCCGCCTGCGGGCCCGATCCCTTTGCGCACCCCGAGGTTTTCTGCGAAATCCGCGGACACTCGCGAAGCCCTCGGGCGGCGCAACTGGCCGTGCGCGCCTACCGGGCGATGTCGCGCGCCAGACCGCTGGTGCTCCTGTTTCCCAAGACTCTGCGTACCAGGCTGCGGGAGTTCCTCCTCGGCCGCAAGGAACCGATACCGAGCGCCGAGCGCATCGAGACGTCGCTGCCGCCGGGACTCAACATCGCCGGAAACGTCGGGCACGACACGGGCGTGGGCGAATCGGCGCGGCTGTGCCAGAAGTCCTGCGACGCGGCGGGGCTATCAAACGTTCTCATCGATGTCGCCAGCCGCGACGCGGCGGCGCTGCAGCCGGTCTATCGCGCCAGCGTGTATCACGTGAACGCGGATCAACTGCCGGCCGTTTACAGCGAGATGTCCGCGCTCTTCCAGGCCAGCGCGTACAACATCGGCGTCTGGCATTGGGAGCTCCCGGAACTGCCCGACGCCTGGATTTCATCGGCCGCGCCTCTGGACGAGATCTGGGCTCCCAGCGCCTTCGTGCAGAGCACCCTCAGCAGGAAACTGAAAATACCGGTGGTGCACATGCCTCACGGAATCGAGGTCGCCGAGATCGAGCCGTGCTCCCCCCAGGAGCTCGGCGTGCCGCCGGGGCGATTCACGTTTCTCTGCATGTTCGATTTCGAGAGCGTCGGCCACCGCAAGAACCCCCTCGGTGCCGTCGATGCCTTCCGGCGCGCGTTTCCGGATCAGTCGCAGGCAGCGCTGCTCGTGAAAGCCGGCCATGCCTCCAGGCATCCGAATGAGTACGCTGACCTGAGCGAGCATCTCTCCGGCATGCCGAACGTCTACCTGACCGATCGGATGCTCACCCGCGCACGCGTGAACGGACTGCTTGCCGCCTGTGACGGCGTCGTCTCACTCCACCGTTCCGAGGGATTCGGCCTCATCCTCGCCGAAGCGATGTACCTCGGCAAACCGGTCGTGGCCACAGGCTGGTCGGGGAACATGGACTTCATGAACAGCGGCAACTCATGCCCCGTCGGATACGAGATCGTCACGCTCGACCGCACCTATCTGCACTACGAGGCCGGCCAGCAGTGGGCCGATCCGGATATCGAGCACGCCTCGCATCTGATGCGCCGGGTGTTTGAGGATTCCGGCTTCAGGGCGCAAATCGGCGAACGGGCGCGAGACACGATCCGTATGCAGTTCAGCCCCGAGGCCGCCGGGATGCGATATCGGCGACGGCTGGCGGTTCTGGGGCTGATGAACGGCTGACGTTTGCCGGACCACCGCCGGCTGTGCGCGTCCCGCCGACCTGAAGAGCCTCCTGGGGTTGGCTCAGAGCCTCCTGAAAGAGGCTTAACCGGCGTTTCTCACGGTCTGTCTGAACTACTTGCAACGCCCTTTCGTCGAGAGTCCTTCTCCCCCGCGCTTTTCAGCGGGGGAGAAGGTGGCTCTCGACGAGTAACAGGGTGCCGACGATTGCGGTGAGAGTGTGAGAAATGCGGGTTAAGCCCAATGGCCTGAACTTAGCGAAACCGAGCCGTGGCGTCTCGCCTGATCGGGCGGCGGCGGTTTCCCGGAGCGCTGGCGTCTCGCCGGCTGGCTCGGCGTGCGTCCCGCCGCCGGGTTCTCGCAAATGTTTGGAGTCTTGCCGGGCGGGCGGCGGTGGTTTCCGGAGCGCTGACGTCTCGCCGGTTGCCCCGGGGCGTCTCGCCCCCGAACCTGCAAGACTCCCAACATTCGCGGGTAACCCGGCGGCGGGACGCACGCCGATCCAGCCGGCGAGACGCCAGCGCTCCGACCGTGAACCGCTTAAGTTCAGGCCATTGGGGTTAAGCCTCTGAGTGATACTTCGAACCCGACGTACCCTGCAACCCTGCAACTCAGCAACCGCGAGACCCCGAGGCCGCAACGTCATACACTTCACCAATGACCACTACCGGTGCAATCCTCGCTGCCCTTGCTTCCGTCGCCCTTCTCCTCTCCGGTCCGGGGACGCGATGGGGATGGTGGGACTTCAAAGTCGGCCTTCTCCTCTTTGCGTTCGCGTTCCTCGCCGGACTGCTGGCCATGCTGATCTCCGGGGTGGCCTGGATTCGGACGCGTCCGAATTCCACGGCGGCCGTGGCAACGATCGCCGGTGCGCTGATCGTGCTCCTTCCTCTCTCCCAGGTCGCCGGGGCGCGCGGCAAGCCGCGCATCCACGACATCAGCACCGATCTGGCTGACCCTCCCCGCTTCTCTGCGATTCTGGCCGTGCGCACCAATGCCGCGAACGGCGTCCCCGACCATATCGACGAGGTCACGGCGGACCTGCAGCGCCGCGGGTACCCGGACCTCGTCACGCTGGACCTTCCCCTCCCGGCCGACGCGGCCTTCGCCAAAGCCGTCGAAGCCGCGCGAGCGATGGATTGGGAGATCGTTTCTACACGGCCCGCCGACGGCATCCTCGAAGCGACCGACACGACCGCCTGGTTCGGCTTTCACGACGACATCGTCGTACGGATCCGTCCGGCCGGAGAGCACAGCCGCGTCGACGTGCGCTCCACCTCCCGCGTCGGCCTCGGCGACGCCGGCAAGAACGCCGACCGTATCCACAAGTACCTCCAGCGGCTGCGGACATAGAGCCGATGACCCGCTACGAACGCAGACTTTATGAGGAAGAAAAGTTTCCCTGAGGTACACGACGACCTCCGACCCGAATACGGCCCGGATTTCTTCAAGAACCTGAAACCGAACCGCTTCGCGGGCGTGACGTTCGCGCCATCGATCTATCTCGACAAGGACGTGGCCGAAGTCTTTGACTCGTCCGAAGCGGTGAACTCCGTCCTCCGCTCCGCGATCAAGGCAATGCGCACAGCGGCACCGAAGCGCTCCCCCTCGGCGCCCGCTCATAAACGCAAGGTGTTGTAAGGCGGAAAGGGCTCGCGACCCGCCACTCAATCAAACGCCACGCGATCGGGTCAAAGCGCTGGCTGCCGCGCGATGGACGACATCGTCGTACGGATCCATCCGGCCGGAGAGCACAGCCGCGTCGACGTCCGCTCCACCTCCGCCGTTACCCGACCTTTCCCGACGTCATACAATCGCGGCATGGCGAAACAAAGTATCGCGGCGGTGGTCGCGCTGATCGTGATCAGCAATGCGGTCTCGAGCGTGAGGGGTCAATCACTCGAAGAGGTCAAGAGGCTCCTTCTGCTGTACCCGAAACCGGTAGCGGCGATCGCGGTGACGAAGGATCGCGTCTACCGCGAAGCGCCGGCTTTGAAATTCGACGAGTACCGGCCCGCCGGCGTGAAGGGCAAGCTGCCGGCCGTGATTCTCATTCATGGGGACGCCCCGCCTGACGTCCTCAAAGACATCAAGGACTGGGCCGTTTACGTCTCATATGGTCGCCTTCTCGCTTCTCGCGGTTTCGTGGCAATCATTTTCAATCACCGCTCTTCAGAGGAGTTTTCCAAGCTCCATGAATCGGCATCGGATGTCGATCGCATGGTGAAGTACATTCAGACGCACGCCGAAACGCTTGGTATCGACGCGGAAGCGCTGAGTGTGTGGGCCTTCTCCGCCGGCGGCCCCTACCTTGCGCCGCTGTTTCGGGCGACACCGCACGGGGTTCGCTGCTTCCTGGCCTTCTACGCCGTCATGGGAATACCGGAGAGTGCCACTGCCAGTCCCGAACTTCGTGAAGAGTTCTCGCCTGCTGCTGCCCTTCCTCAGAACTTCGCTGTTCCGATTTTCGTCGCGCGCGCCGGTCGCGACGACCCATCGTTTAACAAGCTGAACGACGGCTTCCTGATCAAAGCCATCGAAAAGAACGCAGCGATCCGGATCATGAATTACCAGTCCGGGCAGCATGCATTCGACATTTTCGATGATCAGCCCGAAACTCGCCGCGTAATCACGGAAGCGCTTGCTTTCCTGAAGGCCAACACTGCCAGGCATCCATGACCCGAGCGGTTGCGTGGAAAACGCGGCTCTCTGCGAATCCCCGGAATCGGGTGCCGCTGGATGAACGTCTGCGGCGGGAGTCCTAGTGCCGGTCACGCGCGTGAAGGGCCGATCGCGCCCCGCTGCTCCCGCGTCGGTCACAGGATCGCGCGCGGCCGCGAAAAACTCTCGGGCGTGGCCGCGAGAAGAGGTTCCGTTTCCTCGGTACCGCGAGAGAGCATCAGGTGGACGCGCGCCAGAACCTCGGTCAGAACGAACGGTTTGCTCAGGAAGCCTTTGGCCCCTGCTGCCACCGCCCGCGCCTTTTGCGCGGGATCGGCGGAGATCACGAGCACCGAAACCGGGACCTCGTTCGTCAGGCCTTCCAGCACTTCGAACCCGTTCATGCGCGGCATCTGGAGATCGAGCAGGATCAGGTCGTAGCGATTCTGGCGGTGAAGCGCACAGACCTCGAGGGGGTCGGTCGTCGAAGCGACCGCGACATAGCCGCCCCGGCGTAGTGTGAATTCGAGCAGACGGACATTGGATTCCTGATCATCGACGATCAGTATCCGGGCGCCGAAAGCGTCAGTTGATCCGGGCATGACCTTCTTCGGCGAATTCCAGGGCGACGTTCAGCGCGTCCGTGAAGTCGCTGACCTTGATTGGTTTCGTGAGATACCGGAAGAACCCCGCCTCCAATCCTTTTTCGATGTCGCGCGGGATGGCGTTGGCGCTGAGAGCAACAACGGGAATGTGTGCCGTGGCCGGGTCGTCGCGCAGGATTCTCAGGGCCTCGATCCCGCTGATACCGGGGAGGTTGATGTCCATCAGGATCACGTCCGGTTGACAGGTGCGCGCAAGCTCGACGCCGCGATTGCCGTCGATCGCGCTCAGCAGGCGCAGGTCGTCACGGCGGGCCACGAGCTTCTCGACCAGCTTCAAGTTCGCCGGATTGTCCTCGACATAGAGCAGCGTGCGCATGCGCGCGCCGCTCGCTACCGCCGGTTGGACCACTTCTGTGGTTTCGACCCTACGGGAGAAACCAAGCGGCGCGGTCGAGAGCAGCTCCACCCAGAAAACGCTTCCCATCCCTACGGTGCTCTCCACACCGATGACACCCTCCATCAGCTCGACCAACCGCTTGCTGACCACCAGGCCGATGCCGGTCCCTTCCTCGGCGTTGCCTCCCTGTCCGAGACGGTTGAACGGCTGGAAGAGCTGGGCCAGCTTTTCCGGCGACAATCCTGCGCCGGTATCCGTGACCGTGACGCGAACATAGCCCGGGGTGGCCGTTTCGCAGCAGTCCACGACCACGGATCCGCCCACCTCGTTGTACTTGATGGCGTTGGAAAGAAGGTTGATCAGGACCTGCTTCATGCGGGTCCGATCGGCCTTGACCGAATGAGGGATGTCGAAACTGGGGAAGGTCATGTGAATGCCCCGCCTCTGCGCCAGTGGCTCGATCATCGACTGGCATTCGAGCATCACCTCGACCAGCGAGACCGGTTCCAGGGACATGGAGAGCTTCCCTGACTCGATCATGGCCAGGTCGAGGATCTCGTTGATCAGCTCCAGCAGATACCAGCCCGCGTGCAGGATCTGGCTGATGCTCTCTTTCTGGGAGGGAATTGGGGGCGGCGAATCGGACTCCATCAACTGGGCGAATCCGAGGATGGCGTTGAGCGGGGAGCGCAACTCATGGCTCATGCTGGAAAGGAAATCCGATTTGGCGAGGTTCGCTTTTTCCGCCACGAACTTGGCGCTCTCCAGCTCGTGATCCAGGCGTTTGCGCTCCGTAACGTCGCGCGCGGCGGCGAACACGCCTTGCAGCCTCCGATCCCGGTCGTAGAAGGTGGTGGCGTTGTAGGACACGACTGTTTCCTTGCCGTCCCTGGCCCGCGCGGTGAGCTCGTAGTTGGTGATCTTCCTTTCGCTCAACACCAGCTTGATGGCCGCCTCGGCCAGTTGAGGATCGGTGAAGTAATTCTTGAACGGCGCGCCGATCAACTCGTCACGCGTGCAACCGGTGAGCGCCTCCATCTGTTTGTTGACGTCTGTAATAATGCCCGACGGATCCGTAGTCATCAGCGCGTCGATGTTCGATTCGATGAGAGAGCGCGTGTAGAACTGCTGGTCGCGCAGCCGCTGATCGAGCTTCTTCTGCTCTGCTTCGACCTGCTTGCGCGCGGTGTTATCGGTGCCGATCAACAGATAGCCGATAATTGCGTTTTGAGCGTCGCGCAGCGCCGTGACCGACACGATCGCAGGGAACCGGCTCCCATCCTTGCGGATATAGGTAAGCTCGTAAATGTCCTCGATGCCCCGCGAGGCCTTGAAAACCAATGCCTCGAAGCCGGGCGTAATCGGGGTGGAGAGCTCGAGGCTCAACGCCTTGGCGCGCGCGATCACTTCCTGCGGATCGGAAATGTCGGCCGGCGTGATCCTGTCCATCACTTCGGCGGCCGTGTAGCCCAGCATCCGCTCGGCCCCGACGTTGAAGATCTGAATGACGCCCTTGGCGTCGGTGGCGATGCTCGAGAAGTTGGCGCTGTTGAAGATCGCGCTCTGCAACGCTCCC
>JADGNY010000197.1 GCA_017883235.1 Thermoanaerobaculia bacterium | reverse complement strand
GCTGCCGTATTCACCGGCCTGGGGACGCCCTGCGTTTTTCATCCGCGCATCATCGCGTAGACTTCAATGAAAATGCCAGGAGTCTGCGCGATAGAACGATGAAAACGAAGATTGTGGTCGAGCCTTGGGCAACCAGCGCAGCCGGCCGTGCCGGCATCGGACGGCTGGCCGGCGACGCCGAGGCGCGGGCCTGCGCGGAGATGATGTCGTCGAGCGATCCTTGGGTTTTCTTCGGACGCACCTTCGAACAATGCCTGGCCCGGGTCACCAATCCGGGAGGGGAAGTGTGGGTTGCGCGCGAGGATGGCATCGCCCGGGGATTCATCATTCTCGTGCTGCAAGGGGCGTTCGTCGGCTACATCCAGGTCGTCTGCGTCGCCGCGGATGCGCGAGGCAGCGGGCTCGGATCGCGGCTGGTCCGCTTCGCCGAGGAGCGCGTCTTTCGCGAGTTCCCCAACGTCTTCCTCTGCGTCTCGTCGATCAACCCGCGCGCACGGCAACTGTACGAACGGCTCGGATACACGCTGGTCGGCGAGCTTGACGACTACCTCGTGCGCGGCCACTCGGAATTCCTGATGCGCAAGTCGGCCGGCCCGCTGGCCGAGTTTCGTCCGGAAAGCGAACGCGGAGAGCGGGCATCCTGCCTGCTCCCGGCGGGCGTCTCGCCCGACGGTGGGGACGAACTCCCCACGAAAATGTAGGGCTAAAGACGCCGAACGCGTTCCTATGTTCAACCCTGCTATTGCCGTGGGACCCACCGCCGGGCGAGACGCCCGCCGGGAGCAGGCAGGATGCCCGCTCTCCGAACGGCAACGCGACGGCGTCAGCTTCCCGCCTTTGCGGCCGCGGCCATCGCACGGAAGCGTTGACGCAGTGTCTCGAGGCGCTCCTCGATCCCCGGCACCGACATCACCACCTGCTCCACATGCTTGGCGAAGTTCGGACCGGAGATCTCGCGGACTTGCGGGAGCAGGTGCTGAAACTTGGCAAACGTAGCGAAGATCTCCCCGTTCGCGTCGAGGAACATCTGGCGATCGATGGCGTCATGGACCACCAGCGAGCAGGCCATATCCCAATAGCCGACGACCATGCGCACGTGCGGGTTGTGCGGACCCGCCAGCGCCGTCTTGAAGTCGTCGATGGTCTCGGGATTGAAGTCGCGCACGAACCAGAGCCGGGCTTCACGGATAACCGTCTCACGGCGCATCTCGAAGATCTGCAGAATCAGCTTGGCACTTTCGTAAGGTGTAGGCATGGCGGAGAACTCTATCCCAACGCCGATTTCGCGCGAACCACGACGAACGTGACGTCATCGTTCGGGGGCCGCTCGCCGTTCCAGCGCTTCGCCGCGGCGGAGAGCGATGCGATCACGTCATCCGCGGTTGTCCCCTTCGCGGCGAGCGCGAATTCATCGATGGCCGCCGCATAGCCTAGCTGCTGTCCGGACTCGTTCTGCAACTCGGGGAAGCCGTCGGTCATGAAGAGCACGGTGTCGCCGGAACCGAGATCGATCGAGACGTCGTGATAATCGGCCCCGAGAGTCCCGAGCGGCGTTGCGCCGCGCGCGACTTCCTCAATCTTCCCGCCCTGCCGGTGCACGTAGGCCGGCAGCATGCCGGCTGATGCAACCGTAAGCCGGTCGTTCTCGAAACGTGCAAGCAGCAGCGCCATGGCCATGCGCCCGAGGTCCATCCGTTTCACCTTTTCGGCAGCGTCGCGCAGAAACTGCGCCGGCATCACCTCGGGCGTGTAGCCGGCGAAGAGCGCTTTGATGACGGTGACCATCGTCCCCGCCTTCGCGCCGTGGCCGGTGGCATCGCCGATGGTCACGGAGAGAACATCGTTCCCCGCGACGTGAAAGTCGTAGTAGTCGCCGCCGACCTCGGTCGCCGTCAGCGTGAAGACGGCCACGTCGTATCGGCCGTGCGACGGCACCGACTTCGGAAGCATCGAAAGCTGGAAACGACGCGCCTCCTCGAGGTCGACCGACTTCCGCTCGTACTCGAGCGCCAGGATGCGTTGCTGGATCTCCTGCTCCTTGCGCGTCCGCTCCTGCTCCACGATGGTCTGCTGTTGCAGGCTCAGATCCTGTGCCATGCGGTTGAACGCCGCGGCGAGCTGGCCGATCTCGTTGTTCGACTTCACCGGCAGCCGCGTCATCAGATCGCCCTGGGCGATCCGTTCCGCGCCGCGCGTGACCAGGTTCACGTCGCGCGTCATGTGGTTGGCGATCGGAACGATGCCGATGAGGGCGACGAAAATCAGTCCGATGCCGTAGCCGAAGTTCTTCGCCGCCGTCTTGCGCAGCTCCTCGAGGTTGTCGCCGACCGGCCGGGCCACGCCGACGCGCAGGCTGCTTTGGGGATCGCGCGACAGGCCGATGATCCAATCCTTCACGTCGTTGACCGGCTTGTTCTTGAGTACGCGCTCGGTGATGCCGAGGCGGTCCAGGGTCTTGCGGTCATCGGGATTGCGCGTGTAGACGTTGTTGTCGCGATCGACGGCGAAGGTGATCTCGTCGCTGTCGTCGCCGTGCACGCCGAGGACGCGGCGAACGACTTCCTGCGTGCTCACCTGCGCGGAGATGTGGCCGACGATGGTCCCCTGCTTTCGCAGCGGGACGTTGAACCTCTGGCCGAAGAGGAGCGATGCATGCCGGTCTGCCTCCTTCAGCTTTTGTTTCTCGGCCTCGGTCAAGTCCCGCTTGATAGTGACGCCGACGGTGATCGGCGCGGGAGCGGGAGCGGCGGCCGCCTGTTGCACCTCCAGAGTACGGCGCGAGGCGTCACGCTGCTGCCGCCGAACGTCGAAGTACTGTTCCCGCTCCTTCTGCGCTGTCTCGAAATGTGCGGTCCACTGCGACTGCGAGGCCTTCAACGAGTCGTTGAGATCCTTCTGCAACTGCTGGATCTTCTTCTCGGTCGCCGTTCGATCCTCGGGAGACACGTTCTGCCAACCGCCGAGCTTCGCACCAAGCGTGGCGATCTCGTTGATGGTCGTGCGCTGCTCGGCCGACATCGTGAACTTCGGAAGCTTCGGCGGCGGAGGCATTCCGATGACGACGGGGTCCGCCGCATCGGCAGGCTCGACGTCGGAGTCGGCGCCCTCTCCGGCTCCCTCGGCGACCTGGGCCGGTGGTGTTGGCGGCTCCGGCTCCTCGACGCCCGGCGGCGCGTTGCGGCCTGGGTGAGGCGTGTTGGCGACGGCCACGTGCACGATCGTCCGCGGCGCGGGGACGGCCACGCGCATCGGATGAATTTCGAGCGAATCGACGAGCGACGCCGCATCGCCCATCGTCATCAGGATGTTGCCGACGTCCGGAGTCCGATCGGCGCTCCCGCCCGGCAGCGCCGAGACCTCGGCCAGCCGCTGCTGCAGATCGCCGCGGATCGTAGCCAGCCGCCGGTCCATCTGCCGCGTCTGCGCATCCGCCTCCTTCCTGTACGCCGACTCCAGCGCGCTGCGCGATGACCGATACGAGTAGATGACGATCACACTCAACGGCAGAACCGAGAGGAGAAAACAGGCCAGGACCAGTTGCGCGCGAATCTTCATCAGGCTACCGCGATGGTAAGACGAAATTCGCCGTAGAAGGTTTGCGGAGCGTTAGAATCTCCCTTGCGATGAACGTCACGGTCGACGAAATGGAGAAGCATCCCGGCGAATATCTTCACAGGGTCCTCGAAGGTGAGACAGTCGTGGTGTTTCGCAACGACCGCGCGGTTGCTGAGATTCGGCCGCTGGTACAGACCCTTCGCCCCATCGGCCTCGCCGCCGGAGATTTTGTCGTCCCCGATGATTTCGATGATCCGCTGCCCGTTGACCTGCTGGATCAATTCGAAGGGAAATGCGAGTAGCCCCAACGCGCCGCAGCGCAGGCAACGCGCGATTAGCGCAGACAACGCGGCGAAGCACGCAGACAACGCGCGAAGCGCAGCCCCTACTCCTCTTCCAGCAACTCGTCCGGGATGTCGAAGTTCGTGTAGACGTTCTGCACGTCGTCCTGGTCGTCGAGCATCTCCATCAGGCGCATCATCTGCTTCGACTTCTGCTCGTCCAGCTTGATGTAGTTGGCCGGGATCATGCCGAGCTTGGCCTCGACGGTCGGGATCTTGTTCTTCTCCAATACCTGCCGCACCTGCTCGAAGGCTTCGGGAGTGGTGTAGATCTCGAAGACGTCGGCATCCTCGGTCTGCAGGTCGTCGGCCCCCGCTTCCAGAGCGATCTCCATCAGCCTGTCTTCGTTGGCCGCGCTCTTCTCGATGGCGAAGTAGCCTTTGCGCTCGAACTGGAAGCGCACCGAGCCGGGCGTGCCCATGTTGCCGCCGCACTTTTCGAAGGCGTGGCGGATCTCGGGCGTGGTCCGGTTGGTGTTGTCGGTCATGGTCTCGACCATGAGGGCCACACCACCGGGGCCGTAGCCTTCGTACGTCAGTTCTTCGTAGACCACGCCGTCGAGCTCACCGCTTCCGCGCTTGATGGCGCGGTCGATGTTGTCTTTCGGCATGTTGCTGGCCTTGGCCTCGGCGACGGCGGCGCGCAGACGCGGGTTGCCGTCGACGTCTCCTCCGCCCATGCGAGCGGCGACGGTCATTTCCTTGATGATGCGGGTGAAGATCTTTCCGCGCTTGGCGTCGGCCGCACCTTTCTTGTGCTTGATGGTGCTCCATTTGCTGTGGCCGGACATCGGGATGCTCCTTTTGGTTGAGGCGGGACGGGCTTACGCCACTCGCCCCGAAAAGTTGAGGCGCGGATTATAGCCGAACGAATAAGCTCTGGTTGATGGAATCACCCGAGTTCCCGATCCGCATCATCTTCGACGACGGGGAAGTGCAGGAGATCGCCTCCGCCGACGAGCTGATGGAGGCGATCGATACCATCGACTCCACCGATCCCGGAAACCGCATCTGGATCCGCGACGAACGGGATCGGACCGTTCGTCTGCGGATGCGTGGCGGGATCGTGGAGGTATTCGAGGTCAGCCGCATTTTTTGAACTTCTTGCCATGCCCTAACGCCGAGAGTCCTTCTCCCCCCGCGGTTTTTTTGCGGGGGGAGAAGGGCCTGCCCTGAGCGAGCGAAGCGAGTCGAAGGGTGCCGAAGGCGGATGAGGGGGGCGTATACGCGACATGAACGACCTTGCACCGCTGGCCCAGGCCGTCTTGAAAGCACGAGTCGCGCGCGAATGACGTCCTCGTGAAGCGCCCCCTCATCCGCCTTCGGCACCTTCTCCCCCGCAAGAAACCGCGGGGGAGAAGGGCTCTCGAGGTTAGAGAGTGCCGACGATTCCACTCGTCGCGTGAGAATGCTGACTAGCGCCCGGTCGAGGCAGACGCGCCGTTGCCGAAGTGCACCGGGACGTTCATCTCGCGCAGGAGGTTATGGGCGCCGTCTACCGCGTCCATGACCCAGAGCATGTAGACCGCGTCGACGTGAATCGAGCGGGTGATGTCGGGATCGACGACGAAGTCGGAGCCGAGCGATTCGTACGTGCCGTCGAACAGCAGGCCGCACAGCTCGCCCTTGGCGTTCAGAGTCGGCGAGCCGGAGTTGCCGCCGGTGGTGTCGACGGTTGAGAGGAAGTTGACCGGGACGGCTCCGAGGTGGGCGTCGATGTAGCCGGCGGTCTTGTTCGTGCGGATGGCATCGAGCTCGGCCTTCGGTGCGTCGAATTCGCCCGAGCCGGTGTTCTTGGCCATGATGCCGCCGATCGTCGTCAGAGGCGTGTAGACGACGCCGTCGCGCGGGGTGTAGCCCTGCACCTGGCCGAAGGTGATGCGCAGCGTGCCGTTGGCGTCGGGATAGAGGCGGCCACCGCTCGAGGTGCGCAGCGCTTCCATGTACATCGGACGGATGCGCGACATCGCTCCGCCGATCTCTTTCTGCTGGCTCTCGTTGTCGAGCGAGAGAGGCGAGATGGCGGCGGCGAGGTTGATCATGGCGTCATTGCGCGCCGCGAGCTGGGCAGTCGTTTCATCCTGCATGGCCTTGCGCTGTGCCAGATCGCCGATTTTGGTGTTCGCGTAGAGCTGATCGAGGAACGGCTCGACGCCGCCGGCTTTGGTAATGGCTTCGTCGACCGGGGCGATACGCTGCCCGGAGGGGAGTTTCTGCGATTCGTTGAGGAAGTAGCGCAGGCCGGCGCGGTCGCTGTTCGGCTCGATACCCTTCTGCGCCCGGGTCACCCCCTCGGTGATCCGCGGCCAGTCGCGCTGCTGGAAGCCCGACTCACGGTCGATGTCGGCGGTCTTGGCTCTCTCCAGCGAGAGGCGATAGATCGTCGACGATTGCGCCAGCATCGGCGAGCTGCGCACGATCCAGCCGAGGACGGTATTGCGCTGCTCATGCGCCGTGGCCTGCTGCTCGAGCGCGTTCATCTGGTTCATCACGTCTTTGTACTTCGCCGCTTGCGGGTGCGCGGCGATGTACGCGGCCAGAGCGGCCTCGCGCTTCTGGCGCTGCGCCACGATGTGGAAGTTGTTGAAGCCGGTCAGCGTGCCGGTGTAGTTCTTCAGCACGTTGTCGTTGCCCTTGATGCGGCTGGCGTTGGCGATCTCAACATTCTTATCGGCCTTCCCAAGGTCGCGGAGGATGTTGTTCAGATCCGTGGCGTATTTGATCGTCGACGGATAGCTGTAGCTCTGCATGTTGGCCACTTCCGCGGCGGTGCGATAGCGGAAGGTGCGGCCGGGATAACCGGCCACGAGGACGAAGTCGCCCGGGTTCACGCTGACGGTCGAGACCTTGAGAATGTGGGCCGGATGATAGGGGACGTTGTCTTTCGAGTAGTCGGCCGGTTTACCGTCCTTGCCGACGTAGGCGCGGAGGTAGGACCAGTCGCCGGTGTGGCGCGGCCACATCCAGTTGTCGGTCTCGCCGCCGAAGTCACCGATGCCGAGTGCCGGCGCGTAGACCAGACGGACGTCTTTGATCTCCATCTGCGTGGTGCGCAGGTACTGAGCCCCTTCGAAGAAGGAGGCCACGCGGCAGCGGACGCCGCCCGGCTTCTCGCACTCGTCGACGAGCTGCTTGACGTTGCGGTCGATGGCCTTCTCGCGGTCGATGTTCGAGAGCGAGGCAGCCACGCTGCCGGTGACGCGCGCGGTGACGTCCTTGATGTTCGTGGTGACGAAGATGCGCGAGCCGGGACCGGCCGGCAGCTCCTCGTCCCGCGTCTTGGCCAGGAAGCCGTTGGTGATGAGGTCGCGCTGGGGCGTGGAGTTGAACTGCAGCGCCCCGAAGCCGCAGTGGTGGTTCGTCACCACCAGCCCGTGGGGCGAGACGAACGACGCGCTGCATCCGCCGAGCGAGATCACGGCGCCCATCGGGTTGCCGGTGAGATCGGCGAATCGGTTCGCGTCGATCTTCAGTCCGGCCTTTTTCAGCTCCGCCGCCAGCGACGGAATCTGCTGCGGCATCCACATCCCTTCAGCGCCGAAAGCCGACACCGCGGCCAGGCTGAGGATTCCAATCAAGAGTTTCTTCACACGTTCTCCTTCAGGTTTTGTTGTTTGGATCGAACCGAACCGCGACGCCCTCTCGGGGATCACAGGTGTTTCGGCCAACTTACTTTCGACAGCATATATCCGCCGCCAATTCCCGGTCTGTGATCGTGGTTGACGCAGGGTACGGAGGGGGAGATCCTTGACGCGCGAACGCAAACGTCATGAAGAAAACAACTCCTGACAACGACGACCTCCGTCCTCACTATGATTTCGACTACGACAAGATGAAGCCGAATCGGTTTGCCGGCAAGAAGAAGGTTTACAAGCAGACATCCTCGATGAAGACGTCTCGAGGGTCTTCCAATCATCCGAAAAGGTGAACGTCGTCTTCGCTCCTCGATCCAACAGCCCGCGGAGCGGCGGTATCTACGTAGCCCACGTGAGCCGTCAGCGTGAGCCGTAGGACTGGAGATTGGACGTTACGACGCCGCGATAGCGGCTCAAGAAGGTAGCCAGGGGTGCGAGCGCTTTTTGCGAGCACCCCTGGAACCCGATGCGATCTGAAATCGTGCCGCGTCAGCGGCACTGGATGGAGTCCCCGATTACTCCAGTGCCGCTGACGCGGCA
>JADGNY010000017.1 GCA_017883235.1 Thermoanaerobaculia bacterium | reverse complement strand
TCCAATTTGATGCGGCATCGATCCAATCTGATGCGGCATCGATCCAATCTGATGCGGTATCGGACCAATCTGATGCGGTATCGGACCAATTTGATGCGGCATCGGACCAATTTGATGCGGTATCGGACCAATCTGATGCGGCATCGGACCAATTTGATGCGGTATCGGACCAATCTGATGCGGCATCGGACCAATTTGATGCGATTTCGATCCGTTAGCTTCCAGAAACAGTGAGATGTCCGCCAGAAACAGTGAACTGCATTCCGAAAACAGTGAGATGCCGCCTTCCGCACGAAGTGCGGAGTCGGAGCGCTGGCGTCTCGCCGGCTGGCCCGGGGGCGTCTCGCCCCCGGTCTTGCAAGACCCGATACATTTCCCTGGTAACCCTCAGCGGCGAGACCCTTCGGCTTCGCTCAGGGCAGGCTCTGCCGAGCCAGCCGGCGAGACGCCAGCGCTCCTGAAGCGTTAACAATCAATACGCGATCCGCAACGACGGCTGCGTCCGGACCGGCTTTTCCACCCGTATCCGTGCGTCGACCGTGATTGCGCCCGACTCGCGCACTTTGACCGGGTTCAGGTCGAGCTCACGGATCTCGGGACAGATCTCCACCAACGACGACACGCGGAGGATGGCGTTGCGCAGGGCCGGCATGTCGGATGGCTTCGCACCGCGGAAGCCTCGGAGCAATTTCATGCAGCGCAAACCGGTCAGCATGGCGTCCGGATCGGCATCGGTCAGCGGAAGAAGACGGAAAGCAACGTCGTCGAGGAGCTCGACCAGGGTCCCGCCGGCGCCGGCGGCGATGACGTGGCCGAAGGCCGGGTCGAGCGTCACGCCGATCATCATTTCCACGCCATCCGGCGCCATCGCCTGGATGACCGCGCCGGTCATTTGTTCGCCGAGGGCGGACGCCAGCTCTTCGTACGCCGAGTAGACGGCCGATTCGTCGCGGAGCGACAGCTTCACGCCGCCGACTTCGCTCTTGTGCAGCAGTTCGGGGCCGTAGGCCTTCAGCGCCACGGGGAAACCGATGCAGATCGCTGCTTCCATCGCTTCGTCCGCGCTCCGCGCGAGGGCGATTGCCGGAGCATCGATACCGGTTGCGGTCAACACGGCCGCAACGTCCAACGGATCGAGCCAGCCGCCGCCGCGCTCGAGCGAGGCATCGACGATCGCGCGAAGGCGGATGGGGTCGATGTCGTTGAACCGGACGGCAGTCCCGACCGGCGTCCTGCGCCACGCGGCATAGTGCGTCGCCGCGGCCAACGCCTGCACGGCGCGCTCGGGAAAAGGATACGCCGGGACGGGATCGAGCGGCATCGGCGTGCCGGCGGTTCCCATGAACGTGGCCAGCAGCGTCTTGCCCTGTGCCTCTTTCGCGCAGCCCTGGATGGCCGCCGCCACCGCGGCCGCTTCCGTTGCCAGCACCGGGATGTAGGTGGCGATGACCGAGTCGACCTCGGGGTCCGCCAGGAGCAGCCGCAACGCCGCTCGGTACTGATCGGCAGTCGCCGAGGCAATCATGTCGATCGGATTGCCAACGCTCGCGGCGGAGGGGAGCAGCGCGCGGAGCTGGTCTGTCGTATCCACACTCAGTTGCGCCAGCGCCAGGCCGTTGGCGTCGCAGGCATCGGCGGCGAGGATTCCCGGGCCGCCGGCGTTCGTCACGATGGCCACGCGGTTCCCTTTCGGAAGCGGCTGCGTGGCCAGGAGAGCGGCCACGTCGAACATCTCTTCCAGCGTATCGGTGCGGATCGCACCCGACTGCTGGAAGAGATCGTCGACGATGGCGTCGCTGGATGCGAGTGCTCCGGTGTGCGACGACGCCGCGCGCGCGCCTCCCGCCGACCGCCCCGCCTTCACGGCCACGATCGGTTTCTGCCGCCCGACCCGCCGCGCGATCTCCACGAACTTGCGCGGGTTGCCGAAGCTCTCCAGGTAGAGAAGGATCACGTTCGTGCGCGGATCGTCGGCCCAGTACTGAATGAGATCGTTGCCGGAGACGTCGGCCTTGTTGCCGACGGAGATGAAGGTCGAGAAACCGATGTGCAGCGAGCGCGCGTAGTCGAGAACGGCGAGGCCGAGAGCTCCGCTCTGACTCGACATGGCCACGTTGCCGCACGGCGGAAAGGCCGCGGCAAACGTCGCATGCATGCGCACCGAGGGATCGGTGTTGATGACGCCCATGCAGTTGGGACCGACCATGCGCATTCCGGCGGCGCGGACTTTCTCCAGCAAACGCCGCTCGATGACGCGCCCCTCCTGGCCGATCTCACCGAAGCCGGCGCTGATGACCACGACCGCGCTGACATGCCTGGCGATGCAATCGTCGAGAACGGATTCCACGAATGCGGCCGGCACGGCGATGATGGCCAGCTCGATCTCCTCTTTGATGGCCGCCATGTTCGGAAAGGCGGGCACCGACTCAACGTCGGCGGCGTTCGGATTCACCACGAACAGCGATCCCTGATAGCCGGTGGCGACCAGATTCCTGACGATTTCGTTCCCGAGCTGGCCATGCCGGCGGCTGGCGCCGATGACGGCGATCGAGCGCGGCGCGAAGATGGCGCGCATCGAGGCAGCCGCCGCGGTCTGCGAGCGCTCCGCGGCGCGCTCTTCCGCCAGCGGCGTCGCCGCGATCGGAAACGACAGATGAATGGTTCCGGAATCGAGCTCGGTATCCGTGACGAAACCCATGTCGAGGAAGACGCCCAGCATGCGCTCGTTGTCCGAGAGCACGTCAGCCTCGAAGCGATTGATGCCGTGCGTCCGCGCCGCCGCGATGAGCACCTCGAGCAGTTTCGTTCCGATGCCGCGGCCCTGTCCGGAGTCGGCGATGGCGAACGCCACCTCCGCCACATCCGGCTTGCTCCGCGACGCGAAGTAATGCGCCACGGCCACGATGCCGTCCAGGTTTTCGCCGATCACACCGAATTCGCGGTCGTAGTCGACGTCGGCCGGCGAATAGGTCAGGGCCGTTTCGGGCGTGCAGAGGCCGAAGAACCGCGCCTGCAATGTTTCCGGCGAGAGATGCCCGTAAAACGCAAGCAGCCGCTCCCGATCATCGGGACGGATGGGACGAATGTGCAACGTGTGCCCCGTCCTGAGAACGACATCGGCTTCGAACTGCATGGGATATGCGACTGCGGTCATGGCTGCCTCCGAGTGGACAGTACGGTTGTACGCCGTTTCGCGGTGGCGAGGGTAGTCACTTATGGCAAGTGACGGGTGTCACGGGAGGCAAGAGGCAAAACCAGAAACCAGAAACCAGAAACCAGAATGCTGCGCTCCGCCACCACTTCTGGTTTCTGGTTTCTGGTTTCTGGTTTCTGGTTTCTGGTTTTGCCTCCGGCGAGACGCCAGCGCTCCGGCAAACCCCTCCCGTGTGACACGCATCACTCGTCCGAATGATCCCAGTCATCGCCCGAACCGCTCTTCGCGCCTATCGTCGTGACAGCACGGAGGCGACGATGATCACCAAGCCGACCCGCATTCTCGTTCCCACCGATTTCAGCGAAACGGCTACCCACGCCTTGCGCTACGCCAGCGATCTCGCCCGAAGGGTCGGAGCGCGGCTCACGGTCGTCTACGCCGACCCGTTTGTGCCGCCGATCGATTACACGGCCTCGGTCGGTGGGTGGGATGAATATTCGTTCGCCCAATTGAAAGCGCGCGCCGAGGAGCAGTTGCGGAAGGATGCGAAAACGAACATCGATCCGACGGTGCCGTACGACACCGTCGTGCGCGTGGCGCCGCCGCTCGCGGGCATCCTGGCGCAGGCAGCCGAGTCGGGAGCAGGAATGATCGTGATGGGCACGCACGGCCGCAGCGGCTTCCGGCGGCTCATCATCGGCTCGGTGACCGAGGCGGTGATGCGCAAAGCCGAGGTACCGGTCATCGCGGTCCCGGGGATCGAAACGAGGCCGGCCGGAGCGGCGATCAGTACGATCGTCTGTCCCGCCATCTACAACGACCAGTGCCACGATGCACTGACCTTCGCCGCGGCCATCGCGCCGGCGGATGCGAAGTTCATCGTCATTCGGGCCACACCGGAGGATGACATCATCAAGACGGCCGACGACCTGTCCGAGCTTCGGGCATGGATCCCGGAGCCGATCGCCGCGCGCTGCGAGCTGAAGATGTTCGGCAGCGGCCACGTCGCCGGACAGATCGAAGGCTATGCGGAAAAGGCCAGAGCCGACCTGATCGTCGTCGGCGAGCCGGCCGGAAGGAGCGCGAACGACCTGCTGCACGGGACGTTCGCCGCGCGCGTCGTCCAGCGCAGCCATTGCCCCGTGCTCACGATGAACGGCCCGGCAGCGAAACGCGCGGCGCGCATCGCGGACCAGGAACACAAGACCAACGTGGTCTGGGCCAACCAGTGAGTCAAACCATGCCGCCATTCGAAGCCTATCCGGTCGTCATGTGGGAGCTCACCCGAGCCTGCGACCTCCATTGCCGCAACTGCACCATCGGCGCAACGGAGAGTCGCGGAACGAACGAGCTGACCACGTATGAGGCATACAAGACGATCGATCAGATCGCCAGCCTGAGTCCGCGGGAGTTGATCATGACCGGCGGCGATCCTCTGGAGCGCGGCGACGTCGATCAGATCGTCAACTACGCGCGGCGGCGCGGTCTCGATCCCGCGCTGGTCGTGAGTCCGACGTCGCAGCTCACCAGCGATGCCATCGCCAACCTGGAGCGCAACGGCCTGACCCGCATCGTCATCGGCATCGACGGCTCCGTGCCGGAGATTCATGAGGCCGGCCATGGCGTCGCGGCCACGTTCGACGTGACGATGCGGACGGCCGGCTTCGCCAAAGAAGCAGGGCTGGCCATCGAGGTCAACACACTGATCACGAAGCAGAACACCAGCGATCTCGAGGCCATCGCGGATCTCCTCCGATCGATGGAGATCGTTCGCTGGAATCTCTATTTCCTCGTGCCGCTGAAAAGCTCGCACGCCGCGGCAATCAGCGCGGAGGAAGCGGAGCACCTTTTCGCGACGATCGACGAAATCAGGGGACGCGAGAAGTTTCTGGTGCGAGTGGTGGAAGCGCCGCAGTACCGGCGCTTTCGTCTTCAACGCTCCCTCGATGCGCGGCTCGACAATGCCGCGAACGCCAACTGGTCGGATTTCAGCGGATACGAAGCGAACGATGCCGACGGGTTGCAGAGCGTGATGGAGTCCGCGCGCGACGGCGCCCAGGGCTTCGTTTTCATCTCTCACGCGGGTGATGTGCGTGCCAGCGAGTTCCTTCCCTTCAGCGCCGGCAATCTTCGCTATCGCCCCCTCGGATCGATCTACCGTGGCAGCGATCTCTTCGTCGCTCTCCGCGATCCTCGGAATCTGCAAGGCAAATGCGGGCACTGCGAGTTCCGGCAGATCTGCGGCGGCTCCCGAGCCCGTGCCTGGGCCACGGAGTGGAACGTCTTCGCCGACGATCCCCTCTGCGACTACCAGCCCGGTGCTCCCCTGCCGCTGCCGGCGTCGGCGATGTCCAGCGAGGCGTGAGATCAAAGGCAGAAGGCAGAAGGCGCGGGTTTAACTCATCCTTCTGCCTTCATCCTTCTGCCTTGACGTCTCATTTCGCCTCTCCCTTCACAGCCGTCCACGCCGCCAGCGCCGCATCGGCAGCCGGTTTCAGCGTTGCCCAGCTTGCGCGCGCATCCAGTGTCGGCGCCCCGTCGGCGCTGTCGATGGCGCCGGCCAGTTTGGAGAGCGCCTGACCGATGAAACGAAGCGACGACTCCGGCGGCGGCGGCGCGGTGAAGTCGTCGCCGGCGATCGTGCCGGAGACCTCGGTTGCTTTGCGGCGCAGCGCATCGGGGACGTCCGTCCGTTTCACGAATGCCGCAGCGCCGGTGAGTGCGGCAGCGACTGTCGCGCGCGTTTGTTCGACCTCGCGGGCTAGAGTGAATTGTTCGATGTACGCGTTTGCCGGCAGATTGACGCGAGGATCGGGGACCACCGTCAGCGGCTGCGTGAACTTCTGGCCGTTGACCGTCAGTACGACTTTGTAGCTGCCCGGCGGCGCCCAGATTCCATCCGAAAACGCGCCGCTGCCCGAGCGGCGCCCTGCAAGTCCGGCCGGTGCCGGATAGCGCAGCGGCCAGACGAAGCGGTGCATCCCCGGGGCAGCGGACACGGTCGACTGCGTGGTGAACCATTCCGGCGCGGTACCCAGCCTCTTCAGGTCCATCGCGGACGGGACGTCGGCACTGCTGTAGCGGCGAACGAGCGCGCCGTTCGCATCGAGAATCTCCACGGTGACCGGCAGCGCCGCGGCGCTGCGAATCACGTAGTCGATGTACGCACCGAACGGAGGATTCGGCGCCATCGGCTCATCCTTGGGCATCGGCGAGCCGGTGAAGCCGGCCGGCCGTTCGCGCACCGTGACTGCCGGTTTGAAAAGGAAGTCACCCGCCGGCACGTCCTGCCGCAGCGGCGTCACGTTGTCGATGGCCCAGAAGGCGCGCCCGTGCGTGGCGATGACCACATCGTCGCCGTGGACGTCGATGTCGCGCACCGAGGTCGTCGGGAGATTGAGCTGGAGCGTCTGCCAGTGATCGCCGTCATCGAATGAGACATACAGGCCGCGCTCGGTTCCCGCGTAAAGCATCCCGCGACGCACCGGATCTTCGCGGACGACGTTGACCGTCTCTCCGATCCCCGACGCCGCGAGCTGCCACGATTTGCCGCCGTCGTGCGTGCGGTAGATGTACGCCTTGAAATCGTCGAGACGATGCCGATCGATCGCCGCGTACGCCGTCTGGCCGTCGAAATGCGAGGCATCGATGATGCCGACCTTCGACCAGGCCGTGAGTGCCGCCGGAGTCACATTCTCCCAATGCCCGCCTTCGTCGTGGGTCCGCCAGATCTGGCCGTCATCGGTGCCGGCCCAGATGTCGTGATCGATCATGCGCGACGGCGCGATGGCGTAGATGACCCCCTGCCGAGGCCCCGGTTGTGCTTTGTCCGCCGCGGTAACCGGATCGAGGTTCGGCGGGACAGGCGGATTCTCGCGCGTCAGATCGGGGCTGATCACCGACCAGTGCTGCCCACCGTCTTCCGTGCGGAAGAGACGTTGGTTTGCGAAGTAGAGAACCCGAGGATCGCGCGGCGAGAAGAGGAGCGGCAGCGTCCACGTGCGGCGGTCGTTGCCGGGATAGGCCAGCGTCGGATCGATCGACTGCGTCTGGTGCGTCCGCGTGTCGAGACGTTCCACGCGGCTGCCGTACAGAATGGCCGGGTCCTTCGGATCGGGGGCGATGTTGTCGCTCTCGCCGCCCGCGGTGGTCTCGCGGAAATCCATCAGCGTGATGCCGTCGATCGTGCTGGTGCGGCTCGGGATCCGGGCCGCGCCGGAGTCCTGCTGCGCGCCATAGACCCAGTAGGGAAACTGGTTGTCGGTGATGACGTGGTAGAACTGGCCGGTTGGCTGGTTGAACCAACTGCTCCATGTGCGGCCGCCGTCGACCGAAACGACGGTCCCCTGATCGACGCCGAGAATGCGGTGCTCCGGATGATCGGGATCGATCCAGAGCTGGTGATAGTCGTCGCCTCCGGGCGCGCCTTTGACCGGCACGAAGTTCTTTCCGCCGTCGGTGGAACGGTAGACGTTGACGTTGATCGAGTAGACCGTATCGGCATCTTTCGGTTCAACGGTCACGCCGCCGAAGTACCAGCCGCGCGACCAGACACGCGCGTCGTTGCTGGCGCGCGTCCAGTTCGCGCCCCCATCGTCACTCCGGTACATGCCCCCCTCGGGCGCATCGACGACCGCGTAGACGCGCTGCGGGCTCGACGGCGCGACGGCGATGCCGATGCGGCCCGGTTTCGCCGGAAAACCATGTCCGACGATCTCGGTCCAGTGATCGCCGCCGTCCGTCGATTTGAAAAGACCGCTGCCGGGACCATTCGACGGCGGATAGACGCTCCACGGCGTGCGGCGCGTCTGCCAGAGCGATGCGTAGAGAACATTCGGATTGCCCGGCTCAAAGGCGATGTCGATCGCGCCGGTGTCGTTGTCGTTGTTGCGCGAGAGCACGCGCTGCCACGTCGCTCCCCCATCGCGCGAGCGGAATACGCCGCGTTCCGCGTTCGGACCATACGGATGACCGAGCGCCGCGACGTAGACGACGTCCGCGTTCGTCGGATGCACCACGATGCGCCCGATCTGCTGCGAGTCGGTCAGCCCGATGCGCGACCACGTCTTTCCGCCATCGACCGACTTGTACATCCCGTTGCCCTGGGAGATGTCCGAGCGCATATCCGCTTCGCCGCTGCCGACATACAACACGCGCGGATTCGACGGCGCCACCGCGATGGCACCGATCGAACCGACCGGCTGACCGTCGAAGATCGGTTGCCAGGTCCGTCCTGCGTCCTTCGTCTCCCACACGCCGCCGTTGACGCTTCCGAAGTAGAAATGCTCCGGCTCGCCCGGCACCCCGGTAACCGCCAGCACGCGCCCGGCGCGGAACGGGCCGAGGAGGCGCCAGTGGAGATCCTGGAAAAGAGTTGGATCGACGGCGGCGTACGAGCTCGCGGCGACGAGTGAGAGGACAAGAGAGCGCAGAAGCAATCGCATGGGCGCGCATGATATCCGTGGTTGCGCGGTCTCGCGGTTGCGCGGTCTGGCAGTTGCCGAGTTGCAACACTTCTGTGGCGACTGGCACGCAGCTCCCCACCTCGCGACCTCGTCACCGCGAGACCCCGCAACCACGTGTATAAGGTCGCCATGAAATTGCGCTTCGTCGCTGCCACGCTCCTCTTCCTTATCCCGCTTGCCGCCTTCGCCGACGATCCACCCGCGGCAAATCCATTCTTCGAAAAGAGCTCGCTCCCCTTCCAGGCGCCGCCGTTCGATCGCATCAAGGACAGCGATTTCCAGCCGGCGATCGAACAAGGGATGAAACAGGAGCTGGCCGAGGTAGAGGCCATCGCCAACAACCCCGAGGCGCCGACATTCGCGAACACGATCGAAGCGATGGAGCGCTCGGGCGAGCTGCTTCGCCGCGTGCAGCGGGTCTTCGGCGTGCTGACGCAGGCGAATACGAATCCGACGCTGCAGAAAACACAGGCAGCGCTGGCACCGAAGCAGGCCGCGCATCGCGACGCCATCAACCTCGATCCGAAACTCTTCGCGCGCATCAAGTCGCTCTACGACCGCCGCCAGTCGCTCGGCCTCGACGCCGAGTCGAAGTTCCTGGTCGAGCGCTATTACCGGAATTTCGTTCGCTCCGGGGCGCAGCTCAATGAAGCCGACAAGACCGCGCTACGGGCGTTGAATCAGGAGCAGTCGAAGCTGACCAACCAGTTCCGCAACAGCGTTCTGGCCGATACGAATGCCTCGGCCATCGTGATCGACGACAAGTCGCTGCTCGACGGCCTGCCCGACTCCGATATCGCCGCGGCCGCCGAGCGTGCCAAGGGCCGCGGACTCGAAGGAAAGTGGCTCCTCACGCTCCAGAACACCACGCAGCAGCCCGCGCAGACCTACCTGAAAAATCGCGACCTCCGCAAGCGCCTCTACGAGGCCTCGATCGCACGCGGCAATCACGGCGGCGACAACGACACGAAGGCGATCATCACCCGCCTTGCCCAGCTCCGCGCCCAGCGCGCGAAGCTCCTTGGGTTTTCCAGCTACGCCTCCTACAACCTGGCTGATGAGATGTCCAAGACCTCGGAGAACGCGATCAAGCTGATGACCGACATGGTCCCCGCGGCAACCGCGAAGGCGCGCGCCGAGGCGGCGCGGATGCAGAAACTGATCGACGAACAGAAGGGCGGCTTCACCCTTGAGCCGTACGACTGGCAGTTCTACGCCGAGCAGGTGCGCAAGAACGAATTCGACCTCGACGAAGGACGGGTACGGCCGTACTTCGAGATCAACAACGTCCTCAAGAACGGCGTCTTCTTCGCCGCCACGAAACTCTACGGCATCACGTTCAAGGAACGGCACGACATCCCCGTCTACCAGCCGGACGTCCGCGTCTTCGATGTTTTCGACGCGGACGGCAAACCGCTGGCGCTTTTCTACATCGACTGTTACTCACGGCCGAACAAGGCCGGCGGCGCGTGGACGAGCAGCTTCATCGGTCAGAGCAGACTTCTCGGTACGAAGCCGGTGGTCACGAATAACGAGAACGTCACGAAACCGGCGGCCGGCCAGCCGGCCCTCCTCACCTTCACGGAAGTGACGACGATGTTCCACGAGTTCGGCCATGCGCTGCACGGCATGTTCTCGAACGTGAAGTACCCGGCGTTCGGAGGTTCCGCGGTTCCACGCGACTTCGTCGAGTTCCCGTCGCAGTTCAACGAGCACTGGGCGATGGAGCCGTCGGTCTTCGCGAACTACGCGAAGCACTACCAGACCGGCGCGCCGATGCCGAAGGAGCTTGTCGAGAAGCTGAAGAAGGGAAGTACGTTCAACCAGGGCTTCGCCACAACAGAGTACCTCGGCGCGGCCCTCCTCGACATGGCCTGGCATTCGATTCCGGCCGATGCACCGCTCCTCGATGTGAATGCCTTCGAGCCGGAGTCGCTGAAACAGTTCAACGTCTACCTGGAGCAGATCCCCCCGCGCTACCGCTCGACATACTTTTCCCACATCTGGGGCGGCGGCTACGCGGCCGGCTATTACGCCTACCTCTGGAGCGAAGTGCTCGACGACGACGCGTACTACTGGTTCAAGGAAAACGGCGGCATGACCAGAGCGAACGGCGACAAGTTCCGCAAGATGATCCTGTCGCGAGGTGGCACCGAGGATCCAGCGGCGATGTATCGCGCCTTCCGCGGACGCGATCCGAAGGTTGAGCCGTTGCTGGAGGAGAGAGGGCTTACGGGGAAGTAGGCGAAGGGATGACACCGCCCCCCTCCCTTGTTCCTCTGCCCATGAAAACGAGCAACCCGTCAATCTTCGCGGCAGTCATTGCGCTGGCCGCATTCGCCCTGCAGGCGCAACCGGCGGCCCCGCCGGAACGCCAGAACCCGTTGTTCACGGCCAGCCCGCTCCCGTTCCAGGCGCCGCCGTTCAACGTCATCAAAGACACCGACTACCAGCCCGCCATCGAAGAAGGGATGAAGCGTCAGCTCGTCGAGATCGATGCCATCGCCAACGATCCCGCCCCGCCGACCTTCGCCAACACGATCGAAGCGATGGAACGGTCCGGGGAACTGCTGACGCGTGCCGCGAAGATCTTCTTCAACCTGACGCAGTCGAATACGAACGACGCCTTCCAGAAGATCGAGGCCGAGGAATCGCCGAAGCTGTCGGCGCACCAGGACTCGATCTACATGAATCCGAAGCTGTTCGCGCGGGTCAAAGCTCTCTATGACAAGCGCGCCAGCAGCGGGCTCGACGCCGAATCGCAATACCTGATCGAGCGCTACTACAGGAACTTCATCCGCGCCGGCGCGCAGCTCAATGATGCCGATCAGGCCTCCCTGCGCGCTCTCAATCAGGAAGAGTCGACCCTGACCACGAAGTTTCGCGAGCATGTCCTCGCCGACACCGACGGCTCCGCGATCGTGGTCGACACGAAAGCCGAGCTGGCGGGCCTTCCCGATTCCGATATCGCCGCGGCGGCGGACCGCGCCAAGGAGCGCAAGCTCGAGGGGAAGTATGTCCTGACGCTGCAGAACACAACGCAACAGCCGGCCCTCACCTACCTGCAGAACCGCGCCCTGCGTGAGCGGCTGTTCAACGCATCCATCCAGCGTGGCAATCACGGCGGCCCGAATGACACCAAGGCCATCGTCACCCGCCTGGCCCAGCTCCGCGCCACGAAGGCCAAGCTCCTCGGATATCCGACCTATGCCGCCTACTCGCTCGATGATCAGATGGCCAAGACGCCGGAGATCGCCATCAAACTGATGAGTGATCTCGTTCCCGCATCGACAGCCAAGGCGCGCGCCGAAGCGGCGAAGATACAGAAGGTGATCGACGCCGAAAAGGGAGGTTTCCAGCTCGGCCCGCAGGATTGGGAGCTCTACGCGGAGAAGGTGCGCAAGGCGGAGTATGACCTCGATGAATCGCAGGTCCGTCCGTACTTCGAGTTGAACAACGTCCTGAAGAACGGCGTCTTCTACGCCGCCAACCAGCTCTACGGACTGACGTTCAAGGAGCGCCACGACATTCCGGTCTACCAGCCGGACGTCCGCGTCTTCGAGGTCTTCGACGCCGACGGCAAGTCACTGGCGCTCTTCTACGGAGACTACTTCTCGCGCTCGAACAAGAGCGGCGGCGCCTGGATGGACAGCTTCGTCGATCAGTCAGGCCTGCTCGGCACCAAGCCAGCCGTCTTCAACGTCCTCAACTTCACCAAGCCGGCGCCCGGCCAGCCGGCGCTGCTGACCTTCGACAACGTCACGGCGATCTTCCACGAGTTCGGACACGCCCTACACGGCATGCTCTCGAACGTGAAGTACCCGACGCTGGCCGGCACCAACGTGCCGCGCGATTTCGTCGAGTTCCCGTCGCAGTTCAACGAGCATTGGGCGCTCGATCCGAAGGTCTTCGCCAATTACGCGAAGCACTACCAGACCGACAAGCCGATGCCGCAGGCGCTGGTCGACCGCATCAAGAAGTCGCGCACGTTCAACCAAGGCTACGCCACGGTCGAGTATCTCGCCGCCGCGCTGCTGGATATGGCCTGGCACACGCAGGCGCCCGGTGCGGAACAGGTGGACGCCAACGTCTTCGAGCCGGCCGCGCTCAAGCGCTTCAAGATCGACATGACCGAGGTGCCCGCGCGCTACCACACGACGTATTTTTCGCACATTTGGGGCGGCGGCTACTCAGCCGGCTACTACGCGTACCTCTGGTCCGAGTTGATCGACGACGATGCGTACTACTGGTTCAAGGAGCACGGCGGAATGACCCGCGCCAACGGCCAGCGTTTCCGCGACATGATCCTCTCGCGCGGCGGCACGCAGGACGAGGCGGCGATGTATCGCGCCTTCCGCGGCCGCGACCCGATCGTCGAGCCGCTGCTGATCGAGCGGGGGCTGAAGGAAGAGCCGGCGAAGTAGCTTCCGCGGGAGTAAGGGTGTCGGGGGTCGGGAGTCGGAACAACCAAGATCGTTGCTCCGACTCCCGACTCCCGACTCCCGTCGTAGAATCCCGCGCCATGCGCAGAATCGTTACCGCACTCCTCGTCTTCGCCCTCACCACCGCCCTGCACGCGCAGGAGCTCCCCGCCGACATGCGGGCGAGCATCGACAAGGCCGCCGCCGACATCCTGGCAAAGACCGGTGCGCCGAGCGCGTCGATCGCCGTCGTCCGCGACGGCAGGATCGTCTACACGCACGCGTACGGAATCGCGAACCTCGAGACGAAGCTGCCGGCGTCGCCGCAGATGCGCTACTCGATCGGCTCGATCAGCAAGCAGTTCACGGCCGCCGCGATTCTCATGCTCGCCGAGGAAGGGAAACTCTCGCTCGACGACAAGGTCATCCGCTGGCTGCCCGACCTCACGCGTGCCGGCGACGTCACCATCCGCCAGATCCTCTCCATGACTTCCGGCTACCAGGACTTCTGGCCGCAGGACTACGTCATGCCGATGATGATGCAGCCGGTGACGGCGCCGGAGATCGCCGCGGGTTGGGCGAAGAAGGCGCTCGACTTCGAACCGGGCGCGAAGTGGCAGTACAGCAATACGAACTACGTCATCGCCGGGATGATCGCCGAGAAGGTGGCCGGCATGCCGCTGCTGGACTATTTGCAGAAGCGGGTCTTCGTCCCGCTGAAGATGACGACCGTCTCCAACACCGACGCGGCTCCCCTCGGCCCCGAGGATCCGATGCGTTATCTCCGCTACGCGCTCGGACCGCTTCGCCCCGCACCGAAAGAAGGCCGCGGCTGGATGTTCGCCGCGGGCGAGCTGGCCATGACCGCGCACGACCTGGCGCTGTGGGATATCTCCGTGATCGATCAGACCATCCTGAAACCGGAGTCGTATCGGGCTCTGGAGACCGAGGTGGAGCTGAACAACGGCGTCGGCTCCCGCTACGGCCTCGGCGTTGGCATCGGCATGGCCGACGGGCGCCGCATCCTCTCGCACGGCGGCGAGGTTTCCGGCTTCACCGCGCGTAACGAGGTCTATCCCGACGATCGCGTCGCCATCGCCGTCCTGACGAATCTCGACGCCACCGGCGCCTCGGAACAGATCGCCGCCGGCATCGCCAAAACGATCTTCGCCTCAACCGACCCGGCCACGCCGAAGACGACCGACCAGATGCGCAAGATCTTCGACGAGCTGCAGAAAGGCCGCATCGACCGCGCGCAATTCACCTCCAACGCAAACGCCTATTTCGACGATCAGGCCATCAAGGACTTCGCCTCCAGCCTCGGCCCCCTCCGTACCCCGCAGGAGTTCGTCCAGTCCGCCCAGTCCCTCCGCGGCGGCATGACCCTTCGCCGCTACCGGATCAAGTTCCCGAACAAGACGCTGCGTCTGACGACGTTCATCATGCCGGACGGGAAGATCGAGCAATACCAGATTGCGGCGGCGGAGTAAGCAGGGACTGATGTGGCACAGACACTCTTGTCTGTGCCCCCAGCCGGAGCCGCCCGCCGCTGAGGGCTTGCGTCTTGGGTCGTGGCGAGACCCGGCACAGACAAGAGTGTCTGTGCCACATCGGTCTCCCTTGTGATCCGGAGTCTGGTCACGCGATCGATGTCGCGGACTGCTCCCTCACGGCCTGCGCGTGCTCGATCACCGGCAGCGTCACGGTGAACCGTGCCCCTTTTCCCAAGCCCTCCGACTCGGCGTGGATCTCGCCGTGATGGAGGTCGATGATGTGGCGGGCGATGGCCAGGCCGAGGCCGAGGCCGCTGCGCTTGGAGGAAGCGTCGGCTTGGCGGAGGCGCTCGAAGACATGCGGGAGGAAGGAGGGTTCGATGCCCTCCCCTTCATCGAGCACGCTGATCTGCAGCATGTGATCGACGCGCTCCAGGCGCAAGTCGACCTGCTTGCCGGGCGGCGTGAACTTGATGGCGTTCGAGAGAATGTTGCCGATGACCTGCTGAAGGCGCGTGGCGTCGGCTTCGACGACGTCCTCGGGCGGACGGACGACATTCGAGGTCAGACGGATACCGCGTTCGGCGGCGTCCGGCCGCGCGTTCGTGACGGCGGCTTCGACGATCTCCGACAGATGCGTCGGCCGCAGGTCGACCTGGAACTTGCCGAGGATGATGCGTGAGACGTCGAGCATGTCGTCGATCAGCCGCTTCTGCAGTTGGGCGCTGTTCTCGATCATGTGCAAGGCCTCGCGGAGCTCGTCGGTGGAGTAGTCGCCGGAGCGGAGAAACTGCACCCAGCCGAGGATCGAGGTCATCGGCGTGCGCAGTTCGTGAGAGAGCGTGGCCAGGAAGTTGTCTTTGGCGCGGTTCTGCGCCTCGGCCTCCCGATAGCGCCGTTCGTTCTCGGCCGCGGCAGCCGCGGCGCGTTTCTCCGTCACATCGCGGAACGTGATGACGGAGCCGACGATCTGCCCCTCGTCATCGAGCATCGGCGAGGCGCAGAACTCGACCGGAAAACTGGTCCCGTCTTCGCGGAAGAACGTGTCGACGATCTCGTCGCGCACCCGATTGCCGTGCAGCGCGGAATCGAGCGAGCAGCGCGCGGCGTCGCACGTGGAGACGCTGGGGAACGACGGATGAATCAGCGGGTGGACCTCGTGTCCGATCACCTCGGAGGCGTTGTGGCCGATCATCCGCGCCGCGGCCGGATTGACGAACGTGGCCCGGCCGTCGAGAGTGACGCCGAATACTCCCTCCGCGGCCGCGTTCAGGATCAATTCGTTCTGACGGCTGAGGCGTTTCAGCTCGTGCGCCTGCCACGTGAGGGCCTGCGTCTTCCGGAACAGCTCGACGAAGACGTTGACTTTGTAGCGAAGGATCTCCGCTTGGTACGGCTTGAAGATGTAGTCGACGGCGCCGAGCTCGTAACCGCGGAACACATGCGTCTCGCTGCGGCTCAGGGCCGTGAGAAAGATGATCGGTGTTCCGCGCGATTTATCGCGCTCGCGGACGAGGGTTGCCGTCTCGAAGCCGTCGAGGTTTGGCATCTGCACGTCGAGCAGGATCACCGCGAACTCGCGGTCCAGCAAAGCACGAAGGGCGGCGCGGCCCGATTCCGCCCGGACCAGGTTCAGATTCATGCCGTCGAGGATCGACTCGAGCGCGAGCAGATTGCTGTCCTGGTCGTCGACCAGAAGGATGTTCACATTTTCGTCGGGAGCGGGCGTCATGAATGGCTCAAGGTGGTTTGGCAGACCTCGATCAGGAATGGGGCAATCTCTTCAAGACGCAAGATCCGATCCACTTGCACGGCGTCGATCGTGGCGCGGGGCATCGCCGGGGCTTCCGCCGTCGCGGGATCCTGCGCGACGACGATGCCGCCGAGTGCTTTGATCCTGGCCGCCCCGCGCGCGCCGTCGTCATTGGCACCGGTGAGGACGATGCCGAGCAGCCGGTCGCCGTAGGCCTCCGCGGCCGATTCGAAGAGGACGTCGATCGACGGCCGCGAGTGGCGTACGGCGTCGTCGACCGAAAGGCTCAGTTCTCCGCGCGCACCGTTGCGCTCGATGAACAGGTGATAGTCGGCCGGCGCCAGATAGACGTGGCCGGGCTCGATCCATTGCTTGTCCTCGGCATCGACGACTTTCATGTCTGTCCGCCTGCGGAAGTACTCCGGCAGCGCGTCGCTCGATTTCCTGTGCCGGTGTTGCGCGACCACGATCGGGATACAGAAGTCGCGCGTGAGATGGCTGAGGATTGTCTGCAGCGCGTTCATCCCGCCGAGGGAACAGCCGATGGCGATGAGCTCGGGTGTGGGGTTACGCGGTCTCGGGGTTGCGCGGTCTCGCGGTTCGATGACCGGAGACCAGGTGCTGCGACGCTCAAGCACGGCAGCCTTCTGAACGGCGCTTCGCGCAGATCACCGAATCCTCCGATACAACCTCTCCGCGACATCCAGATCCTCGTAGTGATCCGCGACCGCTGTGTAACGGATGGTCTCCTTCTTACCCAGTCCGAGGATGCCGAACAACTCCATGCTGTTGAGGAAGAGCTCCTGCACGCGGTCCTGCAGTTGATTGTTGAAGTAGATCAGGACGTTGCGGCAGAAGATGACGTTGAAGTGATTGAACGAGGCGTCGGTGACCAGGTTGTGCTGGGCGAAAACGACGTTCTCGCGTAGCGACGGCCGGAACAGTGCATTGTCGTAGCGCGCCGTGTAGTACGCGGAGAACGTCCCCGTCCCGCCCGCGGCGATGTAGTTGGCCGTGTTCTCCTGCATCGAGCTCAGCGGAAAGATGCCGTCCTTGGCGCGCTGCAGAACGGCCTCGTTGATGTCGGTCGCGTAGATCCGGCTGCGCTCGTACAGCCCTTCTTCCTGGAGAAGGATGGCCATCGAATAGACCTCCTCCCCGGTGGAACAGCCGGCGTGCCAGATACGGACGAACGGATACGTGCGCAGCAGCGGGACGATCTTCTGCCGGAAGGCCAGGTAGAACGATGGGTCGCGGAACATGGCCGTGATGTTGATCGATAGATCGAGAAGCAGCCGCTCCATGCATGCCGGGTCGTGCAGAACCTTGTCCTGGAGGGCGGAGATGGTGGACAGCCCCTCCGCGTAGACGCGCTTCCACAGCCGGCGCCGGAGCGACGGGAGCGAGTAGTCGCGGAAGTCGAATCCGTAGTGCTGGTAGATGCCCTGGGTGAGCAGATCCACCTCGATCGCCTCGAGATCGACCTTCTCCTGCTGTTCGGCTTCCGGAAGAGCGCGCGTGACCACTAAGCCCCAACAGAGCAAACGGCATGCTCAAAACCGAGGGGGTGGAGAAGGGTCTTCTCAACGAAGGGCGACCGGGTCGATTCCGAGTCAGGAATCGATGATGCGTATCCAGGAATCGATGATGTGCAGCGGACGATCTTCGATGCCGAGCGAACGATCCTTTGATGCGCAGCGAACGATCTTCGATGCGCAGCGAACGATCTTCGATGCGCAGCGAACGATCTTTGATGCGTAGCGAACGATCTTCGATGCGTAGCGAACGATCTTCGATGCGTAGCGAACGATCTTCGATGCGTAGCGAAGAATCTTCGATGCGTAGCGAAGAATCTTCGATGCGTAGCGAAGAATCTTCGATGCGTAGCGAAGAATCAGGGCTGCCGGGCCTCGAATACCGTCAAAACCGCCAAAAACCGGGAATAAACGCGGCCGAGCGCAGCGAGAGCTCTGTCAGCATTTGAAATCAGCGGTGGAGCAGCTCGTGCTGAGCACACTTCACTGTCATCCTGAGGCGGCGGCAGCCCCGGAGGGGCAGAGCGCGCCGAAGGACCCCCAGCCTGCAACCCGGACAGGGCGGTGGAATGTCGACTATTCCGCCGCCCAGCCGGATACAACTTGTGGGTCCTTCGACCGTCCTGCGCCGCGCAATCGCTCCGCGATTACGCGGCTCCGGCGGCTCAGGATGACAGTGACTTGAGAGGCGCTTGACCTCCGATTTCTATCTTGACCCGACACCAGGCACCTTCCCGTTCCCATCCGACGTCTGCGTCCACAAGGACGAGGGTTTCTCTCTTAGAATTACGGAGCCGATGCCAAAGCGAAAGAAAGTCTTTCAGGACGAACGCAGACCTGACGTGCCCCGCAAGATGTCACCAGACTGGCCGCCTGAGTTCATAAAACTCCTGGGCAGTTGGCCTGACGAAATCGAACGGCCTCCGGCACGACCAATTCAGAAAATGCGCGACCCTTTCGCGGTGCGTTAAACTCCGTTCGATGAGCCACGATGCCGCAGCCCTCCTGAATGACGTTCTCCGCTTGCCGGAGAACGAACGGCTCGAACTCGCGTCTCGTCTCTTCGCGCAGGAAAGCTCGGTGATCTCTGCCCAACCCGGCGTGATGAGCGGCGCGCCCGTTTTCAAAGGAACTCGCGTCCTCGCCCAGACCCTCATCGAATATCTCGAGGCCGGCGACTCCATCGACGACTTCCTCGAAGGCTTTCCCTCGGTCACCCGGGAACAAGTCATCGCCTTCCTCGAAGAAACAAAGGCCCGGGTGCTCGCCTACGCAGGATGAGGGTGCTGGTTGACGAGTGCGTCGACTGGCGGATTCTGCGCGACCTCCATCCGCACGACGCGAGGACCGTCAAGCAGCTTGGATGGCAAGAGCTCGAGGACGGATCACTTCTGCCGCGAGCCGCGGCAGAATTCGACGTTTTCCTTACCGTCGACACGAAACTGCCCTACCAGCAGAATATCGCTGCGTTAGACATCGCAGTCATTGTGTTGCGAGGCCGCACCACTCGCCTCGCCGATTTGCGCGAACTGCTTGACCGTCTGCGAGAAGTTCTGAACACCGTACGCCGCGGTGAAGTGACAATCATCGGTTGGCTCGATCTACCGTAGCGCCAGCGGCCGCAACGCCGGCGCTGCGAGTTCGATCTACAAATACAACCACACCCTCAGCAGCGAAACCAATTGCTGGGCATCGATCGGCTTGGTGATGTAGTCGCTCGCCCCTGCCTCCATGCACTTCTCGCGGTCGCCTTTCATCGCCTTGGCGGTCAGGGCGATCATCGGCAGATTCTTGTACTCCTCCGTCGAACGGATGCGGCGCATCGCTTCGTAGCCGTCCATCTCCGGCATCATCACGTCCATCAGGACGACGTCGATGTCGGGGTTCTTGCGGAGCTGCTCGATGCCGTCCGCGCCGCTCTCGGCGTAGAGCACATCCATCTTGTGGCGCTCCAGCAATGACGTCAGCGCGTAGATGTTGCGCATATCGTCGTCGACGATCAGCGCCTTCTTGCCGGCCAGCACCGGATCGGATTCATGAAGCTGTTCCAGGATCTGGCGCTTCTGTTCCGGCAGATTCGCCTCGACGCGGTGGAGGAAGAGCGCCGTCTCGTCGAGCAGCCGTTCCGGCGAGCGCGCGTCCTTGACGATGATGGCCTCGGCCATCCGCTTCAGCTCCGTCTCCTCCTTCTTGGTCAATTCGCGGCCGGTGTAGACGACGATGGGGATGTCGTCGATGCCCAGCTCGCTCCGCATCCGGCTGATGAACTCGAAGCCGTTCATGTCCGGCAACCCGAGGTCGAGGACCATGCAGTCGAAGCGCCGCTCGCGCAGGATCTGCAATGCTTCTTCGCCGCTGCCCGCCGACGTGATGTCGACGTCGCCGTCGCCGCCGATCAGCTCAGCAATCGCCGAGCGCTGATCGGCGTTGTCTTCGATGACCAGCAGCGACTTGTTCGGCCGTTCCACGAAACCCTTGATCCTGGCGAAGGCGTCATCGAGCGCCTCCTTCGTCACCGGCTTCTGCACTTGGGCAAAGGCCCCGAGCTTCAAGCCGCGCGCGCTCTCGTCGTCGCCGGAGATGATGTGCACGGGGATGTGGCGCGTCGTCTTGTCGTGCTTCAGGCGGTCGAGCACCGTCCACCCTTCCATGTCCGGCAGTGCGATATCGAGCGTGATGGCGTCGGGACGATAGCGTCTCGCCAGTTGCAGCCCGCTCTCGCCGCGCGTAGCCACGACGCCTTTGAATCCCTTGTCGCGCGCCATCTCCAGCAGGATGCTGGCGAAGGTGACGTCATCCTCGACGATCAGCACGACGCGGTCCCCCTCCTCGATCGCGCCGCGGTCGTCGGGAAGCTGCTCTTCGACCACAACCTGCGAATCGTCGACGGGCGCTCCATCCTCGCGGCGCGTCCGGCGTGCCTCGAGTGACGGCACGGCGATCGCCGTGTGGCCCCGCACGTCGAAATTGCCGACGACCTCCGCTTCCAGCGTTGCGCCGGTGCGCTCCTCATCGCGGCGCCGGATAGGCACCACGTAGCTCTGCGGGAGATAGAGAGTGAAATGCGAGCCCGTACCTTCCTCGCTCGTCACGCGAATCTCGCCGCCGAGGAGCCGGGCGATTTCGCGGCTGATCGAAAGACCGAGGCCTGTGCCGCCGAACTTGCGCGTCGTAGACGCATCGGCCTGTTGGAACGCCTCGAAAATGATCCGCTGCTTCTCGTCGGCAATCCCGATACCGGTATCGGAAACGCTGAAGCCAATGACCGACGACGCGCGGTCCAGCGTCTCGTGTCCTTGAGACCAACCCTCGCTCACCGTCGCCGCGCGCAGCGTGACGCCGCCGTTCTCCGTGAACTTGAAGGCATTGCCGAGCAGATTCTTCAGCACCTGCTGCAGGCGCGTGGCGTCCGTATGAATCGATTGCGGCAGACTCGGGTCGAGATCGATGTGGAAGTCGAGGCGCTTGTCGTTCGCCACCTGCCGGAAGGTCTTGTCCATCGAATCGGCCAGTTCGGTGAACGGCAGATCGCCGAGCGAGATGGTCATCATGCCCGACTCGATCTTCGACAGATCGAGGATGTCGTTGATGAGGGTGAGCAGATCGACGCCCGACGAATGGATCGTCGAGGCGAACTCGACCTGCTTGTTGGTCAGATTGCTCTCCGGGTTGTCGGCCAGCAGCTTGGCGAGGATGAGCAGCGAATTCAGCGGCGTGCGCAGCTCGTGCGACATGTTCGCCAGGAACTCGCTCTTGTACTTCGAGGTCAGTGAAAGCTGGCGCGCCTTCTCTTCGAGCTGACGCTTGGCATTCTCGACCTCGCGGTTCTTCCGCTCCACCTCTTCGTTCTGCGTCTGCAGCAGCCGCGCTTTCTCTTCCAGCTCCTCGTTCGTCTGCTGCAGCTCTTCCTGCTGCGTCTTGAGCAACTCCTCGGATGCCTGCAGCGACTTGGCCTGCTGTTCGAGGCGCTTGTTGGTTTCCGTCAGCTCTTCCTGCTGCGCCTGGAGCTCCTCGGCGAGCGACTGCGACTGCGCCAGCAACTCCTCGGTTCGCATGTTCGCCTGGATCGTGTTGAGAACGACCCCGATCGATTCCGTGAGCTGATCGAGCAGAGAGAGATACGTATCGGTGAAGGCCATGAACGTGGCCAGCTCCATCACCGCCAGCACCTGACCCTCGAAGACGATCGGCAGCACCACGATCTGCATCGGCTTCGACTCGCCGAGGCCCGAGTTGATGGTGATGTAGTCATCGGGCGCGTTCTGCAACAGGATGCGCTGCTTCTCAAAGGCAGCCTGCCCGACGATTCCTTCGCCGACGCGGAACTGCTTGGCGAGGTGCTTCCGCTCCTTGTACGCATAGGTCGCGGTGAGCTTGAGCATCGGCTCGCCGCCGCCGTTCGAATCCATGACGTAGAACACGCCGTGTTTCGCCCCCACCACCGGCGCCAGCTCGGAAAGGATGAGCTGCGAGACGGTCGTCAGGTTCTTCTGTCCCTGCATCATGCGGGTGAACTTGGCGAGGTTCGTCTTCAGCCAGTCCTGCTCGGTATTCCGCGACGTCGTCTCGCGGAGATTCCGGATCATCTCGTTCATGTTGCCTTTGAGAGCATTGAGCTCCCCTTCGGCCTGAACGGTAATGTTGCGGCTGAGATCACCCTTGGCGACGGCCGTGGCGACATCAGCGATGGCACGCACCTGGGTGGTGAGGTTTGCAGCCAACTGATTGACGTTGTCCGTCAGATCGCGCCACGTCCCCGATGCGCCTGGGACGTTGGCCTGGCCGCCCAGCTTCCCTTCCACACCGACTTCGCGGGCCACGGTCGTGACCTGATCGGCGAAGGTGGCCAGCGTATCGATCATGTCGTTGATCGTGTCCGCCAGCTCGGCGATCTCACCACGCGATTCCACATTGAGCTTTTGCTTGAGGACGCCGCGGGCGACCGCGGTCACGACCTTGGCGATGCCGCGAACCTGATTGGTGAGGTTCGAAGCCATCATGTTGACGTTGTCGGTCAGATCCTTCCAGGTTCCGGCGACGCCTTTGACCTGTGCCTGGCCGCCGAGCTTTCCTTCCGTTCCGACCTCGCGCGCCACGCGGGTGACCTCCGCGGCAAACGTGTTGAGCTGATCCACCATCGTGTTGACGGTGTCCTTCAGCTCCAGCATCTCGCCCTTGACGTCGACGGTGACCTTCTTCGACAGGTCGCCATTCGCAACCGCCGTGGTCACCTGGGCGATGTTGCGCACCTGATTGGTCAGGTTCGAGGCCATGTAGTTGACCGAGTCGGTCAGATCCTTCCACGTACCCGAAACCCCCTTGACCTGCGCCTGCCCGCCCAGCCGCCCTTCCGTGCCGACTTCACGCGCCACGCGCGTGACCTCGCCGGCGAAAGTGTTGAGCTGATCCACCATCGTGTTGATCGTGTTCTTGAGCTGGAGGATCTCGCCCCGCGCATCGGCGGTGATCTTCTTGGACAGGTCGCCGTTCGCGACCGCGGTGGTCACCTCGGCGATGTTGCGGACCTGACCCGTCAGATTGCCTGCCATCGAGTTGACCGAGTCGGTCAGATCCTTCCACGTACCGGCCACGCCCTTCACCTGCGCCTGACCGCCCAGCTTCCCTTCCGTACCCACTTCCGTGGCCACGCGGGTGACCTCGGCGGCGAAGGAGTTGAGCTGATCCACCATCGAGTTGATCGTGTTCTTCAGCTCGAGCACCTCGCCCAGTGCTTCGACCGTAATCTTCTTCGACAGATCGCCGTTCGCGACCGCGGTCGTCACCTGTGCGATGTTGCGCACCTGGTTGGTGAGGTTCGACGCCATCGAGTTGACGTTGTCGGTGAGGTCTTTCCATGTGCCGCCCACGCCGCGCACCTGCGCCTGGCCGCCGAGTTTCCCTTCCGTGCCGACTTCGCGCGCCACACGCGTGACTTCCGCGGCGAAGGAGTTGAGCTGATCGACCATCGAATTGATGGTGTTCTTCAGCTCGAGGATCTCGCCCTGCGCCTCAGCGGTGATCTTCTTCGAGAGATCGCCCAGGGCGACGGCCGTCGTCACCTCGGCGATGTTGCGCACCTGGCCGGTCAGATTGCCGGCCATCGAGTTCACCGAGTCGGTCAGATCCTTCCACGTGCCCGCTACGCCTTTGACTTCGGCCTGGCCGCCGAGCTTCCCTTCCGTGCCGACCTCACGCGCCACACGCGTGACTTCCGCGGCGAACGACCGGAGCTGATCCACCATCGTGTTGATCGTGTTCTTCAGCTCGAGGATCTCGCCCCGCGCTTCGGCGCTGATCTTCTTCGAGAGGTCGCCCATGGCCACGGCCGTGGTGACCTCGGCGATGTTTCGCACCTGTCCGGTCAGGTTCGACGCCATCGAGTTCACCGAGTCGGTCAGATCCTTCCACGTGCCGGCTACACCCTTGACCTGGGCCTGACCGCCGAGCTGTCCCTCGGTACCGACTTCGCGCGCCACACGCGTGACTTCCGATGCAAACGCGCCGAGCTGGTCGACCATCGTGTTGATCGTGTTCTTCAGCTCGAGGATCTCGCCTTTCGCTTCGGCAGTAATCTTTTTCGACAGATCGCCAAGAGCGACCGCCGTGGTCACCTCGGCGATGTTTCGCACCTGGCCGGTCAGGTTGCCGGCCATGGCGTTCACCGAGTCGGTCAGATCCTTCCACGTGCCGGCCACACCTTTCACTTCCGCCTGAACGCCGAGTTTCCCTTCCGTGCCGACCTCGCGGGCCACACGGGTGACTTCCGATGCGAACGCGCTGAGCTGGTCCACCATCGTATTGATGGTGTTCTTGAGCTCGAGCAGCTCGCCGCGGACGTCGACCGTGATCTTTTTCGACAGATCGCCAAGGGCGACCGCCGTAGTCACCTCGGCGATATTTCTCACCTGGCCGGTCAGGTTGCCGGCCATGGCGTTCACCGAATCGGTCAGATCCTTCCACGTGCCGGCGACTCCGGGCACTTCGGCCTGTCCGCCCAACCGCCCATCCGTGCCGACCTCGCGCGCCATGCGCGTGACCTCGGCGGCAAAGGAGTTCAACTGATCGACCATCGTATTGATGGTGTTCTTCAGCTCGAGGATCTCGCCCTGCGCTTCCGCCGTGATCTTCTTCGACAGATCCCCAAGTGCCACGGCCGTGGTGACCTCGGCGATGTTCCGGACCTGACCGGTCAGATTGCCGGCCATCGAATTCACCGAGTCCGTCAGATCCTTCCAGGTTCCAGCGACGCCGGGCACTTCGGCCTGACCTCCCAACCGCCCTTCCGTACCGACCTCGCGAGCCACGCGGGTGACTTCCGAGGCGAAGGCACGAAGCTGATCGACCATCGTGTTGATGGTGTTCTTCAGCTCCAGCACTTCGCCCAACGCTTCGGCCGTGATCTTCTTCGACAGATCGCCCATGGCCACGGCCGTCGTGACATCGGCGATGTTCCGGACCTGACCCGTTAGATTCGAGGCCATGGCGTTGACCGAGTCCGTCAGATCCTTCCAGGTTCCGGCCACTCCCGGCACCTCGGCCTGACCACCCAACCGCCCTTCCGTGCCGACTTCGCGCGCCACGCGGGTAACTTCCGAGGCAAAGCCCCGGAGCTGATCGACCATCGTGTTGATCGTGTTCTTCAGCTCCAGCACTTCGCCCAGCGCCTCGGCCGTGATCTTTTTCGACAGATTACCGTTTGCGACCGCGGTGGTGACCTCGGCGATGTTGCGGACCTGGCCCGTCAGATTCGACGCCATCGAGTTGACCGAATCGGTGAGGTCCTTCCAGGTTCCGGCTACGCCCTTGACCTCAGCCTGACCGCCGAGCTTCCCTTCCGTTCCCACTTCCCGCGCCACGCGGGTGACTTCCGATGCGAACGACCGGAGCTGGTCGACCATCGTATTGATTGTTTCTTTTAACTCCAGGATCTCGCCGCGCGCGTCGACCGTGATCTGCTTGGAGAGGTCGCCGTTCGCGACGGCGGTGGTGACGGCGGCGATGTTGCGCACCTGATTGGTCAGGTTGGCCGCCATGTAGTTGACCGAGTCGGTGAGATCGCGCCACGTACCGGAAACGCCCTGCACATCCGCCTGGCCGCCGAGCTTTCCTTCGCTGCCGACCTCGCGCGCCACGCGGGTGACTTCCGATGCGAACGACCGGAGCTGGTCGACCATCGTGTTGATCGTGTTCTTCAGTTCGAGGATCTCACCGCGGGCTTCCGCTGAGATTTTCCGGGAGAGATCGCCGCGGGCAACGGCGGTGGTGACTTCCGCGATGTTTCGAACCTGACCGGTGAGATTGGAGGCCATGGAGTTGACGGAGTCGGTGAGGTCCTTCCACGTTCCGGCCACCCCCTTCACGTCCGCTTGTCCGCCGAGCTTCCCCTCGGTGCCGACCTCGCGCGCCACGCGGGTGACTTCCGAGGCGAACGAGGCGAGCTGATCGACCATCGTATTGACCGTTTTCGCGGTCCGGAGGAACTCGCCCTTCAGCGGACGCCCATCGAACTCGATGGCCATCGTCCGGGAGAGATCGCCGCGCGCCACGGCGCCGATCACTCGGGAGATTTCGTTGGTCGGCTGAACGAGATCGCTGACCAGCGAGTTCACCGACTCGGCGATGACAACCCACTGCCCACCTGCCGCCGGGATCTGCGCGCGCTGATTGAGCTTCCCTTCCTTACCGACGACTGTGGCAATCTTCTCCACTTCCTCCGCGGAGCGTTGGCTCAACTCCAGGATGTCGTTCAGCGTATCGGCGATCTTCCCTGCGCCGCCCGTGAACTCCACCGGCATCCGCACCTTGAAGTCGCCCTTCTTCATCGCCGCGAGCGTGCGCAGCAACAGCCGCTCGAAGTCTCGCGGAGAAATCTCCGTCGCTTTATCGATACCAATGCCCGTGGTCATGACGCGCTGGTCCTCCGATGACGCAGTTCTCGCTGAAAGCTGGTCAGGCTGAATGCTGGTCAGGCTGAACAGGGCGCTCTCGAAGAGAGCCGCCGCGCGGCAGAGTTGCAGATTTCAGACCATGGATGAGGGCGGTAGGTGTGGTTGCGGGGTCTCGGGGTTGCGCGGTCTCGCGGTTACGAGGTCTCGAAGTGCGGCCTTGCGGTGCGGATCTTCAGGGAGCATCGTCACTCCGAGACCGCGAGACCACACCTACGCAGCCTCTTGCTTCGCCACCAGCTCGTCGCGAAGGACGCGGAACGCGCGGGCATCCGACTCGGCTGTCTCTGGATCGAGGAAGTAGGCCACGTCGTTGCGGAAACTGGCACCCTCCGGATTCTCGCCGTTCCACTCCAGCACGGCCCACTGCACGAGGGGATTGAAAATGTTGTGATCCCAGGCGAAGGCCGCGTGTCTCTTGCTGTATGCCTCCGCCGTCCCCAGTTTTTCCTCGCCGGCGCGTCCCTCATCCTGGCGAGTTTTGTAATCGGCGAATGCCCTGGCATCACGCTCAGCGGACTCCTCGTTGACGAAGTATGCGACGTCGCGGCGCGGCGGCTGCGCCTGAGGTCCTCCGAACTTCTGTCCAACGCTCTTGCACTTGATCACCAGCCACTGAATGACCGGCCTCCCGATTTTGTGATCCCACTCCAACGCAACGTAGGGCATGGTTCGATCTCCTATTCAATTCATAATAATGTCCTGATGCAAATGCTGGCCCAATTATTGAACCAGACCGGATGGATGTGCTTACTGCCTGACATTTAACGTGCTCACCAGCGCGCCAGGACGCGACATACTTCCTCCCTCAGTACCGTCATAACCAGCACTACAGAAAGAAGCTCAACGATGACCTTGGAATGTACCGATCAGCGCCGGTCGCGTCTGCTTGATGCGATGCCGGCAATCGCATGGTCGGCGTCCGTGCAGACCTTTCTTTTCACGTACGTCAATCCCGCGGCGGAAACGCTCCTCGGCTATCCCGCCGAGCGCTGGCTGGAGCCGAACTTCTGGGCCGAGCATCTCCATCCGGAGGACCGGCACGTGGCCATGATCTGCCACAATGAGGCACTGGCGGGACGCGATCACGAGCTGGTCTACCGGCTCATGGCCGCCGATGGCCGCACGGTGTGGCTTCGCGACTACGTCAACGTCCACTGTGTCGACGGAGTGCCGGTCGAACTGTTCGGGGTCATGGTCGACATCACCCGCGAGCGCGAGGCCGAGGCGGCTTCGTTAGTCGACCGCGAGAACTTCCGCCGGATGGTGGAGCTGTCGCCCGATTGCATCGGCGTCTGCGTCGACGATATCTACGTCTACGTCAACCAGGCCTTCGTTCAACTACTCGGGGCCAGGAGCGAAGCGGAGATCGTCGGCCGGAACGCGTTCTCGTTCGTTGATCCAGTGAGCCAGGAGTGCGCACGCGAGCGGCTGGCGCGGCTCCGCGCCGGAGAGAGCATGCCGTACTGTCGCGAAACGTACCGCCGTGTAGACGGCTCGCCTCTGGACGTGGAGGTTGCCGCCCTTCCGCTCCGCTACGGAAACCGAGACGCCATCCAGGTGATCGCACGCGACATCACCGAAAGCGTTCGCGCGCAGCAGGCACTCGAAGCATCCGAACAGCGCTACCGCGAGCTGGTCGAAGACGTCAGCGAAATCCTCTATACCGTCGATCGCGAGGGGCGGTTCCTCTCGTTGAGCCGCAGCTTCGAGCGAAGCACAGGATATAAAGTCGAGGAGTGGATCGGCCGCCCCTTCGCGGAGCTATTCATGCCGCACTCGGCTCCTGCGGCAATCGACCACTTCGAACAGGCACTCGGCGGAAAGGACGGAATCATCCGGGAGTATGACCTCCCGGCGGCCTCGGGAGCAGTGGTCACGGTCGAGGTATCGTGGCAACCGCGCTACGTCGACGGCGTAGTCTCCGGCACGATCGGCATGGCTCGCGACGTAACGGAGCACCGGACCAACGCGCGCAAGCTCGAAGAGGCCAAGCGGTTGAGCAGCCTGGGGCAGGTTGCCGCTTCGCTCGCACACGAGTTCAACAACGTGCTCATGGGTATCCAGCCATTCGTGGAGGTGATCGGGCGCAACGATTCGATCACCCCTGCCATCCGCGATGCCCTCGGACACATGACGCGCGCCGTCAGCCGCGGCAAACGCGCTTCTCAGGAAGTTCTCCGTTTCGCCAATCCGAAGGAGCCGCAGCTCTCTTCCATCGACGCCTCGGTCTGGCTGCCGACGCTCCTCGGGCAATTAGTCGCCGCACTCCCCTCATCCATCGCTCTCAGCCACTCGCTGGACACGGCCGTGCGCTTCATCCAGGGGGACCGCGAACATCTCGAACAGGTGATCACCAACCTCGTCTTCAACGCGCGCGAGGCCATCGGCGGCAGCGGCACGATCCGCGTCGGTGTCTCGCTTACCGCCGAGGATCTCGTGCGCATCTCCGTATATGACGATGGCCCCGGGATTCCGCCGCAGACGCTCGAGCGGATCTTCGAACCGCTCTACACGACGAAGCGGAACGGCACAGGACTGGGTCTCGCCATCGCGCGCCGTCTCATGGAAGGACAGGGAGGCACTCTCACGGCGGAGAACCGTGTGGAAGGGGGATCGGCCTTTCATCTGGTCGTGCCGGCCGCGGAAGCATCGTCGCCATGGATGCCACGCCTCGTCGGCCGGACACCCGGCGTGACCCGCATCCTGCTCATCGAAGACGACCTTTCGGTGGGGATGGGATTGGAAAAGCTCCTGAATCTGGAAGGGTACGAGGCCACACGGGTGTGCACCGCTCGCGAGGCCTGCCCGGCCGCGCGCCGGACACGGCCGCACGTGGCCATCATCGATGTGAATCTCCCGGACGGCAATGGAGTCGATCTCATTCCACTCCTGCGTGCGGAGCATCAGGATCTGCCGATTGTCTTGTCGACCGGTCACGTCGAGCTGAATCTCTCCGACGAGAAGAATCACATCCTCTCGTTGATGAAACCGTACCAGCTCAGAGAGCTGCTGCTTGCGATCGGAACCGTGACCGCGCGGGCGGCGTGAAACTTACTCCGTCTTCATCGGCGTATTGCCCTCAGCAGCACTGGGCCGAATCTCAGCGGAGCGCTCTGACAAGTCTAGCTTCTAGCGTTTTCCGACACCGGTGACCTTAGGCGTTGGCTGCGCTTTTTTCAGTGCTTGAATTCGGCGTTCCGACACTCTCACCTGGCCATACTGCGCAGGGCGTGGAGCCTGACTAGGGGCGACTTTGATCGGGGGATCCCATGCATCAGAATTCTGCGCGTCGTCAACGAGCCGCCGCTTGATTTCATCCTCTGTTAGTTTCTTTTGGACTCTCATAGATTCCATCCCGTGATGACACGAAGCAGGCCGCGTCGTTTCTCGTAAACAATCAGCTTCAACCTTCGTCCACCATCCGTCCGGCCGACGAGTTGATATCCGCCGTGATACCCCTTGTTTCTACAGTGGGTTCCTTCACTCCGAATCAAGAACCTGCGCGGGAAGGTGGGGGCGGAAATCATCGTCACCGTCTCCCGCGGATGCGAACCTCGATCTGGCGGCGGATGGGGCTCTGACGATCGAACGCCGCACTCCGCGCCAAACCTGCGGTAAGCTTCCCGGTGATGGACGCCGCTGTCGACTTCGTGGTTGAGTCGCCGCACACGAATGAATTGCTGTTCGTCGAGGCGAAGAGTATCAATTCACCGTCCGCCGAGTGGGCCGGGACATTCGCCCGCAGCGTGCTCGGGCCTGCAGCGCCCGAGGCGAATCATTTTCTCCTCCTCGTTCTCCGCAATTACCTGTACCTCTGGAAGCACTACCCACACGAGGGCTCGGAGCTACCGGATTTTTCAGGGCGCACGGAAGAAGTCTTGAAACCATATTTGGAAAACGTGCGAACCTCGCTGCGTGACATGAGCGGCCCCAGTTTCGACCTGCTCGTGAAGTCCTGGCTTACCGACATCAGCGAAGGAATCGTTCCGCCTTCCGTCGGGAAATGGATGCATGCGGCCGGTCTGGATCAATTCGCAAATGGAGTCCTGCGCGAGGAACAGCGGAATTGATCGTTTACGTCGAGACCAATTTCGTTCTCGAGCTCGGATACCTGAGACCCACATCGGATCACTGTCAACGACTGTTGGATCTTGCGGGAGAAGGAAAAATATCGCTCGTCGTTCCAGCCTTCGCTCTCATCGAGTCACGATTGGCATGGCGGAGCAATGTTGATCGTCGTAACCGTCTTCATTCAGCGGTACGCACCGAACTGGGCGAGCTGGCCCGATCGCGCCCTCTCGCCGATATTGCGTCACAGAGCAAGGCCTTTGTTGCGGCGCTCATCGATACCGCTGACGATGACCGCCATCGCCTTGAATCAGCCGTGGAAGCCCTCCTCCAGCAAGCGACCGTTCTTCCGACAGAGCCGGCGATTGTTACGCAAGCGCTGGCGGCGGAACTTACGTTCGCCCTTTCGCCACAAGACTCAATCGTCTACGTGACCGTTCGCGGTCACGCCGAGCGCAACCAGGGACCGAAGTTGTTCGTTACGCAAAACGCGAGGGACTTCCGCGTACCGAAGATCGTGGTAGAACTGGCCAGGCAGGAATGTAAGCTTCTGTTCGCTTTCGACGCGGCGGAAGCCTACGTTCGCAAGGAGATCGGGGACTGACCGAGCCCGTCCCTTCATCCCAAATTCACATCTCCCCATAAGCTTGTAGCCATGCGTCGTGTCCTCATCGTCGATGACGACCCCAAGGTGTGCGAGACGCTGGACCGTTATCTCGCACATGCCGGGTACGTCACCGCCTCGGCGCTGGACGGCGCGAGAGCGTTGGAGGTGGTGCAGACCTTTGCGCCAGATCTGATCGTGCTCGACCTGATGCTGCCGCGCATCGGAGGATTGGAGATCTGCCGGATGCTGCGGGAGACATCGGCCATCCCGATCATCATGCTGACGGCAAAGACGACGGAGCACGACAAGCTCACCGGCCTCTCGCTCGGGGCGGACGACTACCTGACCAAGCCCTTCAGTCCCCGCGAGTTGGTGGCGCGCGTCGAAGCCGTGCTGCGCCGCACGGGGACGGCCGAAAAGACGCCGCGCGTCATCGCCGGCGCGTTGACCATCGATCCGGAGCGCTGCGAAGTGACCGTGGCCGGCCAGTCTGTCTCTCTGACCGCCACCGAACTGCGTCTCTTGCTGTCGATGGCCCGCGCTCCCGGCCGCGTCTTCCGGCGCGATGAACTGGCGCGCCTGGCACTCGGCGACGATTTCGAAGGGCTCAACCGGACCATCGATGCGCACATCAAGAACCTGCGGCGGAAGGTGGGGGCGGAAATCATCGTCACCGTCTTCGGCGTCGGCTACAAACTGGTGGCCTGATGCAGCTCTTCGCCACATTGCGCAGCCGCCTCATCGCCATGGTCGCGGCGCTGCTCGCCGTGACCATCGGCAGCGTGGCCGTCATCTCCACGCGCGTAGCGCACTACGAGATCCGCAAGTTTGACGTCGAGGTGCATGCCGGGCGCGCGCCGCGTATGCCCGCGGCAATCGCTGACTATTACCGCGCGCACGGCTCATGGATCGGTGTTCAATCGGAGGTCGATCGTGCGGCGCAGACTGCCCAGGCAGACATCCTCCTCTTCGACGGTCAGAACCACCTCGTCGCATCGTCGAATAGGGCGCTGCGCGATGCGCACCTCGATCTGGCAACGGACGGGACCCTGACGATCGAACGCCGCACTCCGCAGGGACTTGCGCGCGAGCTGATTCGCGGTCCGCAGATGGTCGTGCGAAATGACCCGGGGGTCATCGTCGGATCGATCTTCATCCTCCCCCCGCAACGCGGGAATCTCGAGCTGCCGGCCACCCGCTCGCTCGATCGCTCGTTCTTCTGGACCTTCCTCGGCGCAACGATCTTCGGGGTCCTGATGGCCATCGCCATCGCTCGCTGGATCAGCGTGCCGGTCGAGCGGCTGACCGAGGCCGCGCGGCGCATGGAGTCCGGCGATCTGGCCGTGCGCGTGGAGCCTGCCGGCGGCGCAGAGCTTGCGGAGCTCGCGCGCGGCTTCAACGCCATGGCCGCCGCGCTCGATCGCAATGAAGAACAACGGCGCCGGATGGTGAGCGACGTCGCCCACGAGCTGCGTGCGCCGCTGACCAATATCCGCTGCGACCTCGAGTCGATGCAGGACGGCCTCACGGAGCCGACCCCGGAACGGATCGCGTCGCTGCACGACGAGACCATGCACCTGGCCCATCTCGTCGACGATCTGCAGGATCTCGCGCTTGCCGAGGCCGGCAGGCTGGAGATTGACGCGCAGCCGGTTGCCCTCGCCGCGCTGGCGCGGCGCGCCGCCGCCGGCATGGAGACGAGAGCACGGGAGCGCGGCGTGACCCTTCGCTGCGACGGCGGCGACGACGTCATCGTCCTCGCCGATGCCCGCCGGACGGTACAGATCGTGACGAACCTGCTGGCCAACGCCGTCGCGCACATGGAAACGCCGGGCGAGGTGCGGATCACCTGGGAACAGAGCGGAGGAGAAGCGATCATCCGCGTCGCCGACAGCGGCACCGGCATTCCGGCCGAGGAGCTCCCGCACATCTTCGAGCGCTTCTACCGCGTCGACGTCTCCCGCTCCCGCGCCACCGGCGGCGCCGGCCTCGGCCTGCCGATCGTCCGCCAGCTCGTGGCCGCACAGGGCGGGCGGGTGTGGGCGGAGAGGGGGGTGGGAGGGGGGTCGGTATTCTCGTTCACGTTGCCGATTGCCGCTAAAACATTGACATGATTGGTGTTCATCGCTCGCTGCTCAAGGCCGGTTGACCAGCAAACCGATCGATGTCGATCGACTTTTGATTGACATCGATCGACTCTTGATTGACATCGATCGACTCTTGATCGACATCGATCGACTCTTGATTGACGTCAATCAACTTTTGATCGACATCGATCGACTTTTGATTGATGTCGATCAGCTTTTGATCGATCTCGATCGACTTTTGATTGACGTCGATCGACTTTTGATTGACGTCGATCGACTTTTGATTGACGTCAATCGACTTTTGATTGACGTCGATCAACTTTTGATCGAAAGAGATCAATTTTTGATCCCCATCGATCAACTTTCGATCGAAAGGGATCAATTTTTGATCCGCCTCTCCGGTCTTCATCATCGCTTCACAACTGCCGCGTAGTTTGACGACAGGAGGCTTTCATGAAGATTCTCATTCCTGTATTCGCGCTGCTGATCGCGTCATCGCTGGTCGCAGCCGAGCCGGTTGCGCAGATCACCGCCGCCATCGACAAAGCCGTGGCCGAGGATCGATTCTCAGGGGTTGTTCTGCTGGCGAAAGACGGGACACCGATCCTGTCACGCGCCTGGGGGATGGCCGATCCCGCGAAAGGAATCGCCAACCGCCCGGACACGAAGTTCAACCTCGGCTCGATCAACAAGTTCTTCACGCACGTCGCCATCGGTCAGCTCGCGGCGGCAGGCAAGCTGTCGTTGAACGACACGATCCGCAAGCACCTCCCCGATTACCCCTCGCCGGTGGCGGACAAGATCACCATCGAGCAACTGCTCCAGCATCGCTCGGGACTCGGCGACTTCTTCGGTCCGAAGTTCATGGCCTCGCACGCAGCGCTCCGTAAGCTGTCCGATTACCTGCCGCTCTTCGTCGACAAGCCTCTCGAGTTCGAGCCGGGATCCGACCAGCGCTACTCCAACGCCGGCTTCGTCGTCCTCGGGCTCATCATCGAAAAGATCTCCGGACAGAGCTACTACGACTACGTCCGCGATCACATCACCAGGCCTGCCGGGATGAACGACACGGCGTCGTACGCGATCGACGAGAACGTGCCGAACCGCGCGGAAGGACAGACCAAACGCGGCCCGGAAGGTTCGACGCCGGCGCGGCATAGCAATGTCAACACGCTCCCTGCGCGTGGCAGCTCCGCCGGCGGCGGCTATTCGACCGCTCCCGATCTCCTGCGTCTCTCGCAGGCACTTCTTGCGGACAAGCTGATGCCGAAGCGCTGGACGGACTGGCTTTTCACCGGCAGCCTCGATGGCGCGGGAAAGCGCAACATCGGTGTAGCCGGCGGTTCGCCGGGCGTCAATGCCGTGCTGGAGATCGAGCCACCGTACACGCTGGTCGTGCTCTCGAACTTCGACCCGCCGTCCGCCGAGGAGATCGCGCGCGAGGCGCGGAAAACGCTGGGGATCGGCGGCGGCGGACGAGAGGGCAAACGGCGCGGACCGGAAGGACCGGGGGAAGTGATGATCGGCGGCCGCGTACGGATCCCGATGGATCTGACGAATCACGTGCCGGTCATCGAAGCGAAGGTCAACGGCAAAGGTCCGTTCCGTTTCGCCGTCGACAGCGGCTTCGGCGGGATGATGCAGATCAGCCCGGAATTGTCTAAACAGCTATCGCTGCCGGTCATCGGCGAAGGGATCTCGGCAGATCCAAGCGGCAAGAATCAGAAAACAATCCGCATCCTCAGCGCCGAGTCGGTCGACATCGCCGAGCTTCACTTCGGGCAGGTCGAGGTCGGTGAGCAGAACGGCCGGCATCTCGACAATGCCGACGGCATCATCGGCCTGCACCTTTTCAACTCCCTGATCGTGACGCTCGACTATCCGAACGCACGCTTCGAAGTCGACGGCGGCAGCCTCCCGCCGGCAGACGGATCGAAGATCCTCTCCTACAACGCGGACCGCGGCATTCCCAACATCGAAGTCGACGTCGCCGGTGTAAAGGTGAAGACCGACATCGACAGCGGCAGCCCGGCCCAGCTCTCCGTCCCGCTATCGATCGCCAAGTCGCTGCCGCTCGCCGAGGAGCCGAAGGTGGTCGGACACGGCCGGACGGTCGGCAACGACTTCGACATCTACGCTGCGCCGCTGAAGGGCGAAGCCCACATCGGCGCGATCACGCTGACCGACCCTCGCGTCGATTTCGTCGAGATCTTCCCCGTCGGCAACCTCGGCTTCCGCTTCCTGAAGGATCTCGTGGTGACGTTCGATCCAGCCAACCATCGGGTGCGGTTCGTGAAGCCGTAGCCCAGTCTGACTGGTGTGAATGTCACGGTTATGGCATTCACACCAGATTGACGATATTCATCAACTGCTATATCAACGGTATCGAGTGTGCTCCGCCGGCAACAGTTAGAATCGCATCCAATATCTCGCGAACTTCAGGATCTACCTCATTCTCGGGTAGGTGCTTCACAAGAGTATGAAAATCACTCTTCTGCATCAAGTCTTCCGGAAGGCCCAGCTTTTGAAAAAACAAATGGAAGAGAGGCGTTAAGAACTCGTCGCTCGCTTTGATGTCACCCGAGAAGGGATTGGGTTTGTTGAGCTTGACCAATGCATCAGTAATCTCGCTCAGTGCCTGCGTCATGACATTTCGCAAGCGCTGCTTCTCGTGATTTTCAAAAAGTGGACCCGCCATAACTCCTATCGCTTGCGACTCAGCGTACGAAAGAAGAGCTGTCCGCGACGTCAGGTAGTTTTCGATTTCGCGACGGCGCCAAGCTCGAATTACTAATGGCGGAGATTCTTGCAATGCATTTGGAAGTCTGTCCAGAACGGCGATCCCAACGAGATCAGTTTTTGCCTCTCGAAGGCCGAAGAAATGATCCCTAGCTTTTTGTGGCAGATTGCCAATGTATTGAACCAATGGACGTTCCAGGTATTTTTCAACTGGGTGTTTAAGGAGTTGAGCGAATGCACGAAGGATAGCCAAGTCTGTCGACCCTTCGACGTACAGCACCCATCCCGTTATCTCGGCCTGGTAGTAGTCCTCAAAACCAATTGATTTCAGCGACTTGAGCAGCTGCGAGCCGCGATCATCGATTCGGTGCGGCTTGCCGACAAACGCCACGACGACATCGCGTTCGGCGGCCTCGTTCAGAATAATCTCGGAGTGGCTGGCAGCAATAACTTGACACTCCTGTTGTGCGGCAACCTCCGTCAAGAGTTGATAGATCTGACGCTGTCTAAGGATCTCAAGATGAGCGTCTGGCTCATCGAGTAGCAGAATCGAGCTTGGATTTGTATAGAGATGGGCCAGGAGTAGCAGGGTCTGCTGCAATCCTCGCCCTGCCGATGACAGATCGAGCCGAATTCGATTCTCCCGATACGTCATGCTGATCTCTCCGCGTTCTACCACATAGTCGGGCGGATCCAGATCGACGCCGAAAAGCTTCTTCACGTGTTCTGACAGCCGTTCCCAGCGGTCCGGAGTGTCAACAGACACCATGTGACAGAGGTTCCGCAAAACGTCAGCAGTGCGACCTTCACCGATCCGAACATTCACGGCGCCAGGATCGAGGCGTGTCTCGTTAGCGGCCAGCCCCGACATCGGCGGCAGAAAGACAACTTCTACTCCATCCGCCTCGCGCGGAACAATCATTGGTGTTCCATCGCTTGCCCGAAGTGGGCGACAGTAGAACGATTCCTGGTTCGCGTAGTCGAACTCGAAACCGCAGCTCCATGGCCCCTCGGAAGTCACTCCGTCGACGACAATCTCAATCCTAACGTTTTGGGTTCCTTTCTTGCCGTTGTGCTTCTGCGAATCGCGTACATGCAGGTCGCGCCAGAGCAGATTGGTGTTCGGGACTGGCACGGCAAACAGGTCACGCCGGTTGATGGTGACACCAGGTCTTGTCTTCGGAGTCTCTTTGCCTAACCGCTTTTCATTCCACCGTTTGAGGCCGAAGTTCCAGAGCGTCAGTGCCTGCAACGCGGTGCTCTTGCCGGAGTTGTTCGGCCCGATGAAAACCACGTTTTGACCAAGCTCGATTCTGACGTCCTCGAGCCTCTTGAAGTTTCTGATGGTCAGACCTGTCAGCATTTGTTACAAGATATCCGACAGCCGTGCCGGAGCCAAACCGATGCGTTGATCCTGTTCGGCCATGCCGCCCCGCTGCGGGAGCCGGTCGTCGCGCACGGACCGTTCGTCATGAACACGCGGGAAGAGATCTTCGAGGCCATTCGTGACTATCAGGCGGGAAGGTTTCGCTAGAAGGCTGCGCGGCAGAACGACCGGGCGAAGATGGTGGCCGGGCCTCGGGCAACCAGCGCAGCCGGCCGTGCCGGCTCAACGCACCGAGGCGACGGCGCCGGCTACCTTCTGCAGGAACGCCGAGGTCGAGAGCCAGCCCTTGTCGGGGTAGTAGGCGAAGACCGGGCTGCCGCCGCGGATGGTGTTGATGATCTTCTGCGAGATCTCCGGCCGCACGGCGGGACAACCCCAACTGCGGCCCAGGCGGCCGAGCACTTTCACCGCTTCCTGGCTGACGTACGACGCACCGTGCATGACGATGGCGCGGTCCCAGGCCATGTCGTTGATCCCTTCTTCCAGGCCGCGCAGGCGGAGCGAGTAACCGTTGCCCCCTTCGTAGGTATCGGCGGTGACGAAAAGGCCAAGGCTGGTGGCAAGACTGCCGGGACTGTTGGAGAAGAAGTTGGCGACGTCGCCTCCGCTCCCCTTGCCGTGCGCGACCAGCTCCCGGAAGAGCAGCTTGTGCGCGGTCAGGTCGAAACAGAAGAGCCGCGGCTGGGATGACGGTAGCGAGTAGTCGATGACGGTCAGCAGGTCGCGGCGCGGAACGAGCCCCCGCTCTTCCGCGCGCGTGGCCGCGGTCAGCGCCAGTTTCAGGACATCCGCGCGTAAGCCGGGGGCCTGCCTGACGAGCGAGGAGACCAGAATGTCGGATGAGTTCGCCGCGCACATCGGCGCAGCGAACGCAAGGGCTACGGCGATCGAGAGCAGCAGTCGATTCATTGATGGTTTCCGATTGGAACGTGGACGACGGATGATAACAAATAACCACGGAATCTATTGCCATGTGGTTCTGGGCGCGTTGTCGGTTGTCGGTTAGTCGGTTCGTTGAACTCCCTGACAACACCGCGAATGGAATCAACCGACAACCGACAACCGACAACGCGGCGAAGCCGCACGGTAGTGGTGGTCTAATCACGCCATGTACGAAAGCCGGGTGGAACCGCTGCTCTCCCGCGCCCAGTTCGCGAGGCGGGTGGTCGGCCACATCGGCGTCGCGGTCGGCGCGGCGGCGATCGCTTTGTACGTGGGGATGGCCGGCTACCACTTTCTGGGGGGATTGAACTGGGTCGATTCGCTCCTGAACGCGTCGATGATCCTTGGCGGGATGGGCCCCGTCGACACGCTCAAGACCGACGGCGCGAAAATCTTCGCATCGTTCTACGCCCTCTTCTCCGGCCTGATCTTCATCGGCCTCCTCGGCGTGCTGCTCGCCCCGTTCATCCATCGCACAATGCACAAATTCCACATCGACGAAGAGGGGACTTGAGCTTCGCGGCTTCGCGTCTTCGCGTGAGATGCTGTGTCTCATGGCATTGACCGCCACGATGTACCGTTTCAACATTCAGCTCTCGGACGTCGACCGCGGCGTTTACGAGACGCTTGAGCTGCGCGTGGCGCAACAGCCCTCGGAGACGGCGGAGTACATGCTCACCCGCGTTCTGGCGTGGTGCCTCGAATACACCGAAGGGATTGCGCTGACCGAGGGGGTGGCCGCGGGCGATGAGCCGGCGGTGCTGGTGCGCGATCTGACGGGGCGTATCACCGCCTGGATCGAAGTCGGCGCGCCGGATGCCGACCGCCTTCACCGCGGCAGCAAGCTGGCCGGCCGGGTGGCCGTCTACACGCATCGCGATCCCCGCATCGTGCTCGATCAACTCGCCGGAAAAAAGATCCATGGCGGCGAGGCCATCCCGATCTATACCTTCGGCCGTGGATTCATCGAAAAGGTCGCGGCCATCCTGCCGCGGCGAGCGTCTCTCTCCCTGACGATCACGGAACGCCAGCTCTACCTCGACGTCGACGATCAGTCGTTTTCGACGGCGGTGGAGGAAAGAATGGTGGGATGAGCAGCTACTGCGAGATCGCCCGCGGGCATCCGTTCCACGGCCCGTACCACGATCAGGAGTACGGCTTTCCGATCGACGACGATGACCGGCTGTTCGAGCGCCTCGTGCTCGAGATCAATCAGGCCGGGTTGTCGTGGCTGACGATTCTCAAGAAGCAGGAGAACTTCCGCGCGGCCTTCCGCGGCTTCGACATCGACCGCGTGGCGCGCTTCACTGCGAAACAGCGCGAGCGGTTGCTGAAGGACGAAGGCATCATCCGCAACCGGCTGAAGATCGACGCGGCAATCGAGAATGCGCGCCGCATCATCCAGCTCCGCAAGTCGCACGGCTCGTTCGCCACATGGCTGGAGTCGCATCATCCGAGGAGCAGCGAGGATTGGGTGAAGCTTTTCAAGAAGACATTTGTCTTCACCGGCGGCGAGATCACCGGCTCGTTCCTCCTCAGCATCGGCTACCTCCCCGGCGCGCATGACCAGTCGTGCCCCGTCTTCAGGAAGATCGCCCGTCTCCGCCCGCCGTGGATGAGGGTCACCAATGCCTGAGTCGTCGAGCTCCCGCCTGGTGCGCTGGAAGTTCAACCTCTTCCCCGCCTACCGCGGCACAGGCGCCCGCGTCACCTATATCGCCGCCGACTTTCGCGAGGTGCGCATCCGTCTGCCGCTCTCCTGGCGGACGCGCAACGTCGTCGGGACGATCTTCGGCGGCAGCCTGTACGGCGCCGTCGACCCGATGTTCATGATCATGCTGATCAGGATCCTCGGCCCGGACTACGTCGTCTGGGACAAGGTGGCCACAATCCGCTTCCGCAAACCGGGACGGACGACGCTTTACGCAACGTTCATGATCGGCGAGGCGGAGGTTGACGCGATCCGCGCCGCGACGGCGGACGACCACTCGGCCGACCGGACGTATCACGTCGATCTGGTGGATGCGGCCGGCGCCGTTCACGCTGCGGTGGAGAAGGTGATTTACGTGAAGAGGGCTGCGAAGCCGTGATCGTCCGGCTGGCCACGCCGGACGATGCTGCCACGCTGGCGGCAATATCGCTGAAGACCTTCGTCGACGCATTCGCCGCCGAGAATCGCGCCGAGGATATGGAGGCGTATACAAGCGTCGCGTTTGGCGAATCACAGCAGCGGCGCGAGCTCGAGACAACCGGCATCGTCACGCTCCTCGGCGAGCAGGACGGCGAGGCAATCGCCTATGCACAACTCCGCCACACGCCCGGCGCGGCATTCGGTGACGTCGAACTGGCCCGCTTCTATGTCGATCGTTCTCATCACGGCCGAGGCATCGCACAGTCATTGATGGATGCAGTCATCGTCCACGCCCGCACGTTTGGCGGCACGAGGCTCTGGCTCGGCGTCTGGGAGCGCAATCTCCGCGCGATCGCCTTCTATCGCAAGATCGGATTCGTCCAATGCGCAACCCAGCCGTTCCTTCTAGGCAGTGATTTGCAGACAGACTGGGTAATGAGCCGTACGTTGTAGTTTTCGTGCAAAAGGGATCAATGTGGCACAGACACTCTTGTCTGTGCCCCGGCCGAAGCCGCGCGCCGCTGAGGGCTTGCGATCTTGATCGTGGCGAGATCCGGCACAGACAAGAGTGTCTGTGCCACATTGGCCTCTCTACTGGCTCATATAGTGCCGGTGATCTGTGTAGCGCCGACCAGCGGCGCTACACAAGAGCATTGGCGCACTACTTCAGGCAACAGCCTGTCAGAACCAGAGTTGCGGAGACGACAGCGGTGTCGTCCTCTGCATACAGGCTGAATTGGCCGGTGGCGAGAACGCTCGCGGGAATGTTGAACGAGAGCGTGGTGGTCGCACCCGTGGCGACGCCATTCAGCCAGGGCGACTGCTGCAGGACGCTTACGCCACCGCTGAGGATGCTGATGGAGTCATTAGCGGACGTCGGACTTCCTTTGCGGCCTCCCTGCAATGCCTTGATCGTCACGCGGAGAGTTGCGCTGGTCATAATGCAGCACTCCCTTCCCGGCGCGGGGAAGTGGAAGGTGTGGCCGAAGTGCTTGTTGATCGCGGTCTGATTCCATACCGATCCGGCGACATTGCTTCCGGCCGGGAACTGCGTGAGATCGGGCGCGGGCGCCGCACTTCCGGCGTTGATCGTGATCGTGACCGGATGCGGGCACGGAGCCGGCGGACCCGGTCTCTGAACTTCCTGACCCATTACCAGACCGGCGCTCAGAAGACCGGTGAGCACGATACCTGCGACAAGAGATTTTTTTTGATTCATGATTTCCTCCGGACAGTGCTGGACCGATAAAGGCATTGAAGCCGCACTGACGACTCTTCACTACCTCGGGTTGCACACAACCTTGGACCCGCTCAGTAGTGCTGCCGGGACGCGAAGCGTTTCAATTTTTCCGGTGCTGGTCAAAGCGGCCTCACGCGGCTTGCCAGTAGTCCGTGAACCTCTTCGTCCGTCGTCTGGCTGAAATCGTCGTACCAGAGCCCGACGGCCTGGAAGGGGTCCGGCGTTCGAAGACAGATGATGTCGTCGACTTCGCGGAAGAGCTCCTCGCATGTCTCTCGCGCCGCCACCGGAACTGCGACGATGATCGAGCCGGCGTTCTTCTGGCGGAGAGCCCGGACGGCGGCGCGCATCGTGGAGCCGGTGGCAAGGCCGTCGTCGACGACGATGACGGTTTTGCCGAGAACGTCGAGCGGCGGTTTCGACCCGCGATAGCTTCGTTCGCGCCGCGCCAGCTCGACCAGCTCGCGGGCGGAGACGGCCTCGATGGCGTTCTTCGAGACCGGGACGTAGCGCAGGACGTCGTCGTTCATGACGCGAATGCCGCCGCTGGCGATCGCCCCCATGGCCAGCTCTTCATGACCGGGAACGCCGAGCTTGCGGACGATGAAGACGTCCATCGGCGCGTCGAGAACGCGGGCGACCTCGTAGCCGACCGGCACGCCGCCGCGGGGCAGGGCCAGCACGATTACGTTGGTCCGATCGGAAACGCGCTCGGCTACGGCGCGGCCCAGCAACTGCCCTGCCTCGACCCGGTCCCGGAAACGTTCCTGCAACATGGCCAACCCCTCGTTAGAGCAGCTTTTCGATGGTGATCGGCAGATCGCGCACCCGTTTGCCGGTAGCGTGATAGACCGCGTTGGCGATGGCCGGAGCGACGCCGACGATTCCGATCTCGCCGATTCCTTTCGCGCCGATCGGGTTGACGTGCGGATCGTCTTCCGGAACGAGAATCACGTCGATCGAACGGACGTCGGCGTTGACCGGCACCAGGTTCTCGGCGAGGTTCACGTTCGTGAAGGCACCGAGGTTCCGGTCGAGGTGTGTCTGCTCCAGCAGAGCCATGCCGATTCCCTGAATGATGCCGCCGTGATACTGGCTGCGCGCGGTCTTGGCATTCAGGATGCGGCCGCCCGCGAACGCCGCCACGATGCGGCGCACACGCACGATACCGAGGTCGGGGTCGACGCCCACTTCCGCGAACACGGCTCCGAAGGCGCGGGCCGAATACGGATCGTTCGGCTCCGGCTTTTCGTCGGCCGCGGCATCCATCGTGTCGAGATAGTGCCGGCGGAGGATGGCCGCATACGCCTCTCCGCGCGACGGATCGCTCTTCAGCGTAAGCTTCCCGTCGGCGGCATCGATGTCGTTCGGATCGGTGCCGTTCAACGGCGACGACGCGTCCGCGGTTGCCAGATCGATCACCTTCCTCTTCAACTGTGAGGACGCGGCGAATACCGCGGATCCGACGCTGGCGACCGTCAGCGAGCCGGCGGAGATCGGCGCCCGAGGCAGCGTCGTATCGCCGTAGCGGAACGTCACGCGCTCGAAGGGGACGCCGAGCGTCTCCGCGGCGAGCTGCGCCATCACGGTGGCGGTTCCCATCCCCATCTCGTGCGTCCCACTGGAGACATCGACGTTCCCGTCGCGATGCATGACCGCGCGCGCCGAAGCCGGCGCGCGATGCGACGGATAGGTCGCGCTGGCCATGCCGAGACCGATGAGCTGCCGGCCGTCGCGCATCGACCGCGGTTCGGAGGTGCGCCGCGGCCAGCCGAAGCGCTCCGCCCCTTGCGCGTAACACTCCTTGATCGACTTGCTCGACCACGGCTTGCCGTTTGCCGGATCGTCATCGGCGTGGTTGAGCACGCGCAGTTGGATCGGATCGATCTTCAGCGCGTACGCCATCTCGTCCATCGCCGATTCGAGCGCGTACATCCCCGGGTTCTCGCCGGGAGCGCGCATGTAGGTCGGGCTGGGAAGATCGAGCTCGACGACGCGATGCGCCACGCGCACGTTCGGCGTCGCATACATGGAGCGCGTCGGACTGGTGAATCCTTCGACGTAGTCGCAAACGGTGTTGGTCTGGCCGATGCCCTCATGGATCATCGCCACGAGCTTGCCGTCCGCTGTCGCGCCGAGGGCGACGCGTTGTTCGGTGAGCGGGCGGTGACCGTTGGAGAAATACGCCTGGCGACGGGTCAGAGCGATCTTGACCGGGCGGCGAACCATGCGCGCGGCCATGACCGCGATGAAGACATGCGGCCAGGCCGAGCCTTTGCTCCCGAAGGCCCCGCCGACGAACGGCGACATCACGCGGACCGATTCCGTCGGGACGCCGAACGCCTTAGCCAGAGTCTGCCGCGTGGTGAAGATGTTCTGCGCCGAGTCGTGAACGGTCAGACGATCGCCATCCCACGCCGCCACGAGCGCATGCGGCTCCATCTGGTTGTGGTGCTCGTAGGGGATTCGATAGACCTGATCGACCTTCACCGGAGCGCTCGCCAGCGCTCCTTCCGCATCCCCCTTCGAGAACGTTGCAGGAGCGTTTCCCTGCCGCTCCTTCGCGTCGCTCCGATGCTCCTCCATGACAATCCGCGCCGGAGTGGGCCGATAGTTGACACGAACCAGTCCGGCGGCATGCGTGGCGTGCTCGAACGTGTCGGCGACGACGGCGGCCACGGCCTGGCCGACGTAGTGGACCGAGTCGTCCGAGAACGGCATGTGGTGATGCTCCGCGGCGTTCGATTCCTGCTGTTGGCCGCCGGTGTCGGGAAGCTTCGGCGCGTTGAGATGCGAGATGACGCTGATGACGCCCGGCGCGCTCTTCGCCGCCGCCGCGTCGATCGCGGCGATGCTTCCCGCGGGGATGGTGCTGGTGACGAGAACGGCGTAGGCGAGATTGGGGAGGTTGTTCTCCGCCGCGTAACGCGCCTCGCCGGTGACCTTCTGCCGGCCGTCGACGCGGTCGTGCGGCTCGCCGATGATCGGGATCATGCCGCACCTCCCGCCAGATCGGTCAGCGAACGGACCAGCGTTCGCTTCGCCAGCTCGATCTTGAATCGGTTCTGCTCATGAGGAATGGCTCCGGTGAGCGCGGCTTCGGCGGCATCGCGAAACGTCGCTGTCGCCGGCGATTTGCCAATGAGTGCGCGCTCCGCTTCGCGCGAGCGCCACGGTTTCGTCCCCACGCCGCCGAGAGCGACGCGGGCGCTGCGGATCGTGCCGCCGGAGAGCTCGAGGCCGACCGCCGCCGATGCCAGTGCGAACTCGAACTCCGAGCGGTCGCGGACTTTCAGGTACGACGAATGGCTCGCGTGCGCGGCGTCGGGGACGAATACCGCGGTGATCACCTCGCCGTGCCGAAGGGCGTGCTCGACGTGCGGGGTGCTTCCGGGCAACAGATGGAAGTCGGTGGCCATGACTTTCCGCTCGCCATCGCGGCCGTGCAGTGTGATGACGGCGTCGAGCGCGGCCAGCACGACCGCCAGATCGGAGGGATGCGTGGCGATACACGAGGACGATGTGCCGAGGACGGCGTGCGTGCGATTCTCCCCTTCCATCGCCGCGCAGCCGCTTCCCGGGTCGCGTTTGTTGCAGGGGGCGAACGTCAATTCTCGAAAGTACGTACAGCGCGTCCGCTGCATCAGGTTCCCGCCGATCGAGGCCATGTTCCGCAATTGCGGCGAGGCGCTGGCCAGGAGCGCCTGGGAGATGGCCGGGAATCCCTGCTGCACGAGCGGATGCAGTGCGACATCGTTCATGCGCGCCAGCGCGCCGATCCGGATTCCGCCGGGCACGCGCTCCACCGCCGCCAATCCCAATCCATTGATGTCCACCAGATGCGCCGGTCTCTCGACCTCGGATTTCATGAGGTCGATCAGGTTCGTGCCGCCGGCGACGAATTTCGCCGCCGGCCGCGAGCCGGAGGTGATGGCGCCGCTGAGGTCTTTGGCGCGGACGTAATCAAACGCGTGCATTGGCAGCCTCCCGGATCGCCGCGACGATGCCGGGGTAGGCACCGCAGCGGCAGATGTTGCCGCTCATCCATTCGCGGATCTCGTCGTCGGAATGCGTGTGCCCTTCGCGAAGGAGCGCCACCGCGGAACAGATCTGCCCCGAGGTGCAGTAGCCGCACTGGAATCCGTCGTTGCGGATGAAGGCCGCCTGCACAGGATTGAGCCTGCCGTTGGACGCCAGGCCCTCGATGGTCGTGATCGCTTTGCCGCTGTTCATCACCGCCAGCGTGAGACAGGAATTGATCCGCTTTCCGTCGACGAGCACCGTGCACGCGCCGCACGCGCCCTGATCGCATCCCTTCTTCGTCCCGGTGAGGTCGAGATGTTCGCGCAGCGCGTCGAGGAGCGTCGTGCGCGGATCGAGCCGCAGCTCGTGACGCTTGCCGTTGACGTCGAGCACGACGGCGACCGCGTTCGGATCGCTCTTCGGCGGCGTTTCCGCCGTCGCCGGCGCGGCGCCGAGGATCGGACTGATGAGCGCGGCGGCGGTGGCGGCGGCAGACCCGATGACGAACGAGCGCCGCGAGGGGTCGGCCGGGGATTCATCGTCAGGCTCGGGATTCGTGTAGCAGGGCGGAAGGGTCATCGTTCCTCCAAAGCCAAATCGTCTCAATGTTACGCGCGTTCATGAGCGCGGGTGCGCGCCGCTTTGCGCGCCGAGGCTGACCGGTCTGTCGCGCTGCGCTTGCGAGAGGCGGCATGCGCCTGACGCGACAGCGCCAATTTGGAGCCGGCGGCGTGACCCTCGTGACGCAGCGCGTTTTCCGTGGCGCGCGAGCGTTTCGCGGAGGGTTTGGTCTTCTGCTTCCCAGCCTCCAGCGCCCGGGCCGCGCTCCGCCGCGTCTTTGTGGACGCTTTTCCTTTCGCGGGCGGACTCAACTTGACGCCGGCCCTCCGCGCTTTGGAAAGGCCGATGGCGATGGCCTGCTTCGTCGACCGCGCTCCATGCTTCCCTTCGCGGATGTGATCGATCTCCTCGCGAACGAACTCTCCAGCCTGCGTCGAGGGCGCCTTCCCTTCCCGCTTGTCCTCTTGCGCTCTGCGCAGTGTTTCTTTTTCCGGCATGACGGTCTCCTTAGAGCGTGACGCGCTCGGAAGTCATGCACGCAGCAAAATCAGAACCAGCTTGAATCTGCGCACCTTTTGCTCAATTGGAGTTGACCGCTACCTCACTGCACCACAGGTGGCGACGCCGGCTCCTGTCGGCAACGTGCTCCTCGCCGATCTGGTGGCCATGACCCGCATCGCCGCGCACGCGGGGGTGAGGTTCCCGCCTGAGTACGGAAGGTTCAAGGCGGTGTCAGTCGGAGCGCTGGCGTTTCGCCGGCGCTCCGACCATGACCCGCGTGTCAACCCTCAGGATCGATACGCGGTCCCGCGTCGGGCGTGACGCCGGTGCCTCCGGTGACGGTCGTATTGCGGCCATCCGGATCGGTGCCAGCCCCCTGGTCCGAAGTGACCGTGACGTGCCGCGTGATGAAAGATCCGGGGTTACTGCTGATGATGAAGCCGGTCATGAGTGTGAGAAAAAGAATGAATCGCATTTGGTCCTCCAATGAATAGACGATAGCGCCGGAGAATGGTTGCCGGGTTCGGGTTTTGTCAGGGTTTTGTCAGTGTAAAGACGCCCGGAAGAGCCCCCGGCGGAATCGCCACCGGTCCCCCCTCGTTTCCGCCGCAGTGCTCGCCGAAAATGCGCTTCGCAGGCTGATCGCGCCACGGACTCTCTCGCGCGGCGATGCCTACTACGCGGAAGGGCGCGTGCGCCGGATCGAGAAGGTCGGTGACGGAGCGATCGAGGCGCAGGTTCAAGGCAGCGATCTCTATTACGTCACGCTGCTGATCGAAGGCAACGAGCTCCACGTGGAGTGCACCTGTCCCTGGTTTCTCGACAACGAACAGGAGTGTAAGCACATCTGGGCCGTCATTCGTTCGGCCAGTGCCCGGCGCATGCTCCCGGAGCGCTCGCTCTTCCTGGCAACCAGCTTTGAGGGACCCTACGAAACGTTCGACGACGCCCTCAACGATGAGCCGGATGTTGCGTTTGACGACGAACTCGATCCGAAGGCGCTGACATCGCTTCGCGGCCTGGCGCCCCACGGGCAACGCCCGCCGTGGCAGAGCTTCCTCGACGCCATCGGCCCCGCACTGCCCGTGAACCTCTCCCCGGCCCGCAGCGTCCCCGAGACGATCGTTTATGCCATCGAATCGTCTCCGGCATCGCAGAGGCTGACCTTCCAGATCATCGGCCGTTCCCACAAGAAGAACGGCGAGTGGGGAAAGTGGAAACAACTGTCGATCCGGCTCGATGATCTGCACCTCCTCGATCCCTTCGACCGCGAAAGCCTGGCACTCCTCAATCAGCACACATGGGCGCACACCGTGGAGCGGATGGTCAACATCCCTTCGACGACCGCCGCGTGGTGGATCGAGCGGCTCGCACGCGCCGGTAAGTTCGGCATCCTCGATAGAACACAGGAAGATCCGCGGATGATCGCCTGGGACGACGGGCCGCCGTGGACGCTGAACGTGGCCATCGTCAACGATGCCGCGGCATCGAAGTACCGCGTCGTGGCCACGATCGAGCGCGAGGGGGAGTCGCTGCCGCTCGAAGATGTTGCAGCGACCTTTCCGGGCATTCTCATCGCCGGCGGGCGCGCCGCGCGATTCGACGACGGCGGACGCGGATCGTGGCTGCGCGCGTTGCGCGCGAACCGCTCCGTCGAGATTCCGCACGCCGACGCGGACCGTTTCCGGAAAGCGCTTCTCCGCGCGCCCATCGCCAACATCGCACTCCCCGAGGAGCTCGGATGGACGCTCGTCGACGTACGTCCGCGGCCCATCCTCGCGCTCGATAATCAGCCCTGGACTTCGGAGCTGACCGGGGACCTCTTCTTCGTGTACGACGAGTGGCGCATCTCCAGCCGCTCGGAGGAGTCGCAGGCGACGCTGGGGCGCAAGCTGATTCGCCGTAACCGTGACGTCGAAGCCGGCTTTCGCGGCCGCCTCGGCTCACTCGGCGTGATCTCGACATGGGACGGCTACCGCGTCCGGCTCGCGCAAGTCGAAAACGTCGCCCGGACGCTGACCGCCGAGGGATGGACGATCGAGATCGACGCCGCAAGGGTGCGCATCGCCGGCGACCTCGACATCGAGATCTCCAGCGGAATCGACTGGTTCGACCTGAACGTCAACGCCTCCTTCGATGACGTACGCATCGGCCTTCCGGAGCTCCTGGCCTCGGCTGCCACGAATCGCTCCCTGCTGCGGCTTCCCGACGGTTCGTACGGCATCGTCCCCGGCTCATGGGCGGAGTCGCTGGCGCCGGTGCTCGACCTCGGCAAGCGCGAAGGCGACGGCGTGCGCTTCCGCACCTCGCAGGCGCTCCTCATCGATTCTCTCCTCCAATCGAAGCCACGCACGATGGACGATGCGTTCCTCGAGCTCTGCCAACGGATCACGGAAGCGTCGCCGGAGCCGCGGCAGGAACCGCCGACGCTCCTGACCGAGTTGCGGCCCTACCAGCGCGCCGGCCTCGGCTGGCTGGAGTTTCTGCGCACGACCGGCCTCGGCGGCTGTCTCGCCGACGACATGGGCCTCGGCAAGACCGTGCAGGCGCTGGCCCTGCTCGAAGGGCTGCGCGCGAGCGGGAACACCACCCCGTCGCTCGTCGTCGCACCGCGTTCCCTGCTCTTCAATTGGTCCGCCGAGGCGAAGCGCTTCGCACCGCAACTGCGCGTGATCGAACATCACGGAAGCGAGCGCGCCAAGAACGAATTCGACGGCGTCGATCTCGTACTGACCACCTACGCCACGATGCGGCTCGACATCGCCCGGCTCGCCGAGACCGAGTTCGAAACCATCATTCTGGACGAGTCGCAGGCCATCAAGAACGCCTCGAGCCAGGTGGCGAAAGCGAGCCGTCTCCTGCGGGGACGCCACCGCCTGGCGCTGAGCGGCACCCCGATCGAGAATCACCTCGGCGAGCTGTGGAGCCTTTTCGAGTTTCTCAATCCCGGCCTGCTCGGCCCCGCGCGCGCCTTCAACCGCACCTTCGCCGGGAAGAACACGCCGCCCGAGCGCCGCAACGCACTCGCCCGCGGATTGCGTCCGCTGCTGCTGCGCCGTACGAAGGAGCAGGTCGCCCCCGAGCTTCCGGAGCGGATCGAGCAGACGCTCTATTGCGAGCTGGAAGGGAAGCAGAAGAAGCAGTACGAGGAGCTGCGCGACCACTACCGGCTCGCCCTCCTGGGCCGGATCAAGACCGGCGGCATCGACAAGGCCCGCATGCACATCCTCGAGGCGCTGCTGCGTCTGCGTCAGGCCGCCTGCGATCCCCGCCTCATCGACCCCGCCACCGACGCGCCGAGCGCGAAAGTCGAGCTGCTCATGGAGGAACTGCGCGAGGTTCTCGACTCCGGCCACCGCGCCCTGGTCTTCTCCCAGTTCACGTCATTCCTGCAGATCGTGCGCAACACGCTGGACAAGGAACGGATCCCCTACCTCTACCTCGACGGCAAGACGCGCGACCGCCAGACGCTCGTCGAACAGTTCCAGCAGCCCGCCGGCGGCCCGCCGCTCTTCCTCATCAGCCTCAAAGCCGGCGGCCTCGGCCTCAACCTGACCAACGCCGACTACATCTTCCTGCTCGACCCCTGGTGGAACCCCGCCGTCGAAGCCCAGGCCATCGACCGCGCCCACCGCATCGGCCGCATGAAGCCGGTCGTCGCCTACCGCCTCATCGCCCGCGACACCGTCGAAGAGAAGATCCTCGAGCTGCAAGCGAGAAAACGCGAGCTGGCCGAATCGATCATCTCCGAGGACAACAGCGTGCTGCGGAAGCTGGAGGTGGAGGATCTGGAGATGTTGCTGGGGTAGGGTGTCGGGGGTCGGGAGTCGGGAGTCGTAGAACACGATCGCCGCAGACTCGCGACACTCCCGATCCGACCCCCGACTCCCGACTCCCGACCCCCGCGCCCAGCCATACGTACAGAACTCCGGTCGCGTAACCGCTCCGCGTCGAGTAACGTCCGCAAACCGGTCAATTTTGGGAGGTGGCTCGCACGTGGAGTTTCGAGGCGCGGCGTCCGAATTCATTCGCCACTGTCAGTCAATTCGGAAGCTCTCGCCGCACACGGCCCGAGCCTACGAGCTCGATCTCAACCGCTTCTCCGAGTTTCTCGGCGGGAGCGCGGCGGTGGCGTCGTGCGACCGCACCGTGATCCACAACTACGTCCGCCACCTCTTCGACGTGCGGTCACTCAAGGAGGCGTCGGTCAAGCGTCACCTGGCCACGCTCCGCTCGTTCTTCCACTGGCTCGAAGAAGACGGACGCGGCATCGAAGACCCCTTCCGCGGCGCGCGCATCCGCATCCGCATGCCCAAGCGCCTCCCGCGGGTGATCGCCCGCGCCGACCTCCGACGCCTTCTCCGGCACGATGGACAACTCACCTTCGCCGACCTGACCGCCTACATCGCCACGGAGCTCCTCTTCGCCACCGGCATGCGCGTGAGCGAGCTGGCCTCCCTCCGCGACGCCTCGGTGGACGTCGAGGACGGCACGATCTCAATCATCGGCAAAGGCAACCGCGAACGCCGCGTCTTCGTCCCGGACGAGATCAAGCCCCTGCTGAGCGATTACCGCACCGCCCGCGATCTCTGCGCCACGACCGCCGAAACGTTCCTGGTGAACTCCCGCGGCGCCGCCGCGTCCCCTCAAATGATCCGCCGCCTGATCCGCCTCCACGGCGAACGCGCCGACGTCCGCGACCGCATCACCCCTCACATGTTCCGCCACTCGGTCGCCACCTACCTCCTCGAGGAAGGCGTCGACATCCGCTACGTCCAACGCCTCCTCGGCCACCGGAGCATCTCGACGACGGAGATCTACACGCACGTGGCCGACGCGGCGCTGAAGATGAGGATCACGGAGAGGCACCCGAGGAGGGGAATCGTTAGCGCGAAATGACGTTGCCACGAAAGCAGGACCGATGTGGCACAGACACTCCTGTCTGTGCCCAGCGGCGCAGCCGCGCGTATCCCAACGCGCCGCAGCGCAATCAACCGACAACCGACAACGCGGTTCTGTTTGCTCATCGAACCCTCCCAAATGGCCGGGCGCGCCGTACAGACGCGCCCGGCCCACTGCTTGATTACGTCAAACCTGGGTCTTGGGTGCCGGTACCGGTGCCGGGGTCTGCGGCTGCTGCGCCGACTTGTGTGCACGTCCGAAGCGGTTTGCTTTCCGCATCAGAGCGAGATGCGGCAGCAGAGCCGAATGCTCCGGTGAGCGCACCAGGCTCTTGCTCAGCGAGTACGTCAGCAGCGCTGACGTGCCGATGCGGTGACGCCGCGTCAGGTTTGCCGAGGAGACGCCCTGAAGCATCGATTTCAGCTCGTCCTCCACCTTCGACCAGCGCGCCGCCGTCTCCGTCTCCTGCTGCAGATCCTCCGGCGTTCTGCCGACGACGCTCAGAACCACCTGGGATGCCCCGATGGCATTGATGGCCGCCTGCGCAAATTCCGGATGCACGCTGGCCACCGCCTGAATCGACTTCGCATCCGCCGCCGGCAACTGCACGCTAGCAGATCCTGGGATCTACCTAAGAGGCTTAAAGCCTCATGGGGTTAGGTTTAAGGTCCACTAGGCGACTCCACGAGTCCACTAGTGACCTCCACGAGCTCACTAGGTGACCTCCAGAGCTCACTAGGTGGCCTCCACGAGGTCACTAGGTGGCCTCCAGAGCTCACTAAGTGGCCTCCAGAGCTCACTAGGTGGCCTCCAGAGCTCACTAGGTGGCCTCCAGAGGTCACTAGGTGGCCTCCAGAGGTCACTACGTGGCCTCCACGAGGTCACTAGGTGGCCTCCAAGAGGTCACTAGGTGGCCTCCAAGAGGTCACTAGGTGGCCTCCAGGAGGTCACTAGTGCACTCTAAAACATCACTAGGTGACCTCCAGAGCTCACTAGGTGACCTCCACGAGCTCACTAGGTGGCCTCCAGAGCTCACTAGGTGGCCTCCAAGAGGTCACTAGGTGGCCTCCAGAGACTCACTAGGTGACCTCCACGAGCTCACTAGTGTCCTCTCAAGATTGAAGCCCGGAGTTGAGCGCCTCTTAATTCACTGTCATCCTGAGGCTGCCGGAGCCGCGTCCGTGGTGTTGGTGCTTGCGCAGATGAGAATTCGCGGCTGAGGACGCCGAAGGACCCCCGAACTACAGGCCGGAAAGGGAGGGGGGCTCCTCGTCCCTGTAGCCGGCCTTTTCCATTTCATTGTCGAAGCATCCGTTGCGGGTATCGAGGTAAAAGTTCTCGATCTCTCCGCGGACGTTCCTGATACGAAGGCAGCAGGTTTGAATGTCGAGGCAGACGTCGTCATTCGGGTGGTAGCAATCGTCATTTGAAAGGCAGCCGCCGTCCTTCGCGAAGCGAACGCTTACGGGTCCTCTGCTGCCCTATTCAACTCGAGATGGCGGACAGCGTAGGTCGAATAACTATCGTACCCACCATCAAGCGCAATCCGCCGGCGATAAGTCATGGTGGTTCAGTCGCTTGCACTACTGCGAAAAACGAAGGTCCGACCCCACGGACTTGACCCCAAGGCAACCGCGAGCGCCGGGTCTTCGTCCCGGACGAGATCAAGTCCCTCCTGAGCGATTACCGCACCACCCGCGATCTCTGCGCCACGACCGCCGAGACGTTCCTGGTGAACTCCCGCGGCGCCGCCGCATCCCCTCAGATGATCCGGCGCCTGATCCGCCTCCACGGCGAACGCTCCGACGTCCGCGACCGCGTCACTCCCCACATGTTCCGCCACTCAGTCGCCACCTACCTCCTGGAGGAAGGCGTCGACATCCGCTACGTCCAACGCCTCCTCGGCCACCGGAGTATCTCCACGACGGAGATCTACACGCACGTCGCGGACGCGGCGCTGAAGGTGAGGATCACGGAGAGGCACCCGCGGAGGGGGATTGTGGGGGGGTAGAATGTTTAGCACTTGACGAGGGTTTAGTGAGCCGTTTTCGGCCCCGAAAACCTTGTCTGGCTTCGATTCGCGCCATCACGGCAACGCTCGAAAATCGCAGCAGATGAAGTGCCAATATGCGGCACGATACGCAGATTCCCAAGTGCGTCTTTCGAGGCGATTGTTCCCGTCGTCAGGAGAACAGCATTTTCAGCAGCGCGGAAATCGAGAAGAGCGCTCTGGGGTCCGCGGTCTCGTTGAGGATGGCTGACGCGCAGCTAGCAGCATAACGGCTGCGTCGACCGAGCAGGATCACGAGATCAGCGAGCCAGGGAGAACTTATCCAGCGTTCGGCGATCTCGTAGCCGCGGTATCGTGCGCGAAGAGAATCGAGCGCAGCGGGAAACGAGGCGAGGATCGAGAGGTCGCTCGCAGCGAGTGCGCGCAGGACAATGCCAGCGGCGAGCTCGCCGGTGTCCATTGCCTTGCCAATACCCTCACCAGTCAGGGGAAACGTCGCGCCGAGGCTTTCTCCGATCGCAAGCACGTTTGGCGGCCGCAATGCGATGGTGCCATTGAGGCCGCATCGGAGCACGGCGCCCCTCAGAGGCATCATGTGTGTGATGTTCTCCGCGACCTCGCGGAGTGGCTCGAACTTATATAGAAAACGATCGAGCGTTTCAGACAGGTTGACTCGATGATGACGGTATGCCATTCCGCAGCCGACGTTGAACTCGCCGTCCCGCAAGGGAAAGAGCCACGCGTACCCCGGAGCGATGGTTCGGTCGAATGAGAAGACAAGGTGATCTAGCTTCACGCTGGAGCGGATGTATCGCCGCACCGCGATCACGCTAGGTTCGGCACGTGAGAGCATGCCCAACGGAGACAGCAACCGCGCATCCGCGCCTGTAGCAATGATCGCGACCTTTGCCCGCAGCGATCCCTGAACGCCGCGAATTGCAAGCTGCGCCACCTCGCCCGAGTCGACCCGCTCAACGTGTCCTTGCGCTACGACGGCGCCTGCATCCACTGCTGCCTCAGCAAGTATCGCGTCCAGCTCGACACGCTTAATCGTGAGTGCGCGCATCGAAAGTGTCATCCCAATCATCGACGGACTAAACACCTGCAGCATCGACGTCTCGGCTGCGCGGCGCTCGACAGCCTCCAGCAGTCCGGCGCGACTCAGCGCTCGAATTGCATCAGGAATTAGTGCGTCGCCACACACTTTCTCGCGCGGATACAACGCCCGCTCGAGCACAACCACGCGTTGACCACCTCGCGCAAGATGAAGCGCCGCTATCGTACCTGCGGGGCCGCCACCCACGATAGCGACATCCCAGAGTGTTTCCGTAAGCGTGCCCGCGGCGACCTGCCACTCGGTCACGCGCACTCCGCGAAAGCCGATAACAAAGGGTTATCGCAGCAAGCACACTACGACGTCGTGATACTCGGCGCCGGTGTCGCTGGGCTCCTCCTGGCATCGGAGCTAAGTCGCGTGTCACGCGTTCTTGTACTTGAGCGCAACGAGCGGCCGGCGGTGACAAAGTACTGGGTCACCACGGAAGAGGCGCTTACGCGTAACGCGGACCTAGCGAGCGCGGCCGACTGGGCGCTCGACTCGATGGATTTCATCGCTTTCGATGGTGCCACCTATCGGAGCGAGGGATCATATCGTCTGTGGAACACGACCGCGCTCACTTGTCTGCTACTCCAACGTACGCAGGAGCGCGGCGGTGTGGTCGCATTTGGGCAGACCTTCTACAGCTATGCGCGCGGGCGCACTGGTCTCACGATCATGGCCAACGGCGAAAGGATTACAGCAAGACTAGCAATCGACTGCATGGGGCATCAGTCGCCCATCATCATGGCAGAAGGATGTGGCCGTATTGCTGGCTACTACCTACTGCACGGCGCAACCTTTCCAATGACGGGCACGCTGATGCCGGTCGCGCTGCACAATCTCTCACTAAGCGAACACGCGGCCTACGTAGAGGCGTTCCCGACCAGTGACGGCCAACTCCACATCGTACTGATCATCCCTGCACGCGAACTTCGGCCTAGCACTAACCTCAGTGCAGAGTTCGAATTCGTTGTTCGCAAGTCGCCCTATAGCAAATTCATTGCGGATCCCCGTAAGCGTTCCTTTCTTGGCGGCATCATCCCCGTGGTTCGCATCAAACGTCGCGCGCTTGACAGGCTTTTCTTTTATGGTGAAGCTGGCCAAGTTCATCCGGCGGCAAGCGGCACGGCGCTTACGCGAATGCTACTCAGTTACCGTGATGTAGCAGCGTTTCTCGCTGATCGGTTGCACCACGATCGGCTTGCCGCAAGCGAGCTGTCAGAAGCACCAGGCAAAATCGGTCGTTTGAATCAGGCGATTCAGCTTGCCTTGTTCCGTGACATCCTGCAATGGTCGAGCAGACGCTTTCGCACGATCGTTGTCGAGGCAGATCGTTTACGCAATCACCAGCTCATGAACGAGCTCTTTTTTGGCGACTTCGATACCACGGCAGCGGGCGTGGCAATGACCCTCCGCACGTTGACGAAGGCGCGGAACTGGACGTTGCTTTCGGCATTCGCGGGCGGCGTGGCCCGAGCTATCACCACTTGAAAATCGATTTGAGAAAGTTCACCAGGACGGCATCTTTCTGCAGCAAGAACTGAGCGGCGGTGAAGGCCGCAAGTGTCAGCGCCGGCGCGTCGCGAAAGCTGAGAATCGGTGTCGCCTTACGCTCCTCGATCAGTTTCGCTTTCACCTCAATCAAGAGCTTGCGCAACTCGAGTCGTCCCTTAGGGTCATCGTTCCCGTCGAGCAAAGAGTCGGGCACGAGCCGCTCAAGCAGCTCGTATGTATCAGATTCCCAGACTTCTCGAAGGACATAGCGCGGGTAGAAGCTGTAGACGAGCGTTGCCGGGACAAAAAAGAACAGCGGCAATACCATCAGGTCGTAATAAGGGGCCGTCTTCGGGAAGGCTGTCAATGTAGTTCGAACGGCGACATAAATCGCCACAAGTCCCAACAAGGCGCTGATGATCAGATACAAGTCGATCGTCTTCGCCTCGATCGACCGCAGTGGCGCCTTGAGGCTAAACCGCTGCGAGCGATCAGGCGAAGAGTTGTCATTGACGTAGTCGAACACGCCGAGAATTGCCACCAGAATCATCAGCATGTAGCCACCAATGCAGTAGTAGGAGACGACTGCGATTGTCAAGTACACATGCGCGAGGCCCTGCAATGGAATGCCGGCGCCAATGAGAACAATGCTGCCGACAAGCGTCAGCAGTACCGTAACGTAACCGCGCAGGGGCCACCGGCGAATCCGATCCAGGCGAAGGGTGAACTCGGGCAGACATTCGGAGGGGACGTTGAAAACGTTCGAGAGTGCCAGCTGCACGCGGTGCCGCTCACGCGCGATAAAGAACAGCAGCCCATACCCCGTGGCGCCGACCAAGAGGCCATTGAAAGTCGTGAACCACGCCGTGGTGAGCTGCGAGGCCATCAGGTCGCCCTGCATCAGAACCGTGAGTACCCACCCGATTCCGAACAAGCATCCGCTCAGCCCACAGGCGACAAGGAGATAGATACACGCATGAACGATCACGGCAACCTTTCGGGTCGCATTGATAACCCTTTGTTATCCATGCTTCTGAGAGAGGAGTGACGCTGAGCGAGATTTCCCTACCCCCCCAGCGTGCTGGAACCAGGAAATAAGCCCGATGACTGCGTTGGCGCTATCTTCATCTGACGCCGAACCTTGGTTGATCAGCCGATGGCGCATCGCGGAAGTGTCTCGTGCTTCGATCTGGCGGTGACCCCAGGAAGGCCGGCCGTTTGTCACACGAAGGAGCCTGCTCGAATGAAAATCCTTGCTCTTCTGAAACCACTTTTCGATGTACGGCCTACCAGCGTCTCGAGCCTTGGAACCTTCGGATGAAGACCACCATAACCCCCTTCCCTCCTCCCAAATTGCCTCGTGACACCCCCGCCCAAAGCGCGTATGGTAGCCACTCGTCGGGGAAACTTCCTCGGCTCTTCAGTCCTTCTGAACTAAGTCAGAACCTCTGGACTCACCCCTCTTAGCCTCCCATCTTCCGACGCGGGTACCCCGCCATCGGGAAAGCTGCCGGCCGCGGCCGGGCAGGAGCTCCAAATGAAACTTTACGTGGGAAATCTCTCCAAACAGGTCACCGATGCCCAGCTCAACGATCTGGCCATCCCCTTCGGCAAGCTCATCTCGGCCAACGTCGCCGTCGAGCGTAAGTCCGGCGAATCGAAGGGTTTCGGCTTCATCGACTTCAGCAATGACGACGAGGCCCGCGCGGCCATCACCGGACTCGACGGCCGCGACGTCAACGGTCAGGCGCTGAAGGTCAACGAATCCAAGCCGCGCCTCTGACCGCAGCTTAAGGCAGTCCCGGAGCGCGGCGGCCCTGCTGCCGCGCTCCACGTACGAAAAGGAGCACTTCATGATGACGTACCTGTCGATCGCGGCCTTCATCGCCGTTGCCATTCTGGGATGGACCCTTTATCGCCGGCTCGGGACCGATCGGATCGCGCAGCTCAACGACAAGCGCCGCGCCACCTCGCGCATGGTCAGCCCGGGCGAATTCGTCGAAGGAACCCGGCATCTGCCGGTCGCACTGGCCGTCACCCAGTCGATGTTCTTCTACGAAAACTCCGACATGCAGGCCTCACTCGACCTGCAGTGGGTCCGCGAAATCGAATACGACACGCAGCTCGCCACCGGCCTCGCCGTCGACGGCGGCAAAGTCCTGCGCCTGCGCTGCTTCAGCCAGGTATTCGAGTTCGTGATCGCGAATGACGTCGTGACGCGCTGGCACATGATGATGCCCCCGCGCCGCGCCATCGAGGCGGCCGTCGCCGCGCCGGCAGCATGAAGGGCGAAGGGAAGAGGCATGCCTGAGGAAACGACCATCCGCCGCGTGGCGCTGCTCGGCAATCACCTGCCGCGCCACTGCGGCATCGCCACATTCACCACCCACCTGAGCGACGCCATCGCCGCCGCCGGGCCGGACCTCGACTGCTTCGTCCTGGCCATGAACGACGGACTGCGGCAGCACGCCTATCCGTCCCGCGTTCGCTTCGAGCTGGCCGACAACGACCTCGGCGCCTACACCCGCGCGGCCGACTTCCTGAACGTGAATGCCGTCGACGTCATCTCCGTGCAGCACGAGTACGGAATCTTCGGCGGCAAGGCCGGAAGCCATCTGTTGACGCTGCTGCGCGAGCTTCGCATGCCCATCGTGACGACGCTTCACACCATCCTCCAGGCGCCGAATCCCCATCAACGGCGCGTGATGGACGAGCTCACCACGATCTCAGATCGCCTGGTGGTCATGACCGACGGCAGCGCGGAGATCCTCCGCGACGTACACGGCGTCCCCGCACAGAAGATCGACATGATCCCGCACGGGATCCCTAACGTTCCGTTCTCCGGCAGCAAGGACCGTCTCGGCGTGGAAGGGCGGCCACTCATTCTCACCTTCGGGCTGCTCTCGCCCGACAAGGGGATCGAGTACGTCATCGATGCCCTTCCGACGATCCTTTCCCACTACCCCGACGCCGTCTACATCGTCCTCGGCGCGACGCATCCGCACATCATCGAACGCCACGGCGAGAGCTACCGGCTCATGCTCGAAGAACGGGCAAAGCGACTCGGCGTCGACGGCAGTGTCATCTTTCACAATCGCTTCGTCAGCCAGTCCGAGCTGTGCGAGTTTCTCGCAGCGGCCGACATCTACATCACGCCCTATCTCAATCCCGAACAGATCACCTCGGGGACGCTGGCCTACGCGCTTGGCGCGGGAAAGGCCGTCATCTCCACGCCGTATCCGTACGCCAAGGAGCTGCTCGCCGGCAACCGCGGCATCCTCGTGCCGTGGCGGGATGCCTCGGCCATCGGCTCCGAGATCATCGGACTGCTCGACGATCCGGAGAAACGCATGGCCATGCGCCTGCGCGCGGCTGCACATGGGCAGGCGATGCTCTGGCCCGCCGTCGCCCAGTCGTATCTGACGACGTTCGAGCGCGCCCGCGTCGAGCACGCGCAGCGGCTGCGGACGGCATTCCGCGCCAGCACGCTGGCCACGCGGCCGGCCGAACTGCCGCAGGTCAATCTCGATCACGTCGGCGTCATGACCGACGACACCGGCATGCTGCAGCACGCCATCTTCAACGTCCCGCGCTACGACGAAGGCTACTGCCTCGACGACAACGCCCGCGCCCTGCTGCTGATGACACTCCTGGAAGACGCGGGATCGAACGATCCGAAAATCGTGCGCACGCTGGCATCGCGCTACCTGGCATTCGTCAGCCACGCCTTCAACCGTCCGCTGGGACGGTTCCGGAACTTCATGTCGCACTCCCGGCTCTGGCGTGAAGAACAAGGTTCCGAGGATAGCCACGGCCGGGCGCTGTGGGCGCTGGGAACCGTCGTCGGATGCTCCGTCGATCCGGGACGGCACAGTCTGGCCGGAGCACTGTTCCATGCCGCGCTCCCTGCCGTATCAGGCTTCAGCAGTCCGCGCGCCTGGGCATTCGCACTCCTGGGGATCGAGCAATATCTGCGTGCGTTCGAAGGCGATCGCAGCGTACAGGCGGAAGGCCGTGCAATCGCCGAGCGCCTGCTGAGCCTTTTCCGCCGTACCGATCAACCGGAATGGCCCTGGTTCGAGAACAGCGTCACCTACTGCAACGCGCGGCTACCGCAGGCGTTGATCGTCACCGCATCCTGGACCGGCGATGACGACATGAAAGCGGTCGGCCTTCGATCCCTCGAGTGGCTGACGACGATCCAACGGACCGACGAAGGATACTTCGCCCCCGTCGGGACGAATGGCTTCTTCGAGCGCGGCACGACCGCGGCGACGTTCGATCAGCAGCCGGTCGAGGCTTGCGCCACGGTGGCGGCCTGCATGCACGCATTTCGAACGACCGGCGATCATCGCTGGACCGGCCACGCGCGCCGCGCCTTCACCTGGTTTCTCGGTCAGAACCAATTGCACCAGGCGCTCTACGATCCGCTGACGGGCGGTTGCCGCGACGCTCTGCACGTTGATCGCGTGAATGAAAACGAAGGGGCGGAATCGACGCTCTCCTTTCTTCTTGCGCTGATGGAAATGCGCGCGGACGAGGTGCGGAGGAACGCGGTGCAGTTGCCGCTGAGCGCACAGGCCGAGGTACTCGTGGCGGTGCGCCAGTGACTGTTCATCGAGATCCAGACCCTGGAACCGCCGGCGTCCCGTCCGCCGTCATCACGTACGAAACCCTTTTCCATCGCACCGAGACCAACCCGATTCTCACCGCGGCTGACTGGCCGTATCCGGTCCACACCGTCTTCAACGCCGGCGCAACGCTGCTTCGTGACGGCACCACGCTCCTGCTATGCCGCGTCGAGGATCGCACCGGACGGTCCCATCTCTGCGCGGCGCGATCGAATGACGGAGTGAGAGACTGGATCATCGATCCCCATCCCACCTTCCCCGCCGATCCCGAGAACCATCCCGAGGAGTTGTGGGGCGTGGAAGACCCGCGGATTACGTGGGTCGAGGAGCTCGGCCGATACGCCGTCGCCTACACCGCGTTTGGAAAAGGCGGTCCCGGCGTTTCGCTGGCGCTCACCGAGGACTTCATCCACTTCGAGCGATGCGGCCTGGTGATGCAGCCTGACGACAAAGACGCCGCGCTGCTTCCGCGCCGCATCGACGGTATGTACGCGCTCGTTCACCGTCCCATCGCCGAGGGCGGAGCCCACATCTGGATCTCGTATTCGCCTGACCTGCGAAGCTGGGGCGGCCATCGCATGATGCTGCACGCCCGCCGCGGCGGCTGGTGGGACGCCAACAAAGTCGGTCTCTCCCCTCCGCTCATCGAGACCACTCACGGTTGGCTCATGCTCTACCACGGCGTCCGCTACAACCCCGCCGGCAGTCTTTACCGCCTCGGCGTGGCTCTTTTCGATCTCGAAAACCCGGCCGAGCTCCTCCTACGCGGAGACGAATGGGTTTTCGGCCCGGAAGCTGCGTACGAGACTCATGGCGACGTAAATAACGTCACCTTCCCCTGCGGCTACACGGTCGCACCGGACGGCGACACCCTGAACCTTTACTACGGCGCCGCGGATACCTGCATCGCCATGGCCACCGGCAGCATCCGCGAGATTCTGGACTGGCTCGACCGGCATGGGAGGATTTCATGACACGACAAATCGTTCGAACGACGGCGGGAAAAGTACTCCGCAGCGACGACCTCAACGCCGGTGAAAAAGAGGTGGCCGCGGCGTTCCTGCAGGCCAATCCTCACTTCGGCAACCCGCATGTCGTCCGCTGCGACTGGTGCCACGAAACCCGAACGCTGTTCCGCGACGAGAATGAGGGACCATTCAAGCTCACCTCCCACGGCTGGCTCTGCGAGACATGCAACGTGCGGGCATCGAGCCAGGAAGTTAAGTTCTGATCGAAGAGGTCGTCGAAGACGCAGTGGAACCAAGCGTTTTCCAGGAACCTTCGTCGGTATACCTCTATAAGGTATACTACCGGCAGCGGTGGCGATTCGAAGCTTTGCCAGGGAAGGAGTGCGCGAATTCTTTGAAAGAGGACGCGCGAGCGCTCGCTTCGGCTGGATCAACCTTGCGAGAATCGTGGCCCGCAAGCTGGACATGCTTGATTACGCGGCCGATCTGCGAGACCTCGGCTCACCCCCTGGAAACCGGCTCGAGTCGCTGAAAGGAAGTTGGGCTGGATTTCACAGCATCCGTGTAAATGACCAATGGCGTGTGGTCTTTCGCTGGTCGGAATCAGGCCCCGAAGATGTTGATGTCGTCGACTACCACTGAGGAAGCCATGAAGAATCGAAGAATGCCAACGACTCCGGGCGAGATCCTGCGCGAGGAGTTTCTCGAGCCTCTGGCGATGACGCAGAAGCAACTCGCCGATCACATTGGATGTGACGTCAAGGTCATCAACCGCATCGTGAATGGAAGAACCTCGGTGACCGCGGAGATGGCGCTCAAGCTGGGCGCGACCTTCAGGACCACTCCTGAGTTCTGGCTCAATGCACAAAGGGCCATCGATCTGTATCGAGCCGCATCCCGCCTCCGGTCACTTCCCGCATCCTTGCGCAAAGCGAGTTGAGCACCGCAATGTCCCGCTTTCCGCCCTGGCATTTCCGGTCGATGGACCCCGGCGAAGTGCACGTCGATCCGGTTCATGACGAGTTCTTCAAGGCGCAGGACCTCGCCGACGCGCTCGTGCGCGAGTCGATCCAGAACTCGCTCGATGCCCGCCTGCCGCGAAGCCGCTCGCCGGTGAGCGTCCGGTTCCGGTTCGCGTCGGGGGCCCAAGCGCTTCCCGCCGAGGGGGTGAGAGAGTACTTCGAAGGACTGGAGGGGCACCTCCGGGCGGCGGCGAAGTCGATTCACACCGTCCTGCCGCGGGACGACGAAGCCGTTCCCTATCTCCTCATCGAAGACTCCGGAACGCGCGGCCTCACCGGGGATCCTCGGGCCGATCCGGAGCTCGACCACCCCGGCGAGGAGCGGAAAAATGACTTCTACTACTTCTGGCGCAACGTCGGCCGCTCCAGCAAGGGCGACGTCGACCGCGGCCGCTGGGGACTCGGCAAGGCGGTCTTCACCGTCGCCTCGCGCAACCGCACAATCTTCGGCATCACCCGCCGTTTCGACGACAATCGCGCCCTCCTCCTCGGACAGTCCGTTCTGAAGACGCACGTCCTCGACGGCCAGCGGATCTATCCCTACGGCTTCTTCGCGCGATTCGAAAAGCGCAACGGCCAGCCGCTGCCGATCGAGGATCCCATCCTGCTCGAGCGCTTCGCCGACGACTTCGGCGTCAACCGCATCGAGCCCGGCCTCTCCATCGTGGTGCCCTACTTCCGCGACGACGAGCTGTCGCCCGAGCGCGTCACCGACTCGGTGGTGCGGCAATATTTCTATCCGATCCTGCGCGGCGATCTGACAGTCGATGTCGTCGACGCCGCGCGAAGCCTGCGAATCGACGCCGAAACGATCGAAAACCTATCGATAAACAACGACAGCGCCGCAAGGCTCTGCGCGCTCACCCGCTGGTCGCTGGCCCAGAATGACGACGCGCGAATCGTCCTCCCGGAGCGTGACGCCGCCGCACCGAAATGGGACGAATCGATCCTCGAAGCGGCGACGCTCGCCTCGCTGCGCGAGCGCTTCAGCTCCGGCGAGCGCATCGCCTTCCGCGTTCCCATTCTGGTCAAGCGCAAACGCGTCCGCGCGGCCAGCTCCTGGTTCGACGTCTACCTCGAGCACGACGACGCGCTTCGCAAGGGCGAGCATCGATTCATCCGCCGCGGCATCACCATCCCGGACGTGCGTGTAAGCGCCGAAAAGGCCGCCCGCGCTCTCATCGTCATCGACGATCAGGCCCTTTCCACCTTCCTCGGCGACGCCGAAAACCCCGCGCATACCGACTGGTCCGAGCGCGCCGACAAGGTCCGCACGCTGTACGACCACGGTCCATACACGCTTCGTTTCGTGAAGAACAGCGCGTCGTTCCTGACCTCGCTGTTGTCCCGCCCGCCCGCCGGCCGCGTTCGCGATTTCCTGGCCGATCTCTTCTCTATCGACGTGCCGGAAGAGTCGCTGCACGACGATGTCATGGCTCCGGCTCCGGTACGCGCCGCCGCCGGGGAGAGCAAGCCAGGCACCGCCTCAACCGATGCAGCGCCGGGATCGGGCGGCGTCACCATCGCCCGGATCGAGGGCGGCTTTACCATCAAGGCATCCGACCCGGCCATGGTCGGCCGCCCGCTGCGCGGCGAGATCGCCTACCGCGTCCGCGCCGGCAATCCCTTCCGCAAGCACAGCCCGTTCGATTTCGATCTGACGTCCGACGGCGGCATTACCGTGCAGGCCGACGGCGTCCGCCTGCGGCCGACGTCGGTCAATGCCTTCGAGCTGGTCCCGTCGTCGGCGAAGTTCCTGGTCTCGATGAAAGGATTCGATCCGCGGCGCGACCTCGTCGTCCGCCTGCACGATCCCCTGCACGATCCTGACAATGCTGCGGAAACTGAACTTCACTGAACGCGCCCGCATTCCGCGCGCCAACATCCGCGTGACGCTGCGGCGCGACGCCGACGGCACGCTGGTCTTCGATCCGCGCCTTTCCTTCGACGACATCGGCGCCGCTCCCACCACGCGCGTCTTCATCGAGGCTTACTACCGGACGTCGTTCATGCGCTTCGACTGCGGCTCGGTCGCGCACTTCGCTCCTCCCGATGACCGCCGTCTGACTGAGATCGACAGCACCAGCCTCGTTCACTTCCGCGTGAAGCTGGTCGATGACGAGCATCGCGTCGTCGCGGTCGCCGACGACATCGTCGTTTCGGAACAGAAGCCGGAGGCCACCGGACGGCTGCCGTTGCTGCCGGTCAGCTTCACCGGCGCGCTGGGCCAGCAGGCGTGGCGAATCGCCTTCGAACCGAACGGCCCGGTGCTCGAGCTGAACAACCGCGTCGACGATATCCAGGACGTCGCCAGGTCCGATGCCGCATTCCTCGCTCTCGTCTATCCGGCCGCCGTGCGGCAGGTGCTCACGCAGATCCTACTGATCGATGCGCACGATGCGCACGAGGCAGGCGACGAGTGGTGGAACTTCTGGCTGCAGTGGGCCGGGCAATACGCGACCTCTCCGCTGCCGGCCGACGCGGACGAGGCGCCGTACTGGATCGACGACGTGGTCGACGCGTTCTGCAACCGGCAGACACTGATCGATGGATGGCGCGCGGCGCGACGGGAACGCTGATGACGAAACTCCGAAGCCTCAACGCCAAAGGAATCGAGGAGCTCCGCGGATTCCTGCAGCGCATCCGCGACGGCGAGGAGTTTCAGGGGAGTCCAGCCATCCTCTACCTCGACGACTATTCGACCGCCCTTCCTCGTGCGGTCGAGATCAAGCCGCGTACGTTCGCCACGAAGTTCGACGCCGCTGAATATCTTGCAGGCGTCCTGGCGGATGTGCCCGCACCGGAAGACGATGCCGGCCTTTGGAGCTGGCTGGCCCTCTTCTACTTCGATCAGCTCTCGCCCATCGACGCGAGCGGGAAACGCCGCCCGCGCGAGGACTATCACTACATCCCCACCACCGAGAGCGGCGGCTGGCAGCGAGGCCGCCATCTTCTCGCCGGCCCGTACCGACTCTTCACCCTGCACCGCCAGAACGCGCGGCTGCTCCTCCATCCCCCCGTCCACCAGCACGGTGCCTTCATCTACGACCTCGGCTTCCGCCGCGATCTCATCACGAACAAGGGCCTCATCGAAGCGATCGATCTCCTCTACTGGGACACGAAACGCCACCGCCCCAAACGCGGCGCAACGACTCCCAGCCGCCCCGGCAACCTCCGCCGCCTGATCGCCGTCATCCAACAGCTCGACTTCAACTACGACCTCTACGGCATGCGCGCCGGCGAGATCCTGCAACTGCTTCCGCCGGAATTCGACGCGTGGCGGCCGCCGCCGCTGCTGACGAGGAGGGAGGCGAGGGAGAGTGCCAGTTTGCCCGCGAGTTAACCGGTAGCCAAGCACATATACTCAGCGAAGACACTCATGCGCACGCTCGAAACACTGACGATCCGGAACTTCAAGTCGATCCGGGAGCAGACCCTGAAGCTGGGACCGCTGAACATCTTCATCGGCGGGAACGGCTCGGGCAAATCGAACCTGATCGAGGTGTTCCGTTTCCTGCGCGCAATCGTCGACGAGAAGCTAGCCGAGTACACCGCGATGAAAGGCGGTGCGGACTCGCTGCTCTACTTTGGTCGAAGGCAGTCGCCCGATATGTCGATCGAGGTCATGTTTTCCGACGGTGAAACCACGGACGGTTACCTTGTCCACCTCCTGGGCACAAGCGATGACGACGTATTCATCGGCAGTGAGACGGCCTCCGGGAACGACGAGGAATCTTTTTTCAAGTGGAAGCAGCCAATAGCATCAGCAACCAGGGAATCAAGGCTGAAGAATCTCGAAGACGAACGAATCAGGCGGGACCTGGAAAGCTATCGCGTCTACCACTTCCATGACACTAGCGACGTCGCCGCCATGAAGGGAACCAGCGATGTCGACGACAACCGCTTTCTGCGGCCGCAAGCGGAGAACCTGGCGGCGTTCCTCTACTGGCTGCAGGAGATGCGGCCGGAGCACATGGCCAACATCCGGGACACCATTCGCCAGATCGCTCCGTTCTTCGACGAGTTTCGCCTCGAGCCGCTGCGCCTGAATCCATCCAAGATCCGCCTGGAGTGGAAAGAGAAGGGAAGCGACATGTACTTCAACGCCTCCTCCCTCTCCGACGGCACGCTCCGATTCATCTGCCTGGCCACGCTGTTGCTCCAGCCCGACCTTCCGCCGTTGATTCTGCTCGACGAGCCGGAGCTCGGGTTACATCCGGCGGCCGTGACGCTTCTGGCCAGCCTGCTCTCCTCTGCATCAACCCGCACGCAGGTTCTCGTGGCCACGCAGTCGGTGACCCTTGTCAATCAGTTCGAGCCGGAGCAGGTCTGGGCCGTTGATCGCGAGGATCGGCAAAGCGTTTTTCGTCACCTGAGCCGAGCCGACATGAGCGGTTGGCTCGATGACTACGCCCTCGGCGAGTTGTGGGAAAAGAACGTCCTCGGCGCGCGTCCCTAGCCCGCATTTCTCACCGAGGATACAAAAAGCCGCCGCACCGTGCTATTAAGTTGAGTGTCAACAACAACTTGATGGCAAGGGAGGCGGCGGCGTGG
>JADGNY010000016.1 GCA_017883235.1 Thermoanaerobaculia bacterium | reverse complement strand
TCCTATCGGATGGCGAGGTGATCGGAAGGGGATGCTTCTTCAGCGTCCTGTCGGCGTCGATTGGGCGTGGTAGACGCTCGGATTGATGAACGGCGTGCTGTTCACTTCTTCGATGATCAGTTGGCAGATTTCCATTCCGGGAAAAAGCGAGATCGGATACTCCGCGAGGTTGATCATTTCCAGTGTGATCGTTCCTTCGAATCCAGCGTGAATTGTCGGCGCGGTGAAGTGGACCAGCAGCCCGATACGCGCGAATGTGGAGCGGCCTTCGATCCTTGCCGCGAGACAGGGGCGGCCTTCGCAAATGGGGAGGTATACGCTCTCGAGCGTCTGGCCGAGAATGAACTTGTTTGGTGGGAGCGCGTATCCTCCCTTCTCGATCGCGATGGTCTCAAAGATTTCAGGCAGGAACGTCGCAGCGCCCGGCCTACGGAAGTCGAGCGTGATGGGTTTTCCCGGCTTTGGAATCGAGATAACCGATCCCAGACGCAGGTTGACAGAACAGGTGTCGTACGGGCAGGAGTCCCGATGATCTGTCGGCCGCCTGGGAGCAGGTTCAGGGGTGATGACGAGGTCCGCGGCGTCAAGCGCGGCTTGGATGCCGACGTTCGAGAGGATCATGCAAAACGAAGCGCGCTCAGAGGTACTCGAGCAGCGTTCGATCCTTCAAACGTTCTTTTCGGCAGGAAGACCACACCGTATTCGCCGTTACGAGCTACGACCTCTACCGAGATTTCGTGATCGTTCACCAGATCTTTCGGAAGGAAGAAAGAAACCATCATTCCCTCGTCGGTGGTGACCCCGATTGCTACTTCGTCCGGGAAGATTCCGGGGTATACCTCACAACGTAGCCAAGCTTGGTTGATCAATCGTGACTCCTTCATTGATACGTACCAATGCGTACCAATGAATGGTAATTGCAGTCTTTGTTTGCGAGCAACGTCAATTCGGTTGTCTCTTACGGAAACGGCCTCACAGCCTGTCAATCTCCACGAGGCGTAGACTTCGTCACCGCCCCTCCTTCGCGAACAGCACCGCCGTCAGATCCCTCACCAGGTTTTCGCCGCTGATGTGTTCCTCCTCGATGGCGAGTTTGCGGCGGTAGAAGCGGGCCACCTCGTCCATGAGGTCGTAGCGCGCGGTGGGGGTCAGTTTGTCGGCGCGGAGGCAGAGGCGAAGCAGGAACTCGCGCTCCTCCATTGGAATTCGATGTCGGATCAGGCGCAGCACCCGGGGAGTGCGCAGACTGTTGTGACGGCGCTCGGCGGATAGCTGGCCGCTGTAAGCGAGCGGCTGCGCCTCGCGGATCACCAGCGTGTTGGCCACGATGTCGCCGAGCCGTCGCCTCGCCGGATCGAACAGCGACACGGCCGCGCCGACACCGTAGAACGCCGGCGCGAAATCGATCACGCGGACGATGTTGCGCGCCAGCGATTGGTAGAGCGACACCGGCAGGCCACGGGCGTCGACCACGCGCAATGACAGTGCGCGCTTTCCCGGCGTCCGGCCGTGGCCGCGGGTCTCGAACCAGACGTGCCATCCCCACGGGAGCGCGAACGAAAGCGTGATGAAGAGCGCGTAGGCGGCTCCGCTTGGCAGCACCGCCAGCGCCACCGTTCCGATCGCCGAGGCGATGCCCGTCGTGATCGCGGCATCGAGCAGCACCGCCAGGAATCGGCTTCCCGCGCCGGCCGGCTCGAGGCCGATCGGCACGTGCTCGGGCGTGTTGATGGTCAGCTCGTTCATGTCATTCGCGATTTGCGGCTGGAGCGCTGGCGTCTCGCCGGCTGGCTCAGCGGCGTCTCGCCGCTGAGGTTACGAGCAAATGTATGGGATCTCGCGCGCGGGGGCGAGACGCCCCCGGGCCAGCCGGCGAGACGCCAGCGCTCCGTCGTGCTAGTCATTCTGTTCGACCCGCCTTAGGAAGAGGTACGTCATCAGCGCCACGAAAAGCAACACGGCGGCGGTGATCTTCGCCTCATACGGGAACGTGCGCGAGGAGAACTGGGAGAACGAGCCTTCGATCAGGCCGGCCAGGACCAGTGTCAGCACCGTGCCGATGACGATGCGCCAGACGGACGGCAGGACCCGCCGCATCGATGCCGCCCGCGAGAGGTGGCCCGGCATCAGCAGGGCGCGTCCGGCCACCAGTCCCGCCGCCCCGCCGAAGACGATGGCGGGGAGCTCGAGGGCGCCGTGCGGCCCGACCCAGGCGAAGAAGAAGAGCGGGACGCCATCGACGATGTACGAGGCCGCCACCGCGCCGAGGATTACGCCGTTGTAGAAGAGCAGGATCAATCCGCCGGCGATCGTCAGCGCGCCGAGGGAGAAGGCCAGGAAGGCCACGCGGATGTTGTGCGTGTAGAGCGTCGCGCCGAACACGAGCGCTTTGTCGAGATTGTCGATCCGTTCCTTGCCGCTTTCGATCTTGGCCACGCGCTCGCGCGGACTCTCGGTGAAGAAGACCGACGGGATGAGCCGCTCCCTGTTGGCAGGATCGACGGTGACGGCGAGTGCGCCGAAGAGCGTGCCGAGGAGCAACGCCGCCGCGGCCATGGCGATCGCCAGCCGCTCGCGGCGGAACGCCGCCGGAATCTCACGCGTGACCAGCTTCGTGAACGCCGCCACGACCGGCGTCTCGTGCGCGGCCTGGTAGATGAAGCGATAGGCGCGGCCGGTGAGTTGGTTCAGGTAGCCGAGCACCTCCGGGTTGGCGGTGTAGGAGCGGGCGCGGTTGAGGTCCGAGCAGGTGCGGCGGTAGAGGGCCACCAGCTCGTGCAGCTCCGCACGCGAGACGTCGTTCTCTTCGGCGCGGCCGAGCAGCTCGTCGAGCTGCCGCCATACGGGGGTCCGTTCGGCGATGAAGCGCTCGATGTTCATCAGAGCAACTGCCTCCTCTTGACGTCGATATAGGCGTTGATCGATTCGATGCCGGCATCTTCCGGCGTGGCCTCGACGACCAGGGCTCCGCGGGAGCGCAGCTCGCGCATCAATTCCACGCGGCCGAGCCAGAGGTCGCGCGCCACCAGGGCCCGCGACAGCTCGGCGCGGTTCGACGGCAGCAGTTGCGCCGCCGCGCGCAGGTTGCGGTCGATCAGCGTCACGATCAGCGGCAGGTGTTGCGGCGCCAGCATGCTGACGGCGCGAAGCAGGTCGAAGCGGTCTTCCCGTTCCGGGAGCACGGTCAGGATCAGGATCAGCGTGCGGTGCCGCAGCCGCTTGCGCAGTGCTGCCGCCAGCGCCAGGTAGTCGCTGTGCTCGTAGGCGGCGTCGACGCCGGAGGTGTAGGCCGTGAGCGCGCGGAGCTGCGCGGCGCCGCGGCCGAAGGCGACGCCGTTCTCCGTCGCGCTCGCAAACGAGAGCAGGCCGAACTTGTCCTCCATCCGGTTGCAGACGTAGCTGATCAGCACGGCGGCGTTGACGGCGTGATCGAGCCGCGTGATCTGCTCGACGCGCGCGGCCATCCGGTGGCCGCGGTCGACGCAGAGGAGGATCTCCTGCGACCGGTCGAGGCGGAACTCGCGGACGATGAGCCGCCCGTGGCGCGCCGAGGCGTGCCAGGCGATGTCGCGGAAATCGTCGTCGACGACGTAGTCGCGCAGGCGGTCGAAGTCGCGGCCCTTGCCGATCCGTGGCGAGGCGCGGGCGCCGAGGGAACGGAGAGCGAAATCGTTCAGCCGCTTGTGCAGACGCCTTACTGCTCGGAGATTCGGCAGGACGTGAACCGTCGTCGGGCCACCGACCGGCAGGATGCGCTCGGCCAGGCCGAACATCGTCAGCGCGGCATAGGCAGGTTCCACCGTGTTCATCCCGCGTGCGATGCCGCGCAAGGCCAGGTCGACCCGCAGCACCTCGCGCGGACGGCAGATGGCGTGGACCGATTGCGAGCGCGGCGTCACGATCGCCGGCCACCGTTGCCGCACCAGCATCCGCAGCGGCCGCGTGGCGGTCGTGGTGATCCGGATCGCGGCGACGTCGGCCTCATCGAGCGGAAGGGCGATCCGCGGCTGGCGATCGAGCGTGACCGCCGTTCGCCGGAGGATCGCCGCTTCGACGACAGCCGCGGCGAGCAGAGCGATGAACGCCGCCGCGAGGATCGGCGCAATCCACACCGCCACCGGTACCAGCAGCGCCAGTATGGCCAGGATCAGCGTCAGTCGGATCAGTAGCGGGCCGGGTCTCAGGGTTTCACTCCTCAGCGTTTCGCTCCTCAGCGCGGAACTTCCACCTGCTCGTAAATGCGCGACAGGATGTCGGAGAGCGCCAGCCCTTCCATCTCCGCGTCGGGACTGAGCGTGACGCGATGAGCCAGCACCGGCTCGACGAGCGACTTCACATCGTCGGGGGTGATGAAGGACCGATTCGAGAGCGCGGCCACGGCGCGGCTGGCCTCGAGCAGCGCCAGCGATGCGCGTGGCCCTGCGCCGATCTGCACCGCGTCGTCGTGCCGCGTGCGCGACACAATCTCCTGGATGTACCGGATGATGTGCGGCTCGACATGCACGTATGCGGCGACGGTTCTCCGCGCCTGCGCCAGCTCCTCGGCGGTGACGACCGGCTGCAGCGATTTGACGATCTCGTCGTGCAGCCGCTCCCCGACGGCGTAGGCGCTGAGCATCTTCTCTTCGTCCGCCGCCTCGGGGAAGTCGATGGTGATCTTGAAGAGGAAGCGGTCGCGCTGCGCCTCGGGCAGCGGATAGGTCCCTTCGAACTCGACCGGATTCTGCGTGGCGAAGACGGTGAAGACCGGCGAGACCTCGTAGCGGATGCCGTCGATGGTCACGGCGCTCTCCTGCATCGCCTCGAGCAGTGCCGCCTGGGTGCGCGGCGGCGTGCGGTTGATCTCGTCGGCCAGGAGGATGTCGGTGAAGACCGGGCCGGGACGGAAGACGAACTCCTGCGACTTCTGGTTGAAGATGTTCGCGCCGAGAAGATCGGCGGGCATGAGATCGGGGGTGAACTGGATGCGCCGGAAGCGGCATCCCAAGAGGCGCGCCAGCGCCAGCGAGAGCAGCGTCTTGCCGGTGCCCGGGGCCCCTTCGAGCAGCATGTGTCCGCCGGCGACGAGCGAGGCGATGGCGAGAGTCTTCACCCGCTCCTGTCCGATGATGACGCGGTCGAGCTCCTGCCGCAGAGCGCCGAAACGCGCCGCGACCTCAGCGATGTTTAGCATCGTGGCCTCCTCTGGCCGAACGTTCCAGCGTGCGGAACGCGTCGTTGATGATGGTGAGCTGGCGATGGAATGCATGCGCGGGGAGTTTCTTTTCGGCCGGCGACGGGATCAGGTCATGCGTCAGTTCGGCGACGCGCCGGTGCAGCGCATCCCCCCGCAGCCCGCTCTGCGCGGCAACGCTTCGCTCCAGCGCCGCGTGGTAGAGGACGATCGATTCGGCGCTCGACATCGAGCGCCCGTAGAGCGCGCCGAGCGACGCCACCAGGTCGATGGCGTCGGAGCGCGTGTCGCGGTCTTCGTCGTCGGCCGGTCCGGCACGCCGGCTGTTGCGCCACAACGTCAGCAGCGCCGCCGCCAGGAGCAGGACGAGCAAGGGACCGAGGCGCCATTCCGTTAGCAGGGAGAGCGCGCCGTTGTCCGCGGCCATGCCGTGGACGACTTCGTCGAAGTAGACAGGGCGGCGGCCGGCGACGTCCGCCAGGAATGCCAGGTGATTGCCGGTGGCGATGTTCCCGTTCTCGAACAGCTCCGGCACCGACACGGCGATCACGTCGCCCGCGCCGATCTCCTGCCGCGCCACGACCGCTTCGCCGTTCCCCGCGAACAGCGTGTGCATGCCGAGGGGAAGAGAGCGCGGAGACCAGCCGCGCGGCTCGGGGAGTGAAAGCGTGTCCAGCCCCGGCCAGAGCGGGAAGACGCGCGCCGCGGTCTTTCCGGCATCGTTGCGCACGTTGATCGATCCTCCGGGCTCGCCGCTGGCCAGGACCAGTCGCCCTCCGCCGCGGACGAACTCCTCTTCTGATGACGTCAGGAGCGGCTCCCGCAGCGGAGCCGATCCTTCGGACGGATCATCATCCTCGGTCTCCGGACGCTTGTGATCGGGCTCGCCTTCCTGGACGCGCAGGACGACGGCATTGGCCGGAAGGCGGTTGTCCAACGGCGTCGTCAGCATCGACACCCGTTGCCCAGGCTGGCGGCCGAGGTACGCATACGCGAGCGAGAGACCGGTGGGTGATGTGTTCGATGCCGACTCGCGGTCGAAGGCGTGACCGCCGGTCCGGCTGCTGCCGATCCAGATCAGCGCGGCCACGAGGAACGCGGCGATGGCGAGGAGGAGAGGAAGGGCCCGTCTCACGCGGCCTCCTTCTTCGCGCGCCGCACGGCATCGACGATGTGGCGCGCGGCGGCGCCGCACTCGTCGAGCGCGTCGGCGCTGCTTTGATCGGAGCCGTACCACTCCTCCTCGAAGCGGCGGGTGAGGTGAATGAACCGTGGCCGCCAGGCGATCTCGGGATGGAGCGCCGCGACATACTCCCAGTTCGTCCGCCCTTTGCGGAACTGCAGCACGTTCGCGCCGTAGAGCGTGACCAGCACGGCGTTGTACCAGGCGCGGATCGCTTCCCGCGTCCGCCCCGCCGCGGCGAGCTGCGCGGCGTAGCGCTCCCACTCGTTGGCACCACGCGAGAGCGGGTCGTCGTCACGCGACGATCCGAGCGGCGCGCTCTCCTCGACTTGACCCGGCGCGGCCTTGCGGCTGCGCCGGATCACCTCGAAGGCCAGCACGCCGAGGACGAGGATGATCAGAGCGACGAGCGCTCCGATCGTCCAGCGCATGCCGGACGACGCCGCGGGTTTCTTCAGTCTCGTCTTCGTCTCGCTGTCCGGCCAGAATCGCGACAGCCAGTCGACGAACTTCACGATCTCCTTGCCCACCCATCGCGCGGCGTTCACGATCGCATCGCCGATCTGCGTCAGGAGGGGAGCCTCTGCCTTCACACCATGGATAGCGCCGCCGCGCCGAAGCTCCTGAACTGCCTGCTCCCGCTGCAGACGTTGCATCAGCGCGGCATCGACGGCGATCCGTTTTGACGGTGCCACGCGGCGTAGCGAAGCGAGTGTGGCGTCGATCCGGCTCTCCACGCCGAGGTCGCGAGGTTTGGCGGCAGCGACCTCCGCCAGGAGCGTGCTGTCGGCCTTGAAGCGTCCGTTCGGCGAGTCGATGTCGTTCCCCGCCAGCGTCTTCCCCTCGGCGCGCGCGCCGTCGACATTGCCCGTTTCGAGGAAGCTGCGAATTCTCGTCAATGCCGCCTGGTATTCGGCAAGCGTCATCGTCGCCGCTTGCAGTGGCGAGGCCGCCAGCAGGAGCAGAAACAGCGATGCCATCCTCCTCATGACTGCTTCAGCTCCTCGAACCAGAGGCGGAGGTCGTCGCCGCTCTCCGCCACGCCGGCCTTTCGCACCAGCAGCACGTTGGCGGCGATCCAGAACGGTTCGACGACCAGGAGCGCGCCGGCGATGACCATCAGGATGTAGCGGCGGTTGGAGAAGCTGAGGAGGATGTGCCAGCGAGAGGCATCCCATCCTCCGATCGTCGAGACCAGAGCCAGACAGCCGGCGAACAGCGCTGCCACATTCAGCGCGGCGATGACGAATCCGCAGAGGAAGACGAACGACAGCGCCACGACGATGCGCGTCTGGTTGCCGTAGCGCGACAGGAGGCGCAGTGGCGCCATCACTCCCGGCCGGTCGTTGAGCTCCATCGTGCCGATGGCGAGGCCGGAGAGGATCGCGCCGACGGCGATGCCGGCGACGGTGATGAACAGCATGTAGGTGACCGATTCGGCGATCGAGGCGGTGAAGATGTAGCTGGCCAGAGCCGCCAGCGGCACGCGGAGCGCTTCACGGCCCGGCGCGGCGCCGGACGCCGAGGTGAGGCGGCAGGCGCGCGCGTAGACGGCTCGCCCCCACAACGACAGGAGGAACGCCGCGCAGGTGAGGTCCGCGGTCGTGCGAAGGGCATCGCCGTATTGGGAGGCGGTGCTTCCGAGCTCGAGGAGGCGGTCGGCGAAGACGGCCTGCATGAAACGGTAGGGGAGGGAGGTGACCAGCAGCAGTCCCACCCACGGCGAGGCGGTGGCGCGGACGATGGACGCCGACTCATCGAGGACGCTCGTGGTGGAGAGCGGCGCGCGGATCACCGCAGTCCCGCGAGCAGTACGCCGGCCCAGACCATCAGGCGGGTACTGAAGAATAGGATGACGATCGACGCCGCGATCACGGCGATCCACCCGCCGGCGCGCGAGCGCTTCACCGGTCCGGCGCGCCGGACGGCCAGGCACGCCGCGCAGTACCAGATCCCGTCCCACTGCGTCGCGCACTCCTGGCAGAGGGACTTCGTACACTGCATGCAGACGGCGAAGGCCGGCCGCTGCTGGTGTACCGCGCACCGCTGCGCCATGGGGCGGTTGGTCGGAGTCATGGGAGAGCGGCGAGTTTAGCTCAGGAGGGAGCGGCCGGAGCGCTGGCGTCTCGCCGGCTGGCCCAGCGGCGTCTCGCCGCTGCGGTCACGGTTACCAGCGAATGTGTTCTGTCTTGCCCCGACCGGGGGCGAGACGCCCCCGGGCCAGCCGGCGAGACGCCAGCGCTCCGGAGTGTTTGACACGCGCCCCTCCTGGCCCTATTCTTCGCCCCGCCACATGAACGTCAACGCCCCTCGCAACGCGTATTGGTACGGTTACTTTACGTAGACGTGGGGCATTTTGCGCCCCGCGAGAAGGGGCGCTGACCGGCTGAGTCGATCCGAACCTCTTCCCGTCCGGGCAAGAGGTTTTTTGTTATGGATCGACCTGACGCAGAGCTCGAGCTCTCCCGCCTCCGCGACGCCATCGACCGCGTCGATGAGGTCATTGTGCGGCTGCTCAATCAGCGCGCGAAGTACGCCATCGAGATCGGCGAGGTCAAGCCGGTTCTCGGCATGCCGATCTACGCCCCGGAGCGTGAGAAGCAGGTCTTGCTGCATGTCGTCGGGATCTCCGGCGGGCCGCTCGACCCCGCTGCCGTGAGGCGCCTTTTCGAACGAATCATCGATGAATCGCGCCGCGTGGAGCGGCAGGCCTCGCCGCACGATTAAGGAGGATTTTCATGGTCATTGTGATGGAGAAGTACGCTTCCGACGCCGACATCGAGCATGTCGTGGCCATCTTGAGCGAGCGGGGATTCGACGTGCACCGATCCACCGGTTCCGATCAGACCGTCCTCGGCGTGGTCGGCGATGTGGCCAGCGTCGATCCGCGGGAGTTCGAAGTCATCAGCGGCGTGCAGGAGGCGGTGCGCGTCAGCGAGCCGTACAAGCTCTCCAGCCGTTCCTTCCGGCGCGAGAAGACGATCGTGAAAGCGCGCGGCGTCGCCATCGGCGGCAGCGAGGTCGTCATCATGGCCGGCCCGTGCACGATCGAGAACGAGCGGCAGCTCTTCGAGACCGCCCGCCGCGTGGCGCGCGCGGGAGCCCGGGTGCTGCGCGGCGGCGCCTACAAGCCGCGCACCTCGCCCTACGCGTTCCAGGGCATGGGGGTGGAGGGGCTGAAACTGCTGCGCGCGGCCGGGGACGAGAACAACATGGCCACCATCTCCGAGGTGATGGAGATCAGCCAGATCGAAAAGATGCTCGACTATGTCGACATCCTGCAGGTCGGCGCGCGCAACATGCAGAACTACAACCTGCTGTCGGCCCTCGGCCAGATCCGCAAGCCGGTGCTGCTCAAGCGCGGCATGTCGGCCACGATTCAGGAGTGGCTGCTGGCCTCGGAGTACATCCTGGCCGGCGGGAACTACGACGTCATCCTCTGCGAGCGCGGCATCCGCACGTTCGAGACCTACACGCGCAACACCCTCGACATCTCGGCCATCCCGGTCATCAACAAGCTCTCGCACCTGCCGATCATCGCCGACCCGTCGCACGCCGTCGGCCGCCGCGACAAGGTGATGCCGCTGGCCCGCGCCATCGTCGCCGCCGGCGCCGACGGCGTCCTGATCGAGGTGCATCACGAACCGGAAAAGGCGGTCTGCGACGGCCCGCAGTCGCTCTACCCCGACCAGTTCGCGAGGCTGATGGACGAGCTGCGGATCATCGTGCCCGCGGTCGGGAGGACGTTGTGAGGGGGGATCGGAGCGCTGGCGTCTCGCCGCTGAGGTCATGGTTACCAGCGAATGTTTGGTGTCTTGCCAGACCGGGGGCGAGACGCCCCCGGGCCAGCCGGCGAGACGCCAGCGCTCCGACCCCCAAATGCGCGGGCGCGCCTTCGGACGCGCCCGCGCGGGGGCTTACTGCACGAAACCGCTCACTTCGTCGATGACGGTGGCGTCACCGGCGCGGGCGCGGGGGCCGGCGTCGGGGCCGGCTGGGCCTTGGCCTTGCGGAACCGCTTGCCGAGGGCGATACGCATGTTGTCGACATGCGGAGCGAGATCGGCCGTCTCGGGACGCTTGGCCAGACGCTGCGCCAGGGCGTACGTCGTCAGGGCGTAGCTCCCTGCCGTGTTCTTCGCCACGGTCACGCTGTGCCGGACGAAGCCCGTCATCGCCTCCAACTCGTCCGCCACCGCGTCGTAGGCCTCGGCGTAGTTCATCAGATCGCGAATGCGGTCCGAATCGGCCGCACCCGCGGCAACGAGCTTCGCGCTGTTCTTGATCGTCATCGCCACCTGCTCGACGAACTGGGGAGGAACCGAGGCGGCACTGGTCAGCCGCTGGCTCTCTCCTTTGGACGACGGGATCACGAAATTCGGGATCTTCTCCCGCATGGCGCGAATCTCATCGACGCGCTCCTGCGCGGTATCGAGGTAGGACGGTTGTGGAGTGGTAACGGGTACTTCAGTAACCTGAGTCATGATGCTTCTCCTTTGTTCTCAGTCTCAACTTGCAGTGATCAGAGCGAGCAAGTCGAGACGAGAGGAGGAGCACGGCCCCTGGAAACCCGTCTTGGAGCTTCGGCGACGGTCACGCGAACAGACCGCTGACGCCGGACATGAATGCAGCAAATACGATCGTTCTCGATCGACAGAACCCTCGGCGACGGATGCCGGGCCATGACCGGAACCGGATGGACGCGTCTCTTGAGCAGCTCGGACATATCGAGCGGCGCGTTACCGCTCTGGGCATATTCGATCAGCTCGGCGAATGACTTGTCGAACCGGTTCCCGAGCAGGGCCAGCTCCGTGCCGGTCTCGATCCAGCGCTGAAGGTCAGCGATCATCCGCGCGGGAGCATCGCCGGCGTATGCCGGTGCCTCGGCGATACGGTCGTACGTCTCGCGAATACACTTGCTGAAACGCGCGAGCCGGTCGGCCGCTTCGACGAGCAATCCCGTCACGCGATACATGTCATGTACCGCCCGGATCGGGTGTTCCAGCGCGATCGTCTCGCAGCGTTCGATGATCCTGCGCGCCATGCCGATGAAACCCTCCGCGGAACGGAGGTTCTGCCGGCCGCGCTGAAACAGACGACGCCACGATTCCCGCCCCTTCAGGCGAGATCCGCGTGAACGCACCCTGGCCCGCCGCGACTTTTTCGCGTTCCTTCCCGGGGCCGGCCGTCGGCTTGCGTTCGTCATCAAACCCTTAGACGTTTGGCCCTAGCAAAAAGTAACGCAATCTTTGTTACGGAGGAAACTTGTACCCAAATTATGGTAAAGCAGGCAGCTTATTTACCATTCTTAGTGTCGGAGCTGGACATCGGAGCGTCCGAGCTGGACATCGCAGCGTCCGAGCTGGACATCGGAGCGTCCGAGCTGGACATCGCAGCGTTCGAGCTGGACATCGCAGCGTTCGCGCTGGACATCGCAGCGTTCGAGCTGGACATCGGAGCGTTCGAGCTGGACATCGCAGCGTCCGAGCTGGACATCGCAGCGTCCGAGCTGGACATCGGAGCGTCCGAGCTGGACATCGGAGCGTCCGAGCTGGACACCGCAGCGTCCGAGCTGGACACCGATGCCTCGGTCCCTACGATGCGATGCCCTACAATCCGCCGCCATGAAACGGCTCGTCATCCTCTGCCTTCTGGTCGCCGCATCGTCCGCCGCCGCGCCGCCGCCGCTCGATGCGAAAACGAGGCAACTGGCGTTCGATATCTACAAACAGCTCATCGAGATCAACACCACCAACTCCGTCGGCAACAACACCACGGCCGCCGAGGCGATGGCGGCACGGTTGAAGGCAGCGGGGTTTGTTTCTAACGACATCCAGGTGCTGGGGCCGAATCCTCGCAAAGGGAACCTGGTGGCGCGGCTTCACGGGACGGGGAAGGAGAAGCCTCTGCTGCTTCTCGCGCATCTCGACGTCGTCGAGGCCCGGCGCGAGGACTGGTCGATGGATCCGTTCGTCCTGACGGAGAAGGACGGCTACGCCATCTACCAGCTCGCCAACGGTCTGGTGCGGCTCGAGAACTACCAGTTCCCGGTCACCCTCAACGAAGTGACGCGCGCCTACTTCGAGCGCATGTCGTCGATCGAGGAGGGGCAGACCGCGGCCGACATGAAGGCCGTCACCACCGGCGATGCCGCCGCCGCGGCCCGGCTCTCCGAAACGCCGGCGTACAACAATCAGTTGCGCACCACCTGCGTGGCCACGCGTCTGGAAGGGGGACATGCGGACAATGCCCTGCCGCAGATGGCCAAAGCGACGGTCAACTGCCGCGTGCTGCCGGGCCAGTCCGCCGACGCGGTGCGCGACACGATCGCCAAAGTCCTGAACGATCCGGGCATCGAGATCACCTGGATCGACAAGCCGAAGCCGAGCGCGCCGTCGCCGCTGACGCCCGCGGTGATGAAGCCGATCGCCGACGTCACCAGCGAGTTCTGGCCGGGCACGCCGGTCCTGCCGCTGATGTCGGCCGGAGCCAGCGATGGTCTCTACCTCCGCAACGCCGGCATCCCGACGTACGGCGTCTCCGGACTCTTCGGCGAACTGGCCGACAGCCGGGCGCACGGGAGAGACGAACGGGTGCGCATCGATTCGTTCTACGACAGCGTGCAGTTCCTCTACGTGCTGGCGAAGCGGTTGTCGTCGTGAAGCCTTGCTTCGCTAAGGATAGCTTCGCGGCCGCGGCCGTTCTCCTCCTGCTGGCCGGTTGCGCCGGCAATGCTCCCGCGCCGTCACCATCTCCTTCGCCGCAACCGGTCTCGCCTCCGCCATCCAGCGCCGCATCCGAGGATCGCACCGTCGGCACGGTACGCGTCAACGTCAGCACGCTGAACGTGCGCGCCGGCGCATCGACCTCGGCGGAGATCATCGGCCACGTCCGCCGCGGGGAGCGATTGACCCTCATCGCCGATGCCGGCGACTGGCTGCGCGTCAAACTCAATGACGGCAGCACCGGCTGGGTCTCCTCGGAGCTCGTGGTCCGCGAAGGGGCGGCCACCCGTCCCCGCCGCGCCGGCTGCCCCCCGGACAGCGACTACTCCTTCGTCACCGCCCCCAAGCCGTCGTTCTCCGAGCTTGGGCCCCACGGGATGGTGGTCATCGAAGCCAACGTCGACGCCCGCGGCATCGTCACCTCGACGCGCCTCGTCTCGAACGACACCCACGACGACGCCCTGGCCTTCCTCGCCGAACGCGAGATCCGCAACGCCCGCTTCGCCCCGCCCATGCGCAACTGCGCGCCGAAGGCGTTCGTGTTTACGTATAAGCGGGCGTTCTGAGGGGTTTCAAACGGAGCGCCGCGCGTCTCGCCGGCTGGCCCGGAGGCGTCTCGCCTCCGGTCTTGCCAGACGCGCACAGTTGCTCGTAGCCCGGTACCCCTGCGGAGACGACTTTCGCCAGAGCCATGACTTTCATGATCGCCTCTCGCCGCTGGGTTACCAGCAAAGTGTTTGGGGCTTGGCCAAGCCGGAGGCGAGACGCCTCCGGGCCAGCCGGCGAGACGCGCGGCGCTCCGACCGGATGCGCAACCGCGGCGGCGAATGCGTTCGTTTTTACGTACGACGTTGGCGTCGACGACTACATGACGCAAGTCAGACCCGTCCTCGGCGTTTGCGGGCTTCGGCGATCTCGGCGACAACGTCGCCGGAGCTGTTCTTGATGAAGCCCTCGAAGTCGAGCAAGAAAGGCCGATCGGTCGTGATGGCCACTCTGCCGCCGTGGAATTGCCACGAGAGTTTGTCGCCGGGCTCCAACGCAAGCGCGTCGCGCACCTCTTTCGGGACGGTTGTCTGGCCTTTGGTGGTGAGCGTCGAGGTAGGCATAGGAGATGTCGTCCTTACCGTAGGGTAGTAATGCGTAGTGAACGAGTCGGCCACCACTCCCGTCACGACGCCGGCGACCTCAGGCCGAAAAGTAACCCGAAAGGGCGGCGGAAAGTTCTAACTGTCTCTTCGCTTAGTCTCGCAGCGTGGCTGAGAACGCCACGCGGAACTCCTTACGTCGGTACTACGTATTGAATGAAGCGATTATGGAAACTGCGGCAAGAACGGTTGCCTTTTCGCCGTCACAGGTCTATATTTGTCAGGCGACGGGGGGTAAGATGAGCAATTATCCGTATGTAGACGAGCGGCTGCTTTCCCAGAGTTTCGCCGGCGATGCGGCGGTTCGCGCGCTGAGCCCTGAGGAGTCGCGCATCGCGGCCCAACAGGCGCATGAAGAGGCACGCGGCGCGAAGGAGATCGACGAGCGGCTCCGGGGCTTCGAACTCCAACCGGCATTCGACCGCGCGAAATCCTATGCGCCGTTCAGCCGCACCACTGGCCGGGTGCGGATGATCTCGATCATCCCGTACAACGCCTCGCAGCGGGATTCGAAGTATGTGGGCGGGATCGGCATCTCCGATGGCGAGCCGGCGAGCGGCGTGGTCGTTCGCATGGAAGGGACCAAAGTCGCCGAGATTCAACTGTTCGACTTCATAGACAACAAGGTGGTGGAGAGGAAGATCGCGGCAGACGAGTTGAGTAGACAGAACCCGCGCCACCTCGTGGAGGACTGGAAGCGGGAACCGACCACGCCGAACCTGCCGTCGTCTACGTCGACGGCAGTCGCCGGACACGCCTTCCGGTCACTGCTATTCGACGATTACTCGGCGCTGGTGTACACCGGCGAGGAGGTGCGCTCGCTGGTTTACAACGCCCCGATCGTCAGCGCGATCGCGCAACTCCAGCACATGAGGCATCTGGGGACTCCGACGGCATCGTCGTGTTGTTGCTGCTGTTGCTGCTGTTGGGGAAGTTGCAGCTCGTGCTCGGCGATTGCGTCTGAGTTCGTTGGCAACGTTGACTTTGCATGGACCGTTCAGTCGGGTTGAGCGACTCTCTTCAGCAGGGTCACCTCCTGAGGTTAGCGGGCCGGTTTCAGGTCGTTCAGGTCTCACCAACGGATTGCCGCCTCGTCTCCCTGACGCAGACCTTGCGCGTTACTGTACCGGAAGAGACGATCGATCTCTTTCCGCAGGTGGTCGACGAATTGCGGCGCGGGACGACGCTCGAGCGTCTCATGCGCCTCTTCGGATCGGCCGAAAACGCGGTGAGGTCGATCGTATCGGATTTTGAGGGTCAAGGGCTGCTCGACTCGATCTCTCTCGAGGAAAGCGCCCGTCTCTCACCGGAGGAGGGGAGGCGGTACGACGAACAGGTGAGATTTCTGGCGAACTTTCGCGTCCCGGGCGATGGACCTTTGGCGGAACCCGACCCGCGATCACCCGGCCCGGAGATGCACCGGCGTTTGAGCGACGCACGCGTGATGCTCATTGGTCTCGGCCAGGCAGGTGAACGCGTCGCAGCGTGCCTCGCCGGCGCTGGCGTGCGCAGGCTCTTCGGACACGATCCAGCACCGGTCACCGTCGATTTGGTGGGTGTAGGCGGTTTTCAGCCGCACGATGTCGGACGCAACCGTCAAGATGTAGTCAGCCATCGGCTTAGTGCAGCGAGCGAAGTCGATTTCTGTCCGCTCGGCGATCCATTCGCTGAGGAGGCCTGGTCCAACGTCGATCTGATCATCCTCTGCAGCGATGGATATGACCGCGAGCTTTACGGCCGGGTGAATGCGCTGGCGCTGGAGCGCAATACTCGGTGGATCAGCTATCGTGCCGCCGGCATCGGTTATGAAGTGGGCCCGCTCGTAGTCCCGCACGAGACGGCGTGCTATCGCTGCCTTGAATACCGTCGTGCAGCCAATGCGCCGTTGTACGACGAAGCTGCATCGGTCGCAACACAACTGACGCGGGAAGGGAAGTCGATCGGATCGCTGCCGATCGCATTCGGAGCCGACGTAGTCGCGCTCGAGGCAATTCGTCTGCTTTCCGGCTTCGCCCGGCCGCTGACGTATGGCGCCGTATTCACCTTCGATCTCCTGTCTTACGAAGGCGCGCTGCACCCGGTGCTGAAGATTCCGCGCTGCCGCGCGTGCAGCCGCGGAAAGTCGCGGCCGAGCATGATGGTCTGGCGGCCGGAAGGGAATTCGTGAGCGCGGGTGCGGATCCCGCGGACGCGGTGGTCGATCCGCTCACTGGAATCGTGCGCTGGATCTCGGAGATCCCGCTCGAGCCTGGCGAGCCGGAGATCTTCAATTACTCCGTGAAGATGTGCGACTCGATCCGCATGTTCCCGGTCGGTTGCTATGACCGCAACGGCGGCGCCGGGCTTTCCCGCGAAGCCGCCTACCGCGCCGCCGTCGGAGAAGCGATCGAACGGTACTGCTCCAGCGTCTACTTTCCGGATGAGTTGACGCTGGCCACATACCGTTTCATGTCCGGGCGTGGTCGCGCCTGCGGGCCGGCGGAGATGGCGCTGTTTCATCCCGACCAGCAGATCCGGTACAGCATCTTCACCGAAGACACACCGCTGTGTTGGACCGAGGGAGTCTCCTTGACGAACGGCACCGAGGTCTTCATCCCCGCGTGCCTGACATTCGTTCCCTACTATCCTTTCCATCGCGCGCGTGGCGAGGAAACCATCGGACCGAGCATCACCACAGGCCAAGCTTGCGCGTTTGCGTTCGACGACGCATGCGTCCGCGGCCTGTACGAGATCATCGAGCGCGATGCGTTCGCGATCACGTGGCTTCACCGGCTGCGCATTCCTCGGATCGATCCGACGTCGAGTCCGCGCATTCAAAACGAGCTGGAGCAACGGTTCGCGCGTCACGGTCTCAAGTACACCCTGCACGCTTTGCCGACCGATGTCGGTGTGCCATCCATTCTCTGCGTGTTGGTAGACGAAAACCACACGCCGCCGCTCGTATGTACCGGCGGTGCTTCCAGCCTCGACGCAGAGAGCGCCGCTCTCAAGGCGCTCGTCGAGGCGGCGCAGACGCGCGAATGGGCGAAGTACCTGGGTCTTCGCTCCAGCCCCTTCGTTTTCGAGTCGGACTTCAGTAACGTGAATGACTTCGACAAGCACGTGCTGCTTTATGCGTACGGCGACATGCTTTCGGCCGTCGATTTTCTCGTCAACTCCCCCGACGCGATCACCTTCGCCGACTTGCGTTCGCCGCAGGTCCGCTCACGTCAAACCGAACTGACCCTTCTTGTCGATTTCCTGAGGGAGGCCGGATGCGAGGCATTTTGCGTCGACATGACGACCGAGGACGTCGCGGCCTGCGGCTACCGCGTCGTCAAGATGGTCGTTCCTCAGATGCAACAGCTCGAGGGAGACCATACGCACCGTTTGTTGGGCAGCGCGCGTCTCTTCAGCGTGCCGAAGAAGCTCGGCTACGCCGTATCGGATTCCATCGACGCGCTGAATCCTGACCCCCACCCGTATCCCTGAGGACGATGAATGAAGCGAGAAGCTGCCGCGCCCGATTACAAAGAGTCTCTTGTTTCCGAGCTGTTTCACGAGAATTCGAAGCATCATCGTTCCGACGGCAGGGTGGCCGACCGCATCGTCGCGGCCATAGGCAGCCCAGAGCTGCAGCGAATGTTCGCCTCGTCGGACAAGCGCTACCCGTCTGCGCCGACGATCGCTCTCCCTGATGTCGTTCCGGCATCAGAACGAACGTTCGACGACGCGGTGCTGACGCGCCGTTCTTCCCGCGCATTCTCAGGCGCGCCAATCAGCTTCGACATGCTAGCCAAGCTGACCCGCTACGCGGGGGGAGTGACCGGCAGCGTGTATCTGCCGGGCGGGGGTGTTCAGCGATTCCGCGTTTGCCCCTCGGGCGGCGCGCTGTATCCCGTCGAGCTGTATGTGATCGCCAATCTCGTCGACAATCTTCCGAAGGCCCTCTATCACTACTGTCCTTCAGTCGATCGTCTGGAACTGGTGCGCGGCGGGATCGGCGCAGATGCGCTCGTGGAGATCACGTTTACTCCCGAGTTGCGCGCTGCCGCCGTTGTGTTCGCGCTGACCGGCATCTCCGTCAAGTCGCGCCTGAAGTATGGCGAACGTGGCTATCGATTCGTCTTGCTGGAAGCTGGACATATCGCGCAGAACATCCTTCTCACCGCGAGCGCCATGAATCTCGCCGCATGCGCAATCGGCGGATTCATCGATGATGAGCTCGATGCGCTGCTGGATATCGACGGCTGCGATGAGACTTCGTTATATATGGTGGCCGTTGCCGCGCCGGTGGAAGATTCGAATGCGCGTTGATACCTGCTCCGACGCTCGTATCGTTCTGCGCTATGGAAATCCCGGCCAAAGCCTCGATTTAGCCTTTTCATCCGCACCCTCGAAATGAACCTACATTACTTCAACGTCGACGATGAGGCCTTGCAGGAAATCATCGACGTTGGGGTGCCACAGGTCTAACTGTTCGGCTCATGCCGTCTGCCGCTCGGCAGCTAGCGCCGCGCGCTTGCACACGTTTCACATCGCGTATGACCGGCCGCATGCATGAACGTTCCGGCTGCCTCCTCTTCCGCGCGCGAGCCGCTCGCTTCGCGCGCGCGTTCATGCGTAGTTTTCCGTGCAACATTCACCCGAGCTGGTGCGGCGATCATCGCCGCAACCGGCTACCGACAGACCCGTTCCGACGTTGCCGCTAAGCAATTCGCCGTCGGCGAGGACGCCAGCGCTCCTAAAAGAGCGCGGCCGGATTGCTCCGGCCGCGCTGCATCGGAAGGGCTAGTGTCCCGCGGCGTGTCCGCGCGATTGGGTCACGGTGACGGTCACCGTGCCGAAGGCGCTGTTACCGCTGAAGTCGGTCGACTGAATCGTGATCGTGTAAACGCGGTCGTCTCCGCCGGCGCGCTCGGCGCGAATATCAGCGGTCAGCGGTCCGGTGATCACCCAATCGGGAGAGGTGTTGCCGTCGCCGTTTCCGTTGATCGGCTGGTTCGACGAGATCGACACGATGTGTGAGACCGGGTTCGGATCGACGAGATCGGTTGCAATCACGGTGAAGGTGACCGCGACCATCTTGTGATTCGGCGGCCACAGGGTTTTCGGCGACGCCGTGATCGAAACGATCGTCGGCGGCGTCGTATCCTGAACAATGACCGTGAACGAGCCGTGCGCGGTGTTGTTGTGCGTGTCGGTCGCCGTGCACTGGACGGTCGTCGAGCCGAGCGGGAAGGTCGAGCCGGAGAGGTGATCGCACGTCACCGGCCGCGAGCCGTCGACGAGATCGGTTGCCGACACACTAAACGTCACGGCCGCGCCGGTCGGTCCCGTGGCCTCGGCGGTGATGTCCGACGGAAGCGTCAGCGTCGGCGGCGTCGTGTCCCGGACCAGGACGGTGAACGATCCGTGGGCGGTGTTGTTGTGCGTGTCGGTCGCCGTGCACTGGACTGTCGTTGAGCCGAGCGGGAAGGTCGAGCCGGAGAGGTGATCGCACGTCACCGGCCGCGAGCCGTCGACGAGATCGGTTGCGGACGTCGTAAACGTCACGGCCGCGCCGCTCGGTCCCGTCGCTTCGGCGGTGATGATCCCGGGGAGGTTCAGCGTTGGCGGGGTCGTGTCTCTGACCGTCACGTTGAAGCTGCCGCTGGTCGTGCCGGTCACCGCGGTGGCGGTGCAGTTGACGGCGGTGGTGCCGAGGGCGAAGGTCGAGCCGGATGCCGGCGCGCAGACGATGGAGGCATTGTCGGTGGCGGTCACCGTGTACGACACTGCCGCCCCGGCGGCGCTGGTGGCCTCGGCGGTGATATCCGCGGGCAGCGTCAGAACCGGCCCGTTGGAGACGGTGACGTTGAAGGAACCGAAGCCGGCGTTGGCCTGCGCATCGTAGGCGATGCACTGGACTGTCGTTGAGCCGAGCGGGAACGTCGAGCCGGACGCGGGCGAGCAGTTCACCGTAACGCTTCCGTTGACCGCGTCGGTTGCCGAGACGCTGTACGTCACCACGGGATTGCCCGTAACGATGTCGGCCGGCACGGTAACCGTCGGCCCGGCGGTGTCGAGCACGAAGACGGGGAAGCTTCCGGAGGCGCTCCCGAAACTGTCGGTGGCGGTGCAGTGGACGATGGTCTCTCCGATCGGGAAGAGATCGCCCGGGTTGTGATTACAGACGACGGCCGGCGCCGGCGGCGGGTCGACGAAGCTGAAGCCGCCGACGAAGAAGGTGACGTTCGCACCGGACGCACTCGTCGCTTCGGCGAATACGTTCTCCGGGATGGCCAACAGAGGAGGCTGCGCGACAGAGAGGGCGACCACGTCGAAGAACTGTGGTCCGATCGAGCGGATGGCCGAGCTATCATTTGCCATGACCGTGACCGAGTAGTGACCAGCAGTGACCATGACTTCACCGGGGACCGATACGGTCAGGAAGTCTGTTGGAGGGTTCGTACTGTTGTCGACGGACGACGCGCTGGGCTCCAGCGAGAACGTGCCGGCCGGACCGTCGATGACCACCTGAGTATCGAGGCTGCCGAACAGGCCCGTGCCCTGAAGCGCGATGAACACTCCCTCATCAAAGAGGAAGACAGATGATGGCGATACCGAGTCGAGTGAATCGGCGAACGCCGCCGTTGGAAGGAGCACGCAGAGACAAAGCAGGCACAGGGCCGCACGTTTCATGTAGACCTCCATTTGGTTCGGACCAGACTATTATGCGCTCCGGACGAGATTGTGTATATATGGGATTGCCCCCCGGCTCCGGCTGTGACTGGGATCACGTTCCGGCGGAGCCGGCCTACTCGTAGCGCAGCGCTTCGATGGGGTGCAGCGAGGCTGCTTTCCACGCCGGGTAGGAGCCGAATCCGATTCCGATGACGGAGCAGACCACCAGGCCGGTGATGGCCCAGAACCAAGGGAAAATCATGGTCATGTCGAAGTAGAGGGCGACGCTGTTGCCTCCCACCACGCCGATGAGGATGCCGGCCAGGCCGCCAAGCTCGGAGAGGAGCACGGCCTCGATGAGGAACTGTTTGATGATGTCGTACTTGCGGGCGCCGATCGCTTTGCGGACGCCGATCTCCCGCGTCCGCTCGGTCACGCTCACGAGCATGATGTTCATGATGCCGATCCCCGCCGCCAGCAGGGCGATGGCGCTGATGACGAAGGCACCGATGCGCACCGTGTCCGCTACCTGGGCGAAGGCGGTGAGGAGCGTGTCGTTGGAGTAGATCTCGAAATCGTTGTCCTGTCCCAGTTTCAGGCCGCGCGCGGCGCGCATGGCGCCGATGGCCTTGTCCAGGGTGTTGTTGTACGTGGCCTGCGACGTCGATTGGATGGCCAGGTTGATCGTGCGATTCTCGTGGCCGAAGTCGGAAAAGAACTTCGTGATCGGTACGAGCACGAGCTCGTCCTGACTGTTTCCGAACGAGGAGCCCTTCTCAGCCATGACTCCGATGATCACGTACGGCTTGGAATGGACGTTGATGGTCTTGCCTAGGGGCGTCTCGCTTGGAAAGAGCTTCTTCTGGATGCTTGCCCCGACGACGGTCACGGGGCGGCCGAACTCCACGTCGTCGGGCGAGATATTGCGGCCATAGGCGATGGCGTAGCTGTTGGCGGTGAGGAAAAACTCGTTGGTGCCGACGACGGTGCGTCCCTGCAGCGTGACCCGGCCGTAGCTGACCGGCCTGCCGCCGTCGAAGCACTTCAGTGCGATGGCGGAGGCCTGGCCCTCCATCAGGCGCACGAACTCGTTGGCGTTGTCGAGCGAGATGTCCTTGCGGTTTCTGTACTTGTCCTCGGCGTCTCCGCCGTTGTTGATGACCGGATACTTGGCTAACTGGAAGATGTTGCTGCCCAGAAAGCTCAATCCGGTCTCGATCGATCCCTGGATCGCGCTCAGCGACGTCATGACCCCGATGACCGAGAAGACGCCGATGGCCACACCGAGAATCGTCAGCGCGGAACGAAGCTTGTTCGTTCGCAGCGAACCGAGGGCCATTCGGAAGATTTCGGTCAGGAACATCTGTCACTCATACCGCAACGCCTCAATCGGATCCAACCGCGACGCGGTCAGCGCCGGGGCGAAGCCGGAGATGATGCCGGTCAACGTGGAGACGATCATCCCGATGATCACCAGTCCGGCGGAGAACTGGATCGGGAACGAGGGGAAGGCCGCGGCCACGCCGGTGGTCAGCAGAAACGAGAGCACCAGACCGGCCGCGCCGCCGACGAGGCAGATGCAGACCGCCTCGACGAGGAACTGCAGCAGGATGGTCCGCCGCCGCGCGCCGACCGCTTTGCGCGTGCCGATCTCCCGCGTCCGCTCTTTGACGCTCACGTAGGTGATGTTCATGATGCCGATGGCGCCGACGAAGAGTGCCAGGCTGGTCACAAAGAGTCCGGCGATGGCGATGCCGGTCTTGATCGGCGCGATCGTGCTGCGCAGCCCTTCCTGGGCATTGATCTCGAAGTCGTCCTTCTGCTCCGGCCGCAGACCGCGTACGCGGCGCATGTCGCCGGTCAGCTCATCGCGCGCCTGGGCCAGGTGATCCTTGTCCTTCACCTTGACGCGGATGGACGTGTCGAGGCGCGAGCTGAACGCCTTCATGAATGCCGATAGAGGGACCACGGCCTGCGTGTCGAAGCTGAACAGGCCGAGGAACGAGCCCTGCTTCGCGTAGACGCCGATGACGTTGAAGGGATTGCCTCCGATCATCACGGTCTTGCCGAGGGCCGACTGCTTCGGGAAGAGCGCGTCGGCGACGTCATAGCCGAGCACGCAGACGTTGCGCCCGCCGCGCGACTCGATGGAGGTGATGAACCGGCCCTCCTTGAATTGCGCGGTCGACGTCACCAGAAACTCGTCCGTCGTTCCCTGCGTGAAGACCTGCTGTACCTCGTTGTCGCCGTATTTGACGCTGCGATTGGTGTTCAACGTCGGCACGGCCGTGATCAGTTGCGAGTTGGGGGTGGCTTCGATGAGACGCTTCAAGGCGTCGGCGTACTGCGGCTCGATCCGGCGGCGGTTGCGGTAGTTCCACCAGTCGTCGACGTTATGCCACGGCCACTTCTCGACGTAGAGGATGTCGTCGCCGATCATGGAGAGACTGCGCTCGAAGCCGATCCCGATTCCGGTGATCGCCGATCCCATCAGCGTGACCGCGATGATGCCGATGATCACACCGAGAGCGGTCAGGATCGAGCGCATCTTGTGTGCCCGGATCTGTCCGAAGGCAATGCGGAAACTTTCTCCAAGCTCGATGGTGATGTCTTTCATGGCACTACGTCTTCGCCTTCTCGATCTCCACCTTTGCTCCATCCTTCAGTTTGCGGCTGATGGCGGTGTAGCTGCCGGAGACGACTTCGTCGCCGGGTTTGATGCCGCTCTTGATCTCCATGTAGGTCGTGTCGGCGATGCCGGTCTCGACTTTCTGCATGCGCACCGTGTCGCCGGTCTTGATGAAGACGACGCGTTGCAGCTTGTCGCGCAGTTCGCGCGCTTTCTGTTTCTCCAGCGTCTGGTTGGTGACGTCGGCTTTGTTGTCGTCGTCCTTGGACACGCTTTGGGCGCTCTGTTTCTCGCGCTCCTCGGGGGAGAGTTTGCTGTCGGTGCTGCGGACGGTGACGCTCTGGATCGGGACGGCGACGACGTTTTTGACCGTGTCCGTCTCGATGTCGGCGGTGGTGCTCATGCCGGGGCGCAGTTGTACCGACCGGTCGGCGACGCGGATCTTGACCTCGAAATTCGTGACCTGCTCCTGCGTGCCGGCGTTGTTCGTCGTGGCGGTGCTGGCGATCTCGCGCACCACGCCGGCGATCTTGCGGTCGGGATAGGCGTCGACGCTGATGCGGGCCACGTCTCCGACCTTCACGTTGACGATGTCGTTCTCATTGACGTTGACGCGCGCCTCCATGTTGGTCAGGTCGGCGATGCGCATGACTTCCGTGCCGGCGAACTGGCTCGTACCGACCACGCGCTCGCCGAGGCGGCTGGTCAGGGAGCTGATCGATCCGTCCGTCGGAGAGACGATCGTGGTCTTGTCGAGTGCCTGATCGATCGTACGCAAGGCTCCTTCCGCGCGCTGGATGTCGAACTTGGAGGCGTTGACCGCCGACTGTGCCACTTCATAGTTCGTCTGGGCGGTCTTGCGGTCCGACTCGGGGAGGAGTTTCGACGCGAAGAGATTCTTGGCGCGCTCGTAATCGGCTTCCGCTTTGGCAAGCTGGGCTTTCTGCGTCAAGCTGGTGGCGCGTGCGCTGCTCAGCGCGGCCTGCTGTTCCTCGACCTGCGAGCGATACGCGTCCGGCTTGATGCGCAGAAGCAGTTGCCCCTTGCGCACGATCTGCCCTTCCTTGACCGGCATCTCGATGATCTCGCCCGAGACCTCGGGGGAGATTTTGACCTCGATCTCCGGCTGGATCTTGCCGGTAGCCGTGACGAGCTGGGTGATCGTCTTCCGGAAAGCCTTGTCGGTGGTGATGGGGATCGGTTGCTCGCGTTTCTTGTTTACCGCGACCGCGACGACGGCGACACCGACGACGAGAAGGATGCCGATGATCCAGTAGAGCTTCTTGCGCGAACGCTTCGGTTTCGGTTTGTTGATGGATGTCAGAGGGCCAGCAGTCATGTAACGTTTACTCCAGACGGGCGGTCAGCCCAGGGCGATTGGGATCTCTTGAGATGTGAACGAATTTGCGCTGCGAAGGTTGCAGCGGGACCGCTTCCGGCAACGTTGCGGGCGGGCTTCCTATTCTTGTAGGAGTCTGCGCTGCAGAACGATGGAGCGAAGACGGTGGCCGAGCCTTGCGAAGACGGTGGCCAACCAGCGCAGCCGGCCGTGCCGGCCCTACCTCGTCGATCGCCTCCGCGGAAACACGCCGCCCACCGCGAACAGATGGCCGCCTTCCTGTGCGTAGACGCGCCCCTGGGCATCGACCGCGACGGGCGTGTAGGCGGCGCCGAGCGGGCCGCCGAGGGGAATGCGGTCGATGAGCCCACCGCCCTGGCTGAGCGCGTAGAGGTTTCCGTCTTCGGCGTTCACATAGACCGTGCCGTGTATATCGACGGCGGGCGCGTTGACGCACCACTCGAAGCCTTGCTCCTCGTCGACGCACGCCCCGCCGCGGCAACTCGTTCGCGAGGGGTTGCGGTACTGCCACTCGACTTTGAACTGCGGATCGAGCTGCGTCACGAAGTCGCCGGGATCGGTGCGGAAGGTGAAGTCGTAGTGGTTCTCCTTGGTCACGATCGAGTAGGTCCCGCCGTGCTGCCAGATGGCCGGCGTCGTATCCCAGCCGAAGGGATAGCTGCCGAGGTATGCGCCGCTGGAGCTGAAATGCATCAGGTGACCCTGATCGAGGTTGTAAAGCGTGTACGCGCCGTAGACGATCGACCCGTCCGGTGCCACCACCGGGGAGGCCGTGGAGAGATCGATGACCCGGCCGGAGCCGTCTTCGTTGGTCCAGGGGTCGACACCCGTGGCGGTTCCCAATGGGCAACCGCCGTCCGCTCCGTTTGGCGGGAGCAGGATGTTGCACCCGTCGTGGAAGCGCGTGCGCAGCGACTGGTCCCACTTCGGCGTCAGATCGGGATTCACGGCGACGAGGTAGCTCCAGAAGTCGTTCAGGTGCGCATGCGTCACCAGATAGATGGTGCCGTCAGCGGCGATGGCTGGCGCGGCGTTGATGCCCAGCCGCTGCGATCCGCACGGAATCGACGGCGGAACGGAGGTTGGCGTCGGAGGGATCTGTGCCGAGCTTCGCGCGAACTGGCTCTTGCAGGCATCGGTTGGCTTTGGCGCATCGGGGATGAGCGTCGCCATCGGAACGAGGGTGGTGGCTCCGGCCGGCGTGACACGCACCAGCCACGCGCCCGCGATATCAACCAGCCACGGCTGGTCGCCCTGCATCCGGAAGGCTCCATAGTAGATGTTGCCGGCGGAATCGGCAGCCGGCGGCCCGGAGACGAAGGTGAGCGGGTCGATGGTTGCAAAGGGATTGATGCGGCGAATGACGGCTCCGCTGTTGCGGTCGATCTGGAGCAGCGTCCCGCCCGCGGCCGGAGCGTAGACAAAGCCGTTGGCCAGAACCGATTGGAAGGCAGGCTCCCAGAATCCGGGGCGGTCAGGGACCGGTTGCCAGTCGACCTGAGCAGTCCACTTGTCGACAAGCTGTCCGGTCTCCCAGTGGAGGCGGTGAACGCTCCAGTTTGTCGAACCGTTGCCGGCCGCCGCCTTGAACGACATGAACACGTCGTCACCGTCCAGCAGCGGCGCGGCGTAGTGGACGTAGAGGACGCCGGAGCCGGCTTCGATCTCGAACGGGACGAGCGGATCGTGGACGACGTCGGCGAGCACGCTGGCCAGCGGTTGCGCCGAGACCGAGGCGTTGCCCGTGTGGCGGGCGTTGCCGCCGAACTGCGACCATTGGGCCTGGGTGGGTGTGGCGGCCGCGGTGAGCGCGATGGTCACCGCAAATAAACGTCTGAGCATCTGTACAGCCTACGCGATTTCCCTGCCGGAACGGTTGCCCGTTTTCGCGGACGCTCTGTCCTCGATGGAGGAGAATAACTTGAGCCCGCTGCAGGCTTCTCTCTCATAGCGGGGGGGGTGAGGGGCTGGCTCAACCGTCGCATGTTGTTTGCCGTGCAGTACTTCAACCCCGGGAGGGACCTTAAAATGAAACGATCAATCATTCATGCAGTCGCCGCGTTGTTTCTCGTCCTCGTCGCCGCGCCGCTCTTTGCCGTGCAGAGAAACGCCGTCGATGAGGTGATCCGGATGACCAAGGCCGGAGTACCTGTCGAGACGATGGTTGATTACATCGACAAGACCGATGCGCGCATCGTCGTCACCGGCGATGACATCATCGCCATGACCGACGCCAACGTGCCGAAGGAAGTGATCAAGGCCGTTGTGGACGCGTCGGCGTCACGCCGCGACTACCGCGACCGCGGCTACTCCTCGTCGCGCGTCGTCGTGGCGCCGTACTACTACGATCCGTACTACTACTACGATCCGTTCTGGTACCGCCCGAGCATCTCGTTTGGATTCTTTGGCGGCGGGTTCCGTGGCGGGTTCCGTGGCGGTCACCGCCACTAATCTGTCTTCGAACGCGGTTCGTACTTGACGCAGGCCGGGCGGGAGCCCGGTCTGCGTTTTTTTTGCGGTAGCGCTGTCGGTCCGGAGCTCTGGCGTCTCGCCGCTGCGGAGGTTACCAGCGAATGTATGGTGTCTTGCCAGACCGGGGGCGAGACGCCCCCGGGCCTTGCCGCGTTAGCGGCAACCAGACGGTAGACAGGGGTGCGAGCGTTTTTTGCGAGCACCCCTGGTAAAGAGATGTCATGGTTTGGTGCCGCGTCAGCGGCACTTGAGTAATCGGGGACTCCATCCAGTGCCGCTGACGCGGCACGATTTCAAGAGACAACGCAGACCAGGGGTGCTCGCAAAAAGCGCTCGCACCCCTGTCTACCTTCTTGAGCCGCTATCGCGGCGTCGTAACGTCCAATCTCCAGCAGATCGGGGGCGAGACGCCCCCGGGCCAGCCGGCGAGACGCCAGCGCTCCGTACGGACGACGCTACCGCGCCGGGCCTACCGCGATCATCATCCCGACCGTCTTGCGATCGATGAGCGGCATGGCCTGCCAGGCCACCTTACGGCCGGTGTGACGGGCCAGGATCCCTTTCGCCACCGCGTGGCCGATGAGCGCGCCGGCGACGACGTCGGAGGGGAAGTGCACGTGATCGTTGACGCGCGAGGCCGCCACTCCACTGGCGAGCGTGTAGACGATCGTCGGCACCACCCATCCGTCGTAGTGGCCGGCGATGGCCGTGGCAAAGGCGAAGGCGTTCGTGGCGTGCCCGGACGGGAAGCTCTGGAAGTGCCCGTTCAGCGGATGGAAGGATTGGCTCCCTTCGTTCTGGCTCGGCCGGGCCCGGCCGAAGGCGCGCTTGAGAAGCGGCGTGACGATGCCGGCCGCCCACAGCTCCGACTCCAGTGAGTCGCGTCCGGCATCGCGAAGGTTCGTGTCGCGCATGCCGGCGCCGGCGGCGATCATCAACACCGACAGGTCCAGCGCGCGCTGGCCTCCGAAGGGCGTGAGCGTCTTTGCGAATTGATCGGTCGACGACGTCCGGTTCTGTTGCACGCGGTCGGACGTCTGCCGGTCGGTCGCGTAGAGCACGACGACGACCGCCGTCCCTTCGGCGAAGCGCGCCCACGTCTTCCGATCCCATCGCAGCGGAGCCGTGGCCAGGCTCTTGGCGTCCTCCACATCGCGGACGACCTCGTGCTTCACCGCGCTGACGGCGGGACAATCGTCAGCGCCGTACGCCGGGAGAGCGAGGACGAAGAGAAGGATCGCCAGACGTTTCATGAGGGAGAGTATCCGCCGTCCGCATGAAAGGCTGATGAACTACGAGGTTGCGAGGTCGCGTGGTTGCGAGGTTGCGAGGTGTACGTACCTCGAGAACCGCGAGACTCCGCAACCTCGAGACCGCCCAACCAAGCACCATGCAAACGGAAACCTACGAACTACCCCTCCCTCGCCTCCAATATGTACCCCGACCCCCGTATCGTGTGAATCAGCTTGACCTTGCGGTCGCGGTCGACGATGCGGCGCAGGCGGCCGATGTAGACCTCGATCAGGTTCGAGAAGGGGTCGAAATCGTCGTTCCAGACGTGCTCGGCGATCTCTTCGCGGCCCATGACCCGGCCGGCGTTTACCGAGAGATACTCGAGCAGCGCGTACTCCTTGGTGGTCAAGGGCAACTCGCCGCCGCCGCGCGTAACGCGATGCGATCGCGTATCGAGGCAAAGGTCGCCGACCTCGACGACCGGATACTGCCGCACGCCGCTCCGTCGCAGGAGCGCGCGCAGGCGGGCCAGCAACTCCGCGAACTCGAACGGCTTGACGAGATAGTCATCGGCGCCGGAGTCGAGTCCTTCGACGCGGTCGGCCACCGAGTCGCGGGCGGTGAGCATCAGGATCGTGGCGCCGATCCCCTGCGCGCGCAATTGCCGGCAGACCTCGAAGCCGTCCGGCGGCGGAATCATGGCGTCGAGGATGATGACGTCATACGCCGCCGTCACAGCCGCCTCGATGGCCGCATCGCCCGTTGCGACCGCGTCGACCGCGTACGATTGCTCCCGCAGCCCGCGCTCGATGAAGCGTGACATGTCCGGATCGTCTTCGACGACGAGGATTCGCATGGTTACTTCTCGTTCCACACCTTCGACAGCCTGTTCTTCGGCACTGCGGGTACGTCGCCGCAGTAGTGGGACGTATCGTTGAACAACGTCAGGCGCGGATAGGTGACGTCTTTGAAGTCGAGGATGTTGAGGGCGCAGGGACTCTGGTCGAGGCGGTCGCGGTATTTCCGGGGATCGAATCCGATGAGAGAGCTGAGAAGCAGGCGGATGGTCGCTTTGTGCGAGACGACGAGAATCCGCTGATCGGCGTGTTCTTCGACGATCTTCAGCAGCGCCGGCAGCGCCCGCGCCGTAACCTGCAGCCCGCTCTCGCCGCCGGTCGGCGCGAACGAGAAGGGGTCGGTCTCATAGCGGGCGTATTCGGCGGGGAACTCCTGCTCTACCTCGGCGCGCGTCTTCCGTTCCCACCGTCCATGCGCGATCTCGCGAAGGCCGTCGACCGCGGTCACCTCGATGCCGTGCGGGGCGGCGATCAGCCGGGCCGTGTCCATGGTTCGCGTCATCGGGCTGGCGAAGGCGACGCTGATCGGATCCGCTTCGAGACGCTTGCCTAGCAGCCGGGCCTGCTCCCGCCCCTCGTCCGAAAGGAGTACGTCGATGGCACCGGCAAACCGGTCCTCGGCGGTCAGCTCCGTCGCGCCATGACGGACGAGATAGACGCGCGTAGTCATCGGTGCCGCGCATCGTAGCAGAGGGGAATCGCCGGCCGCGTGTTCCTCTAAATGTGTGTGAAGTATTTCTTCGACCGCCACACCGACTCCCTCTCGCTCGATCTCGCGGAGTCGTTCGAGTGCGGGGACAGCGAGCCGCTCGCGACGGGGGTGACGTTGCACGTCGACCGGGACAGGCGTCCTCTCATGCTCGAGATCCAGGGAGCATCGAAGATCGTCGACGTGGCAGGGCTGTCGTCGATGCATGTCTCGCCGATTTCGCTGGAGGAGATCGCACGGCGGATGAGCTGGACGCCGGTTGGCGAGGCGATCTGGCGGAAGGTCGTCCGGCTCAGCGCAGGCGAGCAGGACGGCGGGCAAAACAAAAGGCTCGCGATCCCTGATCTCGCGAGCCCGTTCTCGATCCGTTAACAGCCACCAGGGGGCATCCGAACCGACTTGGCTCCGACGTCCTTTGCCCGTCGCAACCGTTCGCCACGCGTTAACAGCTGCAAAGAAACATCCGCGTGGCAGTCCCGGCACCCATCGCGTTCCGGAACCACCCGACTCGCCGTTGACATCTGCGATGAAGCATCCGGCGCGTCAGGGATCATCAATCTACGTCCGCCTCTTGCGGCTTTCAAGGGGTCGCGAAAATATTTTTGGTGGTCGTGCGGACGGGGTTGGTTGCGAGATCGAAACCAGAAACCAGAAACCAGAAACCAGAAGATGGCGAGCGGCCTCTTCTGGTTTTTGGTTTCTCGTTTCTGGTTTCTGCCTTTGATCCCCCGTCGCCAGCGAATCGACTTTCGAGTAAGATACGCTGCCCAACCGATCTCGGCGTCCTGAGATCCATCCCACTGAAAGGCTTTACGATCCATGACCCAGAGTAGAGAAGCCGCCGAAGCAACGTTTGCCGAGGCGTTCGAAGCGAGCCTGAATTTCAAGACCCCCGAGCAGGGCGAGTTGCTCAAAGGACAGATCGTATCGATCTCCGGGGACGACGCCTTCGTCTCCTACGGCGGTCCGTCGGAAGCAGTCATGGCGGCCAATGAGCTGGACGGCCTCGACGTCGGCGATACGGTGGAAGGGACGGTGGTCAAGACCTCGCCCGAGATCCGCATCTCGCGCAAGCTGGCCAAAGGCAAGGCCTCGCTCGATCTGCTCCGGCAGATGTACGAGAACCGGCTGCCGGTCGAGGGGAAGGTAGCGGCCCGGAACAAGGGCGGCTTCGACGTGAACGTCGGCGGTCTCCGCGCGTTCTGTCCTCTTTCCCAGATCTCTCTCGGCAAGATCGACAATCCCGATCAGTTCATCGGCCAGGCGTACGAGTTCCGGATCACGGAGCTCTCCGACGACGGCCGGCGCATCGTCGTCTCGCGCGCCGCGCTGCTGAAGGAAGTCAACCAGTCGCGCGCCGAGGAGACCCGGCGCAACATCGTGCCGGGCGCCGAGCTGACCGGCACCATCAAGACCATCACCCCCTTCGGAGCCTTCGTCGACCTCGGCGGAATCGACGGCTTGCTCCACGTCTCGGAGATGAGCCGCCGCCGCGTCACCGATCCTAAGGAAGTGGTCACCGTCGGGCAGGAAGTCCGCGTCAAGGTCATCAAGATCGAGAACGACGGCAAGCGCATCTCGCTCTCGATGAAGGATCAGGAGCCCGACCCCTGGAGCGACGTCGCCGACCGCTATCCCGCCGGCACGCAGTTCGGCGGGCGCATCGTGCGCACGACCGACTTCGGCCTCTTCGTCGAGGTCGAGCCGGGCATCGACGGGCTCGTACACTATTCGCAGCTACCGTTCGGCGTGAAGCAGGGCGATCCCAACATCGCCATCGGCACGCAGGTCAGCGGCTGGATACGCGAAGTCGATCCCTCCAAGAAGCGCCTGTCGCTTTCACTCCGTGAGATCGCCACGCGCGATCCGTGGGAAGGGGCCGCGCAGCGCTACCCGGCCGGCAAGGTGGTCGAGGGAACCGTCGATCACGGCGGCCCTCCCGGCATCTTCGTGCAGATCGAGCCGGGCCTCACCGGTCTGATCCCCAACTCCGAAATCTCCGTCGCGCCCGGCGCCGATCCGTCGCGCGCCCACGAGGCGGGGGAGAAGCTGGCCGTCCGCATCATGAGCATCGACCCGCAGCGGAAACGCATCTCTCTCTCGCACGAGGCGGCCAAAGCGGCAGCCGAGCGCGACGAGTATGTGAAGTTCGCTGAAGAGCGCGGCGACAATGAATCGGGCGAGAGCGCGATGGCCCTGGCGTTCAAGCGGGCCATGGAGAAGCGCAAGTAATGCGCATCTTCATGACCGGTGCGACGGGCTACATCGGCAGTGCCGTGGCACCGGCGCTGATCGACCGCGGTCACGAGGTAACGGCGCTGGTCCGCCCGGAAACGGATTCGGGCAAGCTGCGCGCGCGCGGCGCCTCGATCGTCGCCGGCGATCTTTCCTCGCTGCCGTCGCTGGCCTCCTCCTTCGGAAGCTACGATGCCTTCCTCCACATCGCTCAGGCCAACACGCCCGACGCGGCCGCGTTAAACCGCACCGCGCTCGATGTCTTCACCGCGCAGCCGGGCTTCTTTGTCTACACCTCGGGTGTCTGGGTCTGCGGCAATACCGGCGACGCGGTCGCCGACGAGTCGACGCCCCCGAATCCGCTCCCGATCGTGGCCTGGCGCCCGGAGCAGGAGCAGGCGGCGCTGGCGACGGGACGAAGCGCGGTCCTTCGCCCTGGATGCGTTTACGGCGGCCGGCAGAGCCTCTGCCGCGGATGGTTTGAGGCCTCCGATAAGAAACAGACGGTCTATCTGGTCGGCGACGGCAACAATCGCTGGGCCATGGTCAACCTGCATGATCTCGCTGACTGCTACGTCCGAGTGACCGAGCAACGCGGCACCGGCATCTTCCACGCGGTCGACGACACGAACGAAACGCTTCTCGGCTGCGCGCTCGGCATCGCCAATGGGGCCGTCATCGAAACGGTCCCGGTCGAAGTCTCACGTCAGAAGTACGGCCCCTTCGCCGATGCCCTGGCCATCGATCAATGCGTTTCGAGCACCGCCACGCGCCAGAAGCTCGGCTGGAAACCGTCGCGCGATTTCACCTCATCGATCGATGAGCAGTGGGATGAGTGGCGCGAGGATCAGCAGGTCAGTGGATTAGTAGGTTAGTGGATTAGTGGATTAGTGGATTAGTGGGCTCAATCCTGATCGACTAATCCACTAATCACTCGTCCACGACTCACTGCCCGCGCGGCGCCTGCCGCAGAGCAAGAGGCAGGTTCCGTTTTGCGATCTCGTTCTGCGGGTCGACGTTCAGGACGCGTTGATACGCCGCGGCGGCGTCATTCCAGCGTCCAAGTTTTCCGTAGCATCGCCCAAGGTGCAGGAGATTGCCCGTGTCACTGCTGCCGTTGCTGGTGAACGTTGCCCGCTCGAACGCTTCGGCGGCTTCGCGCCAGTTCTGGAGCGATTCATAGGCGACGCCGAGGTTGTAATAGGCGGCGTGGTCCGCCGCCGGTTTGACTCCGGAATAGTCGCGGATGAATTGCTGCCACGCATTCACCGCGCCCTGCCATTGGTGAGCATTGCTGAATGCGAGGGCTCTGGCTCGTTGTCGATCTCCCTCGGCCAGGTCCGGCTGGGCGTTAGCCGTCGTTGTTCTCGGTGGTTCGGGTACGTGGACGTCAGACGGTTTCGGGTTCGCGGAAGATGTCTGGTACGTGATCGTCGGCACGTTGGCCGAAGTCGTTGAAGGCGGTTCGACGATGATTGGATTCGGATCAGGAGGCGGTTCGTTTATCGCTGTAGGAATGACGTGTTTCGGTTTGGGAGCAGGAACGACGATCGTGTCGCCGGAGGGTGCGCTGGTGCTTGACTCCGTTGACGTCGTGTACTGCGTCCGAAGTTTGGATTCATCTCGCCGGTTTCTGATCCCTTCATAGGCCGCGATCCCGAGGACCCCTAAGAGCACGGCGGCAGCCGCGATGGCGATGAATCGCCAGGGGCCTTGCTTTGCGCTTCGGTTGACCGAGGTCTGAGCGCTCGAGGACGGAACGGCGACGCTCTCCGGCTCAACTCGTGGAAGAGTCGTAGGAAGAGGTCGCGCCGGAATTGAAGGAAGCGTGAGGCTTACGGTTTGGGTGATAGGAGGGGGCGAAGCGGGAAGAGGCGGCAGGCCTGCGTCGGAGAACGTCGCAGGCGGCCGGTCGCCGGCCGGAAGCGAGACGCGTAACGCCGTCGCGAATTCGCTGGCTGACTGATAACGGTTTTCCGGCTTTTTCTCGAGGGCCTTCAGGACCACGCGGCGAAGGTTTTCCGGTATCCGGCTGCCGGGATCGGTTTCGGAAAACGGCCGCGGCGGCGTCTGGTAGTGCGCCAGGACGAATGCGCCTGTATTCGCGGCGGTGATCGGCTTGACTCTCGTCAACAGCTCATAGAGAACGATGCCCAGCGAATAGAAATCGCTTCGCGAGTCCACCTTGTCTCCGAACTGTTCCGGCGACGCGTAGCTGAGCTTTCCCATGAAGTCGCCGGCTCGCGTCAGCGTAATGGTGTCCTCGAGAGATTTTGCGATCCCGAGATCGATCAATTTGACCAGCAGACAGCCGTTTTCATCCTTGGTCATCATCAGGTTTTCGGGTGAGATGTCGCGATGGACCAGATTCCGGGCGTGAAGGTAGCCGAGACCGGCAAGTGTCTGTTCGCCGATCTCGATGACCGTCCGAGGATCGAGCGGTTGTGCCGTTTGCGAGAACGCCTCGCGAAGGTTGACCCCGCCGATGTACTCCATGACCAGATAGGCATTGCCATCGCTGCCGATCATGAAATCCAGGACTTCGGCGATGTTTCTGTGTTTGAGCTGTTTTCCTCGCTTCGCCTCGGCAGAGAAGCGTTCCCGCAGCGATGAATCGTCCTTCAACGCTGCCTGCATCACCTTGATGATTCGGATCTCACCGAATAGGCGATGACGGACCTTGAACACGGCTCCCATGCCGCCGCCCATGGTGTCGAGGACTTCGTAGGTTGATTCGATCTCGGGCGAAAGGACGGTCATGGCGAGGAGTGGCGAGATCTACTCGTCCCCGCGTTTGATCATCGCGTCGATGACGGCCTTGCTCACTCCCGCCTTCTTCAGTCGGATGAGCGCGTCCGTAGAGGTATCCAGCTTGTCGCCGGGTGATGTTTTGATCTTGTCGATCACGACTTGGTCGCCCAGCTCAGCCTTGACCAGCTTGATGACGTCATCATTCGTCAGGGCCTTCTGTTGCTTCTTGTTGTGAGCGCTCCCCGCCTCTCTGTCTCCGCTCTGATCGTCTGGCGATCCGCCCGTGAGTTTTGCAATGGCCTCGGCCGTAAGCGGCTTTTCGCTCTCGTCTCCTTCAACTTGTTCACTCGCCTGTGTGTCAGCCTCTATGCTGGAAGGCGTGTCATTGGAGGACGGATTGTCTATTTTCTGGTTTCGGATGAGATCCACGAGCCCACTTATCTCAACGGGAGAGAGTTTCCCCTTGTACGCGGGCATCTTTCCCTTGCCGTCGCTGATCGTCGCGATCATGTCTGTTTCACTGTTCCGCACTTCGTCCGAGCGGAGGTCGCGGACTTTCAACATCTTTCCGACGGGAGTCTGTCCGGCGCCGTCGAGGCCATGGCACGCAGCGCACTTTGCCTTGTAAACCGCCGGAGCCGCACTATTGGAGGATGGATTGATTGCCTCCCGGTCCCCGGGCATTGCAAAGGCCATGGCTTCGAAGGTCGGGTTCAGCTCGATCTTGTCGATGGTGATGGTCTGGAGAGTCCTTCCTTTCGCGGTTAGCTCGATCCGGGTGGGGAGCAGTATCCCTTCGACTGCCTTATAATTGCCGATGTTCGTCTCGGTCACGATCTCCTGTCCCTCGAGGGTTCGCTTGCGATCTTCCCTGATCTCCAGGTAGGTGTCGGCATCGAGGTAGATGGTGGTCTCGCTCCCGCTCTTTGTGGTGACCTTGAGCTTGTACGCTGGGGTTCCCTGAACGCTTACCTTTCCGAGGAGCTCAACTTCGTAACCCTTGGCCCTGTAGTCGTACATCGGACCGTCGAAGTCGGCGTCTTCCTTCATGTCCATGGACTTCTCTTCGGACATCTTCTCGGGGTCTTTCTTTCCCGTGAAAGGCATGACGGACCAGCCGGTCCTGCCGTCGAAGGCTTGCGTAGCTGTCATTCCCCTGAACGTGAAGTCGATGCGAACGAGATCGGGACGAGCTCTGGACATGGTAACCGGGGCCTCGATCGCTCCGATTTTGATCTTGCCGGTCAGGCGCATGGTCTTGAGTGCCTTGATCGTGGTTTGCCAATCGGCGCCGCCGTACGCCTTCATGTTCTTTTCGATGAGCTCATCCGCGGTCTGACCGAAGGCCGGCACACCGACCAGTGCCGTGGCGCAGAGCGCCAACACGAGCTTCCTGAACATGGATTCTTCTCCTCTACTCCAATTCAAGACAAAGCGGGAAGGAGTCTTTCGTCTGCCTGGGCTCCGGCCGGACTGAGGCCAGCCGACGGGCCGAAGCCGTGTCTTTTGAAGGCCCTCTCACTACTCCTCACGTTTGATCATCGCATCGATGACCGCTTTGCTCACTCCTGCCTTCTTCAATCGAATGAGCGCATCCGTCGACGTGTCGAGCTTGTCGCCAGGCGACGAGTTGATCTTGTCGATGACGACCTTGTCACCCAGCTCGGCCTTGACCAGCTTAATGACGTCATCGTTCGTCAGGGCTTTGGTCTGTTTCCCGGGGTGAGCGCCACCGCTTGCCTTTTCTCCGGTTGGATCATCCGGCTTTCCGCCCGACGTGAGCTTGGCGATTGCATCAGCCGTCAGCGGTTTGTCTTCATCGTCGTTCGGCGCACCCGCCTGGGGGGCGGTCGCTGCGCTCGTAGCCGTGTCCCCGGATGCCGGAGGGGCACCAGGCGCACCCGACTGCTCGGCGAGCACCGTCTCGCGTGCATGGAGAAAACAACTGTTCCATTTGAACCGCATGATGCCAGTCGGTGAGAATGGCGAACAAGGTTCGGCGATGCCGTGAAACTCTTTGAGGCCACAGCTACAGTCGTATGTGAAGGTCTGGAGATCGGCCGGATCCATCCACGCCGTCTTCACGGTTCCCGATTGCTTCGCCTCCGTGAAGTAAACGACATGGACCCGACCGTGGCTGGCATCAAACACATAGGTATGAGAGAGGAGTCCCACGGCTGCAAATCTCGGGATGAGACCGTGCGTCTGCGGTGTCGTGATTCCGGCCACGAGTTGGCTTTGCGACGCCTCAGACTCGATCTCCGGCCCCTCGGCATGTGCATAGATATGAGCCATGCCGGCGTTAGCAGTGTCTCGCACGACGATCGCACCTTGCCCGGCGTCCTGAGCCTGAGCGGCCGTGCCGGTGAAAACCGTCGCGATGGAAACGACAAGGACTGCAAGTGTTATCGATCTCACGGCCGGAGCGCCTCCTATGTCACCCGACGAGACTCGCAGACTGGATGCGCAAGCGGTGCCCGTCAGTTCTTCGACGCGGTCAACGCGGTAATGACCTCGGGAGAGAGAGCGACGTCCTGAGCGTCAGGAGGAACGTACGACGGATCGGCCTCCACTCCTTGCTCATCCAGCTTCGCCATTTGCAGCTTCATGTTCTCCACCTTGGCCCGGAGATCATCATTTTCCGCGGCGAGCCGGTCCGAGTCCTGCATCCACTGTTGAAACTCTGCGTCGTTTCGATGGTGGTAGAACATCAGCGCGTACTGATCTTCGGCGATATGATCCAAAGCGAAGGCGAGAAACGTCGCGTCCCAGACGCCGTATCGCGGAGCAAAACCATAAACGTAGACTGGGGGTTGCCAGCCGTAGGCGTCATAGAAGGCCGTTCTCCTGTAGTAGTACGTGGTCGGAACGATTCTGACGTGAGTAAGAAAGACCGTGTCCCTGCTCTGGAAGCGGAGTGGGCCTGCGACGCGACCGTGGAACCGTGCAATCTGCTGTCTGGAGAGATCCCGCGAGTGCACGCGTTCCAGTTCACTGGGATGACGGTTGATGTGATCCAATCTCGCGCGTGTCTCGGGTGCCACCCGATGACCCGGCCGCTCGAATGGACGATTGACCTGGTTGGAAGTGACTGTTTTTTCTCGTTCCCCGTGCGATCTAGTCGTGACGTTGCCGGAAGTGGACGTCATTCCGTGCTGGGAGTGCGATGGCATGGTAGAACTACTCGCTCCACCGGGCTGCGATGACGTGGAAGAACCATGCGTTCCGCCGGACTGCGATTGAGCGGAAGAGCCATGGGATCCACTTGGCTGCGACGTTGTCGTCGCCCCGGACGGGTGCGGTGTCGTCGGAGCCGGCTGTGGCTTTGGCTGCGGCGTGGATTGTTTTGTTGGCACTTTCTTCGTGTCTTTGTCTTTGTCCTTGTCAGAGCTTCCCGCGAAGGTATGCGGTGCTGCGAGCAGACACATCAGTGATAACGCCAGACCGAATGCACGACAGTTCTTCATTGCAATCCCCCCTCTGAAACCGACGAGCTGAGTGGCCTCTGCTGCCACGGAACGCTCAAAAGCGCTAACTCAAGCGGAAGGGCTGAATAATGGCGACATGGTTGAGGGATGTCAAGCGAGACAGGACGGGAGTTGTCTGAAGGCTTTCTCATCATGGAATTATGGAATGTCGTTGTGGATCGGTTCCGCCGCTCTCAAAAACCCGATCATCAACTCATTCACCCTCCCCGGCGCGTCGGTCTGGACGAAGTGGCCGGCGTCAGGGACGTGCTCGATGCGCAGATCGGGGACATATTCGCTGAAGTCGCGCAGCGTCTCGAGAGTGAAGAACGGATCGAGATCGCCCCAGATCATCAGTGTCGGGACGTCGATGCGGCGCATCAGGCCGCGCAGTTCCTTGCGGTGACGCATGGCGCGGTAGTAGTTGGCCATGCCGGTGAGCGCGCCCGGTTTCATCCACGCGTCCACATACCTCTCGATCTCGCCGGCGGTGAAACAGCCGAGCCGTGCCAGCGCGCGGCGCAAGAGCGCGTAGCGGAAGCGGCGCATCACGAACTCCGCCAGCCACGGTGGATGAAACAGAAGCTGGTACTTGGCGCGCCACTTCTGCCGCGCCGAGCGGCGCAACTCGCGCAGGTAGGCCACCGGATGCGGTGAATTGAGGATGATCAGGCGGTTCACCAGCTCCGGATAGAGCATCCCGGTCAGCCAGGCCACGGCGCCGCCCCAGTCGTGTCCCACGACGGCGCAGGGTCCTTCGCCGGTCTGTGTAATCACCCCGGCGATGTCTTTGGCCAGCTCGGTCAGGCGATAGGCATCGATCGCATGGGGCTTCGACGAGTCGTTGTAACCGCGCAGATCGACGGCGATGACGTGGAAGCCAGCGGCGGCCAGCGCCGGGATCTGATTCCTCCACGAGTACCAGAACTCCGGAAAGCCGTGCAGGAGCACGACCAGCGGCCCGCGCCCCGCTTCGACGTAATGGATCGTGACGTCACCGACCACGCAGGTGCGGTCGGTGACGTTCAACTCCGGAACCAGCGGCATCGCGACATTGTATGGGCGGTACGCCCGCCGTGCCGGGCGGAGAGTTGCCCATCCTCCGCCTCGTGCAGTAAAAACGTAGGTCGGACTCTCTAGTCCGACCGGTACTGCGCGGTCGTGAATCGAAGCCTTCTGCGCTGGATACGGCGGTTGCATCAGCAATCTCGCAAGTACCGGCCGGATTTGAGTGTCCGACCCACGTTCTCTATCCTTCGCCTCGTGCAGTAAAACGTAGGTCGGTCTAATCCCGATTAAGTGCCGTGATGAGCAGTCCTACTCCGACGGCCAGCACTGCCACGCCGGCAGCGACTTTCCAGGGGTTGTCTTTTGCGTACGACGTTGCCTTCTTGCTGCCGTCTTTCAGATAGTCGCGCGCCGTGCTGAGGTACTCGTCCACGGCGACGTTCTGAATCGACGTCTTGAGCTTCGAGACCATGTCGTCGCTGATGCCGAGACGCGCGAGGAAATCCTCGAGACCACGGTTCACCGCATCCGACCGCCCGCAGGTTGGGCAATAGCCGCTCTTGTTGTCTTTCGCTGTATCCATTCCTCATCTCCTCTTCTCGCCCGGCTGGTAGCTGCGGCCGTGCGTGCCGATGCGGGCATCGCCCGACTTGTTGGTGTAGTGGTCCTCATCCTGCCACAGTGCAAGAGAGACGCCGTCGTCCTACGGCGCGTCCTCCGCCTTTCCAAACAGATACCCCTGCCCGAACTCGATCCCCATCGCTCTTGCCGCGTCGGCGGTCGATTGATCCTCGACGCCTTCGATGATGATCGCGCAGGAGAACTCCGCGGCCAGTGCCACGAGATTGCGGACGATCTTCGTCCGCGTCGGATCAGCCTCGAAGAGCGTTCCGAAGAGCTGGCTGATCTTGAGGTAACTCGGCCGGATGCGCTCGATGAGCGGCAGATGCGAATAGGCGACGCCGACGTCGTCGAACGCGAAGCGCGCACCGAGGCCGCGGAGGCGATCGATCGACTCGAAGAGTCCGGCGTGCTGGCGGATCTCCTGCTGCTCGGTGATCTCGAGCACGACGCGCCCGAGGCCGATACCCGACTTCCGCGCCGACGACTCCACCGCCAGCACGACGCCGATGTCATCGAGCGCGGCGGGGTGGACGTTCATGAAAAGCGTGAGCGATTCGGGGAACGCCCTCGCCTCACGCATCGTCGCCTCGATGCAGGCCGCCTCCAGGCGGCCAACTTCCTTACGGCGCGCGGCATAGTCGAAGAGGAGATCCGGCCGCGCGAACGGACCATCGACACGGTAGCGCGCCAACGACTCCACCCCGTGCAGCGCGCCGTCCGCAAGCGACACGATCGGTTGGAAGCGCGGGCGCAGATCGTTCCCGGCCAGGATCTCGTTCATCGTCGGAACGAGCGTCATCGACGGCGGCGCGGCATCCCCCGGAACGGTCAGCAGCGGTTCGAGGATGCCGACGGCGAACGGCTTCGACAGCACGGCATCCGCGCCTCTCCGCTGAGCCTCGGCCTCGAGCTCATCGGTGACATGTCCCGACATCAGGATCACCCGCGCTGCCGGCGCCACGCGCTGGATCTCGGTGATGAACTCCAGCCCTTCGAAGCGGAACGGTCCGGAAAGTTTGACGTCGGTCACGATGTCGGTGACCGGCTCGACGCCGAGGATGATCTGCGCCGATTCGAGATCGCGGCAGACGATGATGCGGCGGCCGTCGCGCTCCAGCGCGACGGCCAAGCCAAGCCCTATGTCGGGGTCATCGTCGACGATGAGTAGCGTTTGCATCTGGAGTGCGGCGGCCGGGGCCGCCGCCCTCACGATTACTTCGCGTTCTTCTTTTTCGCGGCCGGATGTGCTGCCGCGGCCGCGGTGATCTCGGCGCGGCGGGCACGGTCCTTCGCACGCTGGGCGGTGCGGCGGCGCTGCTCGATGGCTGTGCGCGCCTTGTCTCCATTGATCTTTGACATGAAAGCCTCCGCGCCCACCTTACCAGTTATTTCTTCGCTTGGAGAGTATCGAGGTCGGCCAGCACCTCTTCGCTATGCGCCAGCGGCTTCACTTTCAGATAGACCTTGCGGATGACGCCAGAAGGGTCGATGAGGAAGGTATTGCGCAACGCGTACACCGTACCCTGATTGTTCAGCGAGCCGTACTCCGTCGACACGGTGTGTTCGGTGTCGGCCAGGAGCTTGAAACTCAGTCCCTCTTTCGTGCAGAAGCCCTTGTGCGAGTCGGCGGTATCGACGCTGACGCCGACGACGACCGCGTTCTTGGCCTCGTACTTGGCGATGTCGCGCTGGAAGTTGTGCGCCTCCAGCGTGCAGCCGCTGGTGAAGTCCTTCGGGTAGAAGTACAGTACGACCCACTTGCCCTTGAACTGATCGAGCGAGATGGCCGGCGCGTCCTGGCTGGGCAGGGTGAATTTCGGGGCTTTCGTTCCCTCGGCCGGGGGCGCGGGAGCGTCGGCGGCGAACGATGCGATCGATAACAACAGCATGGTGGCAAGAGCGGCGATGATTTTCATTCTTGATGACTCCTCCGGTCTGCTATCTACCACATCAGTTACAGTCCGGGCATGAACACATCGGACACAGTTGAGGCTCCGGGCTGGACTCGGTTCGTTTCAATGAAAACGCCCGCGTGCTCGACATCGGCTGCGGCCGCGGCCTGATGCTGATCGGCGCCGCGAAACGGCTCACCACAGGAACGGCGTCGGGGATCGACCTCTGGCAGGCGGAGGATCTCTCCGGCAATCGTCCCGAGGCCACGATGGAGAACGCGGTCCGGGAAGGGGTGGCCGATCGGGTCGACGTGCAGACGGCGGACATGCGCAAGATCCCGTTTCCCGGCGCCACCTTCGACGTCGTGGTCTCCTGCTCGGCCATCCACAATATCTACGATGCCGCGGGGCGCCGGCAGACCATCGCCGAGATTGTGCGCGTGCTCAAGCCGGGAGGGGAGGCGGTTATCGACGACATCCGTCACGGCCGCGAGTACGCCGCGAGCTTCGCCGCGTACGGCTGCACGTCGAAGTCGACCGGATCGAGCGTCATTCCCGTCTTCCTGGCCATCCGGGAAAAAGAGGGTCAGGCCTTTCTCAGGGGTCTAAAAGGGGGTCATCATCATCAAAGGGGGTCATCAAAGGGGGGCAGGCCTTTCGTCAGGGTCAAGACAAAAAAGGGTCAGGCCTTTCGTCACGTCATTTCCTAGCTCGTGTAGCGCCGCCGAAGAAACGGTGGTGGGGCCCTCGGAGCACCGAGCACTGCCGCTAGGCATTCATTCCGGTCGATTTCTTCTGAGGCCGGCCCGCGTAGGCGTCGCCGTTACGCGGTCGTCAATTCGGGAGGAATCAGCCGCCGCTTGCGCCGCTGGGCAGGTTGCTCGCAGCTTGACACTACGGAAGGCGCGGCACCACCTGTTTACGCCGTCTGCAAGGTGACGATCGCTTGTCGCACCAGATCCTGTAACACTTCATCGGCGGCCAGTTCACGATCGCCGCGGCGAACCAGGGTCGAAATGTAGCCTGAGCTTCGAAGTCGGAGAGCGGCGGCAATCTCGCGAAGACGCAGCAGCCCTTCGTTCCAGGCAATCCACGCGGCCAACATGCGGGGGACGCCGCCGTGTCGATGTCGCAGATCTTTTTCGTCGATGCCGCAGGTCTTTGCAACCGTCTTCACGACGGTAGCCATCTTGAGCCGAGGGATTAGCCGTTGCGTCATGGCGTGCTCGTCGCTCCGCGGCTTCTCCGCGACGACCTTCCGCATCTTCTCGATCCACTCCGCGCTGCCGAGGTAGATCTGCCCGACTAGCTTCTCCCAGATGGACTCCGTCGCGCCGATCTTCGCCGTGACGAATTCGCGGTACATCTCGTGGCACTTCGGGCGTTCCGGATGGAGATCAAACAGCCACTCGGAATAGAGCCACTCAGGAATCAGCTCGAGGCCGGCGTGCGCTCTGTAGCTCGACCACTGGTACTCCGCTGGATCGGCGACCATGCCCGCGCGGACGGGATTCAGGACGGTGTAGCGCCTCACCTCGTCGAGATAATTCTGCTCGTCGACGAGAATCCCCTTGTAGCGGCCCTGGAAGAGATGCCCCACGCGTTCGTATCGCTTATTGAAGATGCGAACGTACTCGCTGTTCAGCCAGTGCATCCCCCTCGCGAGCGTGCGGAACGGCGTCTCGATGACAAGATGGTAGTGGTTCGTCATCAGGCAGTACTCGTGGAGACGCCAGCGGAACCGTTTCACCGCGGCGGCGAGTAAGGAAAGGAACAGCAGACGATCGCCGTCGCCTCGGAAGATGTCCTTTCGTTCGTTCCCTCGGGATGTGACGTGCCAGAAGGCGCCTTCGAATTCGAGTCTCAGAGGTCTTGACATCCTCCGAGGATCCCTCGGCTGCGCGAAAACACGTCAAAATTCCACCGAATCGGCCGAGGAGTTTCCATTCCGAGGAGGTATCGAGAGCGTTTCGATACGCTGGGTAGAGCGGCTATGCGAAGAAGAGAGAAGCAGAGGCCTGACCCCAGTGACCCCAGAGGCCTGACCCCAGTGACCCCAGTGACCCCAGTGACCGATAGGAGTAACCCCTGGGACCGCGGGCGTCTCGCCCGCGCTTGATGCTCGGCATCCTGCTGCCTGCAAGCGCGGTCGAGACGCCCGCGCTCCCAGGGGGTCACTTCTCCGCCAACTCGATCTTCACGCGAGCCTGGAAGATGTTCAGAAGCTCCCGGTACGGCTGTTCGCCGACACGCACCACCCCTCCGAACGGATACTCCAGCATGCTTACCAGCAGCACTCCATAGATGATCACGGCGGAAAGCAACGTCGTGGCCGCGATCTGAATGGAAAGATGACGCGTGCCGTAGAACCAGGTGAACATGATCGTCCCGGTGGCGCCGACGATGAGAAGGACCCACATGGTTGTAGGGAGGGAGGAGTTACTGGCCAGGATTCGCATCCGGCGCGCGATGGAGAACTCGTTCAAGCGCAGGACACCCTGCTGGTAGAACGTGACCTGACGAAGATCGCTGGCGTTCGGAGCGATTCGGAAGTAGTCGGTCCAGATCAGGTCGTACTTGTCGTTTGATGTCGATTCAAGCCCGTATTCCATCTTGGGGTAGTCGCTCACGATCACGTCGTTCACGTAGTCGATGATGTCCTGATGGATGCGGTTACGGTCCTCGTGAGACATCGGCTCGACATCGCGCCAGACCGCATTGATCAACACCACCTCGTGCGTCACCGTCTCGCCCGCCCCGTCGTACTGTTGCCAGACCACGACCACGGTGAACGCGAGGTAGATCCCGTAGATCAGGCTGAGGATCGTGTACGTGAAGCTGACGTAATCGTTGTTCGCGATCAGCTTTTCCGCCGGAACGAACCGGCGAACGGTCATCATGCCGGCGACGGAGGCCAGGACACCCGTCACCAGGATCAGAATAGGGCGGACAAGCATGGACAAATACGTCTTCCTCCCAAAGCAACGCCGGTTCTGTGAGCCGAAGGACTTATTTGCGCCATTCTATCGGTGTTCGAAAGCGGTCGGTTGCTACTTCAGCCCCTCGAACAACGCCACGTACACATCGATCCCGTCCCACAGATTCTGCAGGCGGAGGTTCTCGTTGGCGGCGTGCTGGTTGTCGTCGTGGTTGGCGATGGGGAGGATCAGGACCGGGGTGTTGGCGGGCTGCTGGAAGAGATACATCGGAATGCTGCCGCCGAGGGTGGGAACGCGCACGGGGTCGTGTCCGGCGGTGTGCATGATTTCGGAGATCTGACGCGAGAGCGGAAGATCGAGCGGCGTGCGTGCGGGCGGATAGCCGGCGCCCCAGGTCAGCTTCGCGATCTTGGAGTGGGCGAGGCGCGTGGCGGCATCGGGCGTGGTTCGCACGATCGTGTAGCCCTGCGACTCGATGTGTTGCTCGACGAGTTTCTTCACCGACTCCGGCGTCTCCGCCGGCACGAGGCGGAAGTCGAGCGATGCCTGTGCCTCGGTCTGGATGGTGTTCGATGCCAGTGCGCCGACGTGGCCCGATTGAATGCCGCGCACGTTCAGCGCGGGGAGCATCAGCAGGTCATTCAGCTTGAGGCCTTCGGTGGCGGCGATTCCGAACTCGCGCTTCAGATCAGCCTCGACGGGCGGAATCCGCGCCATCGCTTCCTGCTCCGCGCCAGAGGGTGGCTTCACATCATCATAGAAATGAGGGATGAGGATGCGGCCGTTCTCGTCGCGCATCGAGTCGATGAGGTGCGTGAGGCGGATGATTGGATTGGGCACCCAGTTGCCGTAGTGGCCGTCGTGCAGCCCTTTCACCGGCCCGTAGACCGTCAGCTCGAGATCGACGACGCCGCGCGCGCCGAAGACGAGCTGCATGCGCCGGCTTTGATGAACCGGCCCGTCGCAGAGGATCCAGGCATCGGGTCGAAGGACGTCGGGGTATTTGGCGAGATACGCCGCAAGGTGCGGCGAGCCTGCTTCTTCTTCGCCTTCGAAAACGAAGCGGAGATTCACCGCCGGCTTGCGTCCGGAATCGTGGAGCGCGTCCAGCGCCGCGGCCATGGCGATGATGGGGGCTTTGTCGTCACCGGCGGAGCGCGCGTAGAGGCGCCATTCGGGATCGATCGACGCGGCGTTGCGCCAGTCGACGTCGTTTCCGGCGGCGTCGCGCACGATCGGGGTCCACGGCGCGCTCTTCCATTGCGAGGGATCGACCGGCTGCCCGTCGTAGTGCGCGTAGAAGGCGATGGTGCGGGTGGCTCCGGGGGAGGACAGATCGACCACGACGATGGGCGGCGCGCCGTCGAGCGTCAGCAGACGGGTCGATGCGCCGCGCTTCTCGAACATCGCCTGAATCGTGGCGGCGTTGCGCGCGATGTTGGGAGCGTCCGAGGCAAGATTGGGAATCGCCAGAAAGTCGAAGAACTCGGCGATGGTCGCGCGACGGCTCGGTGCGGCAGCGCGCGCGGAGATGGTGGTGAATAGAAGGATGAGGATGGTGAGGCGTTTCATCACGCCTCACCATATCCTCAGTCAGCGCTCCGTTAGTACCTACGGTAGTGACGTTTGGCGTTGTGGTTGCGAACTGACTGCACCCCTTCACCGACCAGACCGCCGATCAAAGCACCTTTGAGTGGCTGGCGGTGATCGATGGCCGCCCCAGCCACCGCTCCGATGACGGCGCCGCGGGTCTGGCTGTAGTGATGGCGATAGACTTGGTGACGGTAGTGATGGGTTTGCGCGAACATGCTTCCGGCAGGCACAAGGAGCGCGAAGCTCAGCAGTGTTGCCTGGATCTTTTTGCTAATCATGAGATGTCCTCCGCCCCTGACTAGTGCGAGATCGCTGCCACCTAACCTCAACCGCAAAAGTAATTTAGGCTGTATTCGCTATATTCATTTCGTGCTGACGATCTGCAATACCGCGCGTAGGCTGGCGATAAGCGCTCCCTGGATCCATCCCTGATCGGTGGAGCAATGTTCGCCGGCAAAGAAGAGCCGTCCCTCCGGGCGGATGGCCGCCGGATAGAAGCGTTCCAGCTCTCCCGGTTTCAGCATCACGAACGCGCCTGCGGTCCAGCGGTACTCTTCCCAATCGACCGAGGCGTGATCGACCACGTACTTGCGAAGATCCTTGTGGAAGCGGCTGACATTCCGGATTACCACCTCCGCCCGCTCGTCATTCGATAGCGCGCCCAGGCGCCGGGCATCCTGATCCCAGCAATAGGCGCCCAGCAATGCCCCCGGCATCGGCTCGGTACGTTTCATCAGCGCCGCGGGCGGAGAGGGCTGCGGCGTCATAGTGTGAATGCTGGGGCGGCGGAAGCGAGCCCCCTCCACCGTTGGGCGGAAGGACTCGCGGAGCAGCGGCTTCGTGACCGGCAGATGATCCATCGGATAGTACGTCTGCCGCTGGATGTGATCCGAGGTCGACGATCCGCCGAGGATCGGATACTTCCCTTCCTGCCAGAAGCGCTCTTTGCAGTCGAGGGCAACCTTCGTGGCGTTGGCGTAGGTCATCCCGCGGATTGCCGATATCTTCGCGTAGCTGAGATTCTCCAGATCCATGCGGCGCATCACCGAGAAGGGGATCGTGCAGAGGACGTAGTCGTACTTCTTCGTCGACGACGTTCCCTCCTGGTCCGGCGTCCTGGTCGTCACCTCCACGCCGTTCTCGAGCAGCTTGATCCGACTGACTTCGCGGTCGAAGGTGATGTGCTTCTTCACCTTCTCATACAGCGTGTCGGGCAACTGGCTCATCCCGCCTTCGAGCGTCTGCAGGCAACTGCCGGTGCCGACCATCTCGTCGCGCAGGTACATGGTCACGGCTTTGTCCCACCAGACGTCGAGGCTGGTGAATACGCCGATGACGTCGAGGACTTCCTCACCGACGTTCTGGACGATGAATTCGCGGAGACTCACGCCGCTCAGGTATTGGAGCAGCCCTGTGCCGGCCACGCCGTCGAACATCATCTGTTTCTCTTCCTCGGTGAGCCCATCGATGAGGTTGTCCATGAGGAATCCGAAGATGGCGCCGCCGCTGGGCATGTTCTTCCGGAAGTAGTCGGAGATCCGGTACTTGTCGTAGATCTTTGTGACGCTGCCCTTGGTTTGCCGGGTCACGACGCCGTGGATGTCCCAGAAGCCGTTCTCGACGTTGTTGATGAAGGTGATGAGCTTCTTGCGCAGCCCCATCTCGGCGATGTAGTGGTGGGTGTAGTCGTGGGTGATGGGCACGCGCATCGCTCCGAGCTCGGCGTACGTGCCGTCTTTGAAGTGATGCGTGTGGACGCGTCCTCCATGGCCGCCGCTGGCCTCGATGATCTCGACGGTGTTCTTGAGCTTCAGCAGCTCGTACGCCGCCACCAGGCCGGCCATGCCCGCGCCGAGGATGCAAACGTGGCGCGGGCCGGTATTCTGCTGGCGGATCTCTTTGAGGATGGTGTCGACGGGAACGTGCGGATAGCCGTTGTCGACGGCATGATCCGGACAGGGTGGCGAGGAGGCAGCGGCGCGAGGAGCGGCGGCGGAGCTCATTTCCGGCCTTCCTGCGGCCGCAGCGCGATCGCATCCATTGCCACGAGCGCGCCGGGAGCCGGGAGCGCCGTCTGGATGATCGAGCGTACGGGATAGGGCTGTTTGAAGCGCTTCGCGTAGACGCCGTTCATCGCTTTGAAGTCGCCGAGGGTGGCGAGGTAAACGGTCACCTTGGTGACGTCGTCGAGCGAGCAGTAACCGGCTTTGAGGATGGCTTCGATGTTGTTGATGACCTGATTGGTCTGTTCTTCGATGGTCTTCGGAAGCGTGCCGTCCGGCTTCTCTCCCCCTTCCTCGGCGGTGAAGACAAAGGGCCCGGCGATGTTCCCCTGACAATACGGCCCGATCGGTGGCGGTGCGTTCGGTGTGGTGATGCATGTGCGCGTGGGCATGCGAACCTCTCTTTCTCTCGTAATGGGTGGAAGGAAATCATCTTACTCCATCAATGCCGCCGTCAAGAAATAGTGCGCAGTCAGCGGAAGCCGGTGATCAGGATGGCGTCACGACTCGAGAAATGTGCGCGTGAGGCGACGTCCCGCCGGGCGAGGCCGCCCGTCGGTAGAAGACGGGACGTCTGCTCTACCGCACTACCGTCACCGCGATATCCCGCGATCCGGCCCGCCCGCGATCATCCACAGCGCGGACTACGAACGATCCCGGCTGGGCGGGCCAGAGGAACACCTTTCCACTGGGCGCTTTTCCGACGTATGTTTCATTGACGAACCAGAAGACCTCGCGCGCGTCGGCGTCGGTCGTGGCCTGGAAGGGGATGACCTTATCCGTCCGGAAGGCGCGCAGGGCATAGGAAACGCCGCCGGTGGGGGAGGTAATCTGCGGAGGGTTGCCTCGGCCTGCGGCTGTGTCGATACCGCATCGTGGGTCGCGCGGGGGTGGCGTGCGTCGCGGGATTCCGGCCTGCTTGAAGATGCGGAGCATGTCGGAGTCCCAGAATTCGTAGACGGCGGGGTGTGAGGAAGATGCGTACTGGGTACACGACTCGAGGCCCGATCGGTCGTCGACGAGGACTTCGCGATGGACGTCGCAGACTTTGATCGGCGACTTGCCGGGAATGAACCACGTCAAGGCCAGGCGATCGCAGTGTGGGCCGGGCATCTGTCCTGATATCGCGCAGACTTCGATCTTGCGCACCTGATCGGGAGCGGTCCGCGACGGTCCGGGAGGGCTGCCCTGCTGCGCGCGTACAGAATCGACAATGCGAAAGAAGAGCGGGGCGGCGGCCTGGATGCCGACGAAGGCGGGGTTGCCCTCTCCGTCGAAATTGCCAACCCACACAGCCAGCACATACGGACCGAAGATGCCGGCGGACCATGCATCGCGGAAGCCGTAGGACGTGCCGGTTTTCCAGTAGACGGGAGCCTGGCTGGAATCGTCAAGCGACCCCTGATCCGGCCGCGGATTGTCCTTCAACATGTCCATCGTGACGAATGCCGCTTCTTCGCTCACGATTCGGGTGCCCTTTGTGAGAGGGCTGTCCACCGTGCGGCGGAGCGGTTTGAGATTCCCGCCGTTGGCGAGTACGGCGTAAAGAGTGACCAGCTCCTCCATCGTCACTTCGCCGGCTCCCAATGCGAGCCCGAGTCCGTAGAACTGCTCGGAGCGCATCTGGGAGATGCCGGCGGTCTTCAGAAACGAATAGAAGCTGGGATTGGCAAGGCGCGCGGCCAGTGCGACGGCGGGAAGGTTCCTGCTTCGGATGAGCGCGTCCTTCGCCGTGATGGGGCCGATGAACTGGCCGTCGAAGTTCTCCGGACTGAAGCCGCCGAATGAGCGTGGCGAATCTTTCAACACAGTCAGAGGGTGGATGAGCCCCTGATCGATGGCCAGAGCATAGATGAATGGTTTGAGGGCCGACCCCGGCGAACGTTTCGCCGCGGCGCCGTTGACCTGCCCCTGAATGGCGCCATTGAAGAAATCCGCCGAGCCTACGACTGCTTTGACTTGCATCGTCCGTGCGTCGACCAGCATGGCCGCGGCGTTGTTGATGCCGATCCTCCGTTGTTCTGATACGTACGACCGTACGTGGCGTTCCAGCAATCTCTGAAGCCGCAGATCGAGGGACGTAGTCACCTCGGAACCGCGAGCCGAGGGGAGGATCTCATTGACGAAGTGCGGCGCGAGGAACGGCAGGTCTCCGGGATCCCGCATGGCCATGGGAAGTCTCATGAGCCCTTCGTCGCGCTTGTCCTCGGGATGCACTTCCAACCACTGTTGATAGAGGCTCCACCGCGCGCGCACGAGCGATTGATTGCCGAGCCGGTCGGGCGTGCGCCGGCTCGGATTCTGAGGGATGACGGCGAGTGTCAGCGCTTCGGGCAGCGTCAGCCTCTCTACCGGCTTGCCGAAATAGATCAGGCTCGCAGCCGCCACTCCCTCCACGTTCCCGCCGTAAGGTGCGCTATTGAGATACGCCTCGAGGATCTCGCGCTTGGAATGGAGTGTTTCCAGCTCGACAGCTCCGACGATCTGCCGCAGCTTCCCCGAGGGCGTGCGGGTGTTCATGCGATCCCAGAGCCGGGTGAGCTGCATGGTGATGGTCGACCCGCCGATGCGCCTTCCCCGCCTGGCGTAGGTTTCCCACGCGGCGCGGACGATGGCCACCGGGTTTGCGCCCGGATGTGCGTAAAAGTGCCGATCCTCGCGCAGGAGGACCGCTTCGATCAGCACGGGTGGGATTCGCGAAAGGGGAACGGCCAGCCGGTACTTTTCGTCCGAGGCCAGCGTCAGCCGCAGCAGGTGATGATGGGCATCGTAGACGGCGACCGACGACGGAAGCCGCTCGGACAACCGGCGGCGCGGCACCAGGCGAATCAGCACGAGGACTGCCGTCAGTACCGCAAACGTCGCCAGGATTCGCCGGGTGGTCACGTCAATCGGTTAGTTGCGTTCCACGGTGATTCTGGAGGCGAGCGATCGTCCCTGAATCGACCGGTCGTACATTGCTTCGCCGAATGTGGGAGGCACGATGTAGGTACCGACGTTGGTGGCTTTGATCCGGTAGATGAATTCCTTCACCGCGGTGCCGGCACTTCCGTAGAGGACCACGCGATCCTCGCGCACGTCGGCATATTCGAGCGGCCATGTCGACCGAACGGATCCGATCGGTGCAACCCACGTTGCCGCCTGTGCCGCCTCTCTGGAGCTCGCGTCGCCCTCCGATTCGTCGCCTTCTTCGTCTGTCTTTTTTTCGTGCGTTGCTTCCGGTTGCGCGCTCACGGCCGGCTGGGCCGGCTCGACGACCACCTCAAATCCGCCGGGCAGCAGGTCGGTGACTGCCACGTACGCCCGCTGCTGGCCGCCGATGGTTCGCAGCTTCAAGTGCACTTCGATCTCATCCCCGAGGTGGACGTGCTGCAGCGGCTGGCCGCCGGGCAGCGTGTACTCGCGGAACACCTCCAGCTTGCTGGTAATCGCCTTCTGCGGGAGCGTGGTATCGAAGCCGGCCTCGGTGAGCATGTAGAACGCATGGAAGTCGCCGCTGCTTGCGAACTGGATGCGAGCGGCCGAGTCCATGAGGGGAACACGCGGGAAGAGACCGGCGGGCAAAGGCAGATCCTTTAATTTACCGTCGGCGGAAATCTCGGCGATCGATAGCTTGCCGCTCTTCTGAATTCCGACCGAGCGCGCGTAGGCGTCAAGCGCCATGATCGTATACGCAGACGACAGTGTGCTGTAGTGGCCGTGTTGCAGCGGCTCGACGACAGTGAGGATTTCGTCGGCTCCCAACCGGCGCAGTCGATCGGGGAAATGACGTGCCAGGATGTACAGGAGCTGCGCGTCGCGGATCGATCCGTCGTAGTAGGCGTCGCTTGCGTCGATGTCTTGCCGGTCGCCCAACCGAACGCCGCCGATGAGACTCGTTGCCAGCCGGTCCTGCTTCAGCAGTTGATAGGTCGCGGCGAGGTAAATCCCCGCGAGATCCTTTTTCCAGGTGGCGGCGTGCTTCTCTTCCAATTGCTTCTGGACGGCGGTGGCATAGTTCGTGGTCACGACGCCGTTGCGCGTGAGCAGATAAATCGCGTACGCCCGGACGCGCAGCTCCGTGATCGTATGGCCCTCGCTGGCCGCCAATTGATTCATGTGCGCCATGGCGTTGTCGAGGACCTCGCGCGGCACGGCCAAGCCGCGTTCCTTTGCTTCGAGCAGGAACTGGGTCGCATAGACGCTCGGCAGCTCCGCCACCGCGGCGTTCCCAGGCCATAGAGCGAACGCTCCTTCCTCGTTCTGCCTCGATTGAAGCGTAGCCATAGCGCCGGCCACGAACTTCTCCACGGAACCGGGCCCGTAACCGAATTCCGGCCGGTCGCGTAGCACGACCGCGGGCATGGCCTGACTGACGACCTGCTCGGTGCAACCGTAGGGGACCCTGTCCAGGAAGGAGATCAATCCTCCCGCCAGGCCTAGCGGAAGATCGGAGATGCCGGCCTGCAGTGTGCGGAATTCGGGGTACATATGGCGGGCGATGGGTGCGAGCTCTTTGCCCTTTCGCACATGGCCGGCTGTCAGAGTGGTCATGTAGGGGACCGGCGGACGCACGCTGAGCTCCGTCGCATAGTGCGACGACCGCGAGCCCATGCTGCTTCGGAACGTCATCGCGGCCGAACCTAGGATCGGTTTTGCACGCATTCGGAAGGAGGCAGTTCCTTCGCGCATCTCTCCAGCCTTGACCAGCACCTTGCGCGGGCCGATGACTTCGAGGCCGGGCGACGTCTGCACTTCGAGCGTCAATTGTGCATTCGCGCCGGAGCCCGGAACGTTGTTGGCGACGGAGACGCTGACCTCGAACTCGTCTCCCGGAGCGACGAACGTCGGCGCGTTCGGGTTGATCACGAAATCGCCGCGGACCTGCGACGTTTTCTGGAACACGCCGGCGGCGTCCGGCGAGACCGCCACGGCCATCACACGCAGGGTCCCATTGAAGTAGTCGGGCAGCGGATACAGCAGCTCGCGCTCCTGAGGACCGGAGTCGATGATGCCCGACCAGAAGGCCACCGGCTTCTCGCTCTTGCGTTTGAACGGATTGAGGTTCTTTCCAAGCGCGCCGCCGGCGTCTCCACCCGGCGCGGCAACGGCCATCAACCGTTTGAACTCGGGAAGAATGAGATCGAGGATCTGGGATGTGGTCACCTCGAGAGCGCGTTTCTGAAAGAAATAGCCGAGGGGATTCGGTGTGCCGTAATGAGCCACCTGGAGAATCCCCTCGTCGACGGCGAAGATCACGATGCGCGCGGGCCGGTCGGTCTTGTAGCGGATCCGGTAAGGCTCACCCGGCTTGGCCATCTCGGGACTTCGGATGACGATCTTCGCCGTGCGGCGCTCTCGGCTGACCGAGAACGGAGCGACTCCGTAGCTCAGAGGGCTCATGAAGATCTCGTCTGAATTGACGTCGCGGATGTAGGAGACCGAGACGTAGCCGTTGCCTTCGAACGTCTTCGGCAGAACGATCTTCTGTACGGTGCTTGTCGTATCGCTCTTGAACCAGCGATGGGCGAACACCCGTTCACGCTCGATCGTGATCAAGCCGGCGCCGGCGTAAGGCGCCTTGATCTGTACCTCGATCTCTTCCCCGGGGGTGTAGTCGGCCTTGTTCAGGGAGAGCTGGAGCTCGGCGTTCTTTTCCAGGGAGAGAGTCAGGTTGCCCTTGCCAGCCACCGAGTATTCGATGCGATTCAGCTCCGTCCCGTGATTGTCGTGGACCAGCAGCGCATAATCGCCGGGCTGTTCGGTCGGCAGCGGATAGTTCGTTCCCGCTGCCGGGAGGACGAGCGGCGACTCACGCAGTGTGGCCTCCTTCTTCACGGACTCGTACTTGAACGTCCCGTTCTGTTGTTTTGTGAGCACGGAAACGTACTTGCGCTCCACCCAGGCCATCGTCAGACCGCTGACCGCTACCTTCTTCGCCTCGTGATCGATGGCGATCAACGCCGCCGTGCGCTTCGTTCCCTTCGCCACATAGTGCAGATCGCCGTCCGGCTTGAATCCGATCAGGTACGCCATCGGGCAGACCAGGATCGACGACTCCGCCGACACGCTCCGGCCGCCGGCCGCTTCGAACCCCTGGGCGACGAAGCGCAGGCGATAGGTCGCCTTGGCAAAGCGCTGCAGGTTCAGCTCCATCGTCGCTTCGCCGGCGTCGTTCGTTCGCGTCTCCTGAAGGTCCTCGTTGAACGTCTCTTTGGCGCGCATCGGATCGTAGAAGCTGTAGTTCCCATAAGCCGCGAAGGCGGGATACGCCGGACTGAGGCTGATCGACCCGGTGATCCGCCGTCCGGCCGCGGGCGTTCCGAACAGGTTGCGCAGTGTGACCAGTCCCTTCAGATCGTCCGGGGAGACCCAGCCGGAGACCACTTCCCGCGACAGGTGCGTGGCGATTTTCATCCGATCCGGAAGGAACTCCTGCACCTTCAGCGTCGTCGATCCGAGCAGACCTCCTGTCTGGTTGTCTTTGACCACGTAGAGATTGATCGTGTACGTGCCCGTGGGGGAGGTGTCCTGTGTCGTGTAACGGATCTCCTCGAAGCCGCTCGCCGAGAGAGAGATCTTCTGGCGCATCACCACGAGACCACGGGCGTCAGTGACGGCCACTTCCACCGGGACTCCGGCGATTTTCTGCGACCAGTCGTTCGGCTTGACGATGATGCCGGCGTGGATCTCGTCGCCCGGCCGGTAGATCCCCCGGTCCGAGAAAAGGTACGCGCTCAGTCGATCGGCGGTGACGGCATTGGCCACACCGCCGACTTCGAAGCGGGAGATGTCGAGACGCCGGTCGCGGCGGTCGTACGGGAGGAACGACATGTCGTTTCCCTTGCGTACCAGGTAGAGCACGGGTGACTGCTCGCGCTTGAAATTCACAAGGGTCGGAAACTGGACGTGACCGTCGTCTCCCGTCGTGGCGGAGAGCACGGCCACGCCATTGCTTCCGATGACCTGTACGTTGGCGCCGGTTACGGGAGCGCCTCCGGCGATCGACTGCACGAAGAGATCGTGGCTGCCGTCCAGGGCGTCCTTGGCCAGGATCCCAAGATCGGTCACGACGATCAGACGCTTGTCTTTCTCCTCGGTGGCAACCTTCCGGATCGGGTCCCATCCTTCGACCGTAAAGAAGAACACTCCGCGCCGCCCCTCGGCACTCCCCCCGACCTCGAGGTATTTCGAGAAGTCGAACGCGAAGTACTTCGACTGACCGTGCGGCAGCTTCGGGAGGTCGCGCGTCTCGGTGAATCGCTCGGAGATATTGTCCTGACTGAAGCGGTAGTTGTTGAAATCGGGATTGCGGAAGTCTCCGCCCGATTGGCTGACGAGATGCTGCAGTTGGTCCGGCAGCACGCGGCCCACTTCGAAACGAACGGCATCGACGTCGCGCGCAAACAGGGGAACCTTTTTCTCCCCGCTCATGCTCAGAAGGGCACCCTGGGAGAGGATCTTCAGTTGCTTCGGAAACTCTGGTACCTCGGCCACGGTACCGAACGGCTGGCCGAGCAGATAGCCCCCAAACGAGCGGATTCCCTTGTTGACTCGGACGTAGAGATAGCGGCCGACGTCTGCCCGGTATCGGTAACTGTGCAGCGTCGCGTATTCCTTTTCGTAGGGAATGGCGTCGAGAGGCACCTGCTGTGAGAGCTTGAGGATCTCCGGTCCGACCAGCGCGGAGGCGGGCCAGCGGTATGGATGCTTGCCGTCGTCCAGGTTTTTGTCAGGATGATTCACCGGCAGCAGGTACGCGCTGACGTTCCGCTGCATTTCTTTCTCGGCAACCCCAGTGGTCGTTTCGAGCACCAGGATCTGTTCCGGCTCGTTGCGCTCGTTGTCGACCAGCGACAGCTCCGCGGAGTTGACCCTCAGGAAGCTGTAGATCCCCGGGACGCTGACCTGCCGTTCGACCTTCTTTTCCGTCGGCGGACCACCGGCAGCGGCGTGGATGCCGGCGCCCAGCGTGATCCACATGCTCGTGTCTTTGGGAGGGATGGGAATCGGTGCCGAGTGGATGTACGCGTTGAGTTTGAACTTGTCGTAGGTGACGGTGAATTTGTCGCTCGCCTCCTCCGGCTCTCCCTCCATGTGGACGTTGAGATGCTTCTCGAAATCGGCCGGGTCCGCGGGATGAGTGAAGGTCACGGTAGCCACGACCTTCTTGAGGCTGGGATCGACAGGGTCCTGATAGAACTCCGCTTCGCTGACGGCCGCACCGAAGGGCGCCGTGGTGAAGTTCAGCTCATACTCGGCCAACCGGATGTGATTGGCGACGAACCCCTTCTTCGGAATGTTGATCGTGAATGACTGGCCGATCGGCCAATCTGTCTTCGGTTGGAAGCTGAGGTGATGATCGTCGTCCCATGTCCACTGTCCGTCGATCGTCGGGGAGAGTGCCGGCCCCGGAGCGACAGTCTTTCCGACCTTGTCGATGGGAGCGACCGAGCCGTCGAATACGACGACCAGCGGAAAGACCTTCCACTTCTCCTGCTCCAGCTTAGTCAGCTCGGGCGCCACGGCGTGCAGCGCAATCTCCACCGGCCTGGGGCGGTGCCGATACCACCACGTTCCGCCGAACGCCGCGCCGATGACGACGAGTACGAGCAGTGTGCGCAACGCCGCCAGCCGGGGATGATCGCGCGTCCATGAGCCCAACGCCTTCGAGCGCACGCGCAGGATGGAGAGCCAATGAGGCGGATGCCATTCAACGCTACCGAACAGCGCCCGCAGCACGAGGAACAACGCTGCCCTGACGCGGCTCACGCCCATCGAGAACACTCTCCGAACGTTCATGTTGTTCACTCGTTATGCCTGGACGTGGCGAAGCCATTGTAATCCGTGATCTCCCCTTGATCAGTCGAGAGACGCCCATTTCCTCTGAAAATCCGCTAACCTTATGTCGAACAAAACTTAAGGAGGACCTCATGGCCAAAGGCAACAACGCCCGTAAGAAAGAAACGAAGAAGCCGAAGAAAGACAAGAAGTAGACCGCTTCATGTTTCTGCTCGAGACTGAGCGTCTCGTAATCCGTCCCTGGCAGCCGGACGATCGTCCTGCATTCACGTCCCTCATGTCGCACCCCGAGGTGACGCACTATGTGCATGGCGGGCGGGCGTACAGCGAGGCCGAGGTCGACGAGTGGTTAGCACGTCAGGCCCGCCAGCTTGCGGAGGACGGCGTCTGCATGGGCGCGCTCATCGAGAAGTCCACGGGACACCTGGCCGGTCTTGCCGGAACGCAACCGCTCGGCACGACCGGCAATCTCGAGATCGGCTGGATCCTGGCGCGCGAAGCCTGGGGCCGCGGTTACGCCACCGAGGCCGGCGGCGCGGCGATGCGGCACGTGCTGGAAACGCTGGCCCGCCCGCGTGTGGTGGCGATCATCGATCCCGACAATGAGCCCTCGAAACGCGTCGCCGCACGCCTCGGCATGAAGTACGAGGCGCGGTATACGGGCGAGCAGCTTGGTCACCGTCTGCCGGAGATCGTGGTGGATCTGTTCTTCCGGGAGGCGTAGGCGGGCACTCGGACGCTCTTGACGTAGCCGCATCATGATGCGAAGATGTTGTGATGCGAACGACGCTGGAGATCGATGATGACGTGCTGCAGGCCGCGCGAAGCGTTGCTTCGGCGGAAGGCATGAACATCGGGAAGGCTCTCTCTGATCTCGCCCGCCGTGGTCTCGCGCCACGTAGCCAGGCAAAGACGCGATCGGGTTTTCCGGTCTTCGATGTCGACCCCGATGCTGCCCCAATCACAATCGAGCTGGTTAAGGACGCGCTGGACGCAGAGTGAATCGTGATTGCTCTTCTGGACGTCAACCTGCTGATCGCGCTTGCCTGGCCGAATCACGTTCATCACCGGACGGCGTTGCGGTGGTTCGATCGGAATCGCAAATCCGGTTGGGCAACGTGTCCTTTGACCGAGAGCGGATTTGTAAGAGTGTCGTCGAATGCGCACACCCTCCCCGACGCACGCTCTCCGCGAGAAGCGCTCGCCCTTCTTCGGAGAATCGTCGGGCTTCCTGACCACGTCTTCTGGCTGGACGACATCTCGATTGCCGCCAGCGATTTCATCGATGAGAAAAAGCTACACGGTCATCGCCAGATCACCGACGCTCATTTACTGGCGGTGGCTCTACGCCACGGTGGACGCATTGCAACCCTCGATCGCGGGATTACTCACCTTGTTCCGGCTCCCCATTCCGCCGAAGACGTCGTCTGCGTCGTGCTCGACTAACCGCGGCGCATTCCGCCATACACTCTCCATCCTTCAATGACTGACTTCACCGGACGAGTGGCCATCGTCACCGGCGCTGCGCGCGGGCTTGGGCGTGCTGCCGCCGAGCGGTTGCGCGAGCGCGGCGCGTCGGTCGCCGTGAACGTGCGCGATCGCGAGCGGGCGGAGTCGCTGGCAAGGGAGATCGGCGAGAACGTGCTCGCCGTGCCGGGCGACATCGCGGCGGACGGCGTCCCCGAGGAGATCGTCCGGCAAACGCTCGAGCGATTCGGACGCATCGACATCCTCGTCAACAACGCGGCGCTGGCGCGCTCGACGCGCTTTCCCGATCTATCGGCGGACGAATGGCGGTATGCGCTCGAGGTGAATCTCACCGCGCCGTTTCTCCTGACGAAGGCGGCGCTGCCGGCCATGAAGGCGCAGCATTACGGGCGCATCATCAACATCTCGTCGACCGCCGGGCGGACGGTGAGCACGCTCGGAGGCGCCCACTACACGGCGTCAAAGGCCGGTCTGCTCGGTCTGACACGCGCCGCGGCGAAGGAGCTGGGACAGTTCGGGATCACGGTGAACGCCGTCTGTCCCGGCATGATCGATACGGAATTGACACGCGAGAATGCCACGCCGGAGCTGCTGGCGCGCCTCGCTGCCAGCTACCCGGTGCCGCGCCTCGGGACGGCGCTGGAAGTGGCCGATCTGATCTGCTTTGCCGCATCCGAGGAGGCGGGCTACATCACAGGGGCGTCGTTCGATATCAACGGCGGCGACCTGATGATGTAACCGACAACATGAAAGAAAGCACTCGCGTACTTGTCGCCCTCATCGCCGCGATCGCCGGCGGAATCGCCATCGCCGCATCGGGCAATGCCGCGCTGCTTCGCGCCGCCGATTTCATCGCGCCGATCGGGACGCTATGGGTCAACGCCATCCGGATGACGGTGATCCCGCTGGTGATCTCACTCCTGATCACCGCCGTGGCGTCGGCCTCGGACGTGAAGTCGATCGGACGCCTCGGCGGACGAACGCTGCTCGTGTTCGTGCTTCTTCTGGCCGGGACGGCGATCGTGGTCATGCCCTTCGGTCCCGCGCTCTTCCGCCTTCTTCCGCAACGGCTCGGCGCTGTCCAGTTGCCGCCGGGTGCCGCGGAAGCCGCGGGCGAGATCGCGGCCGGTGGGCAGTCGCAGACGTTCTCCACGTGGCTGACGTCGCTACTGCCGTCCAACCCGGTCGCCGCCGCGGCCACAGGGGCGATGATGCCGTTGATTCTCTTCACGCTCCTCTTCGCGCTGGCTGTCGCCCGCAGTCCCGAATCGGCCCGCACGACGCTGACCCGATTCTTCCAGGCCCTCGGCGATGCGATGCTGACGCTGGTGCGATGGGTGGTGATGCTCGCTCCGGTGGGAGTCTTCGCACTGGCTCTGCCGCTGGCCACACACGCCGGTGCCGCGCTGGCCGGTGCAATCGGGTTCTACGTCGTGGCGTATTCGGCAGGCTGCCTTGTCGTCACCCTTCTCCTCTATCCCGTCGTGGCGATGTTCGCGAAGATTTCCATGCTTCGCTTTGCGCGCGCCGCGCTGCCCGCGCAACTCATCGCCTTCAGCTCCAGCTCCTCGATTGCCTCGCTGCCGGCGCTTGTCGAAAGTGCGGAGCGCGGACTGGGAATGTCGGCCAGGACCACCGGATTCGTTCTGCCGCTGGCCGTCTCCACGTTCAAGATCGCGGCGCCATTGTCGTGGACCGTCGGCGCGCTCTTCGTCGGCTGGTTCTACGGCGTTCCGCTGCACGCCAGCGGTCTGGCCATGATCGCCTTCGCATCGATCTTCCTGGCCTTCGCCGTGCCCGGTATTCCGCGTGGCGCCTTCATCATGCTCACGCCGCTCTTCCTCGTCATCGGCCTCCCCGCCGAAGGCGTCGGCCTGCTGATCGCGGTCGACGCAATCCCCGACACGTTCTCCACCGTGCTCAACGTGACCGGCGATCTCGCCGCGGCCGCGCTGGTGGCGCGAGGGGAAACTCCACCTAATGTAGAAAGGTTGCGTTCCTGAATAATCCGAGGGAGCCTCGGGGATGAAGGAGCGTGTATGAACAAGACCATTCGGAGACTGAAGCAGGAGATCGAGCGGCGAGGCGGGCAGATTCACATCGACGAAAACCTTCCCGACGACGTCGCGGAGTTGTTTCTCCGGGAGGTTCTCTCGTGCCCCGATTGTGTGGCGCAGCCGCACGGCGACGACAACCGCCGCGAGCGTTCGTCGGGTCACTGACGGCCGGAGACGATCATGACCCTGAAAGCGAAAGTAGCGAGCCGGATTCGTCAGAGCATCTTTTTCATCCGAGGACAGAAGGTCATTCTCGATGCGCATCTCGCCGAGCTGTATGCGGTGGAAACGCGCGTGTTGATTCAGGCGGTCACGCGCAACGCAACGCGCTTCCCGCGCGACTTCATGTTTCAACTCACGAAGCGTGAATTCGCAAACTTGAGATCACAAATTGTGATCTCAAGTTTGTGGGGCGGCCGGCGCAGCGCTCCGTACGCGTTCACCGAACAGGGCGTGGCGATGCTCTCCAGCGTCCTCCACAGCAAGCGTGCCATCGCGGTCAACGTCGAGATCATGAGGACATTCGTCGAGCTCCGGCGGTTGGTTTCCGATCACGCGGATCTTGCGCAGCGGATCAGCGAACTGGAGAAACGATACGACGGCCAATTCCAGGTCGTCTTCGACGCCATTCGTACTCTGATCACTCCCCGTGAGAAGCCGCAAAGGCGAATCGGATACCTTTCGGCGAAGGCTTCCGCGTAGGTTCTACGGTGCTTCCGCCAGCACCTCGTCGATCCGACGCGACAGCTCGGCCTCGGAGAGGCGCGTTGGCGTGTAGAGACGTACGATTCCTTTGCGGTCGACGAGGACGAACGTCGGGGTCGCCGAGACGCCGTAGCGCACCATCGTTTCGGTGTCGATCACGGCCGGGACTCCGTCGAGGCCGGCGTAGAGGTCCTTCCACACTGTCTCGATGCGGGCCGTTTCCTCTTCCGGGGTGGCCGGTTTGTCATCCAGCGATCCATACAACCGGGTCGCGGTGACGAGCGCCAGTCCGCTCGACTTGTACTTCTGCCACACGCGTGTCAGCGACGGCGCCTGCGCTTTGCAATCGCCGCAGCCCTGGGCGAAGAAGAACATGAGGACCGGTCTGCCACGCAGCGAGGCAAGCGACGTCGCCGGTGCGCCGATCACTTTGCCCGTGTCGAGCGGAGGGGCCGGCTGGCCTTCCAGCGACAGCATGTTGATGTTCTTGTTGATCCGCGCGCGCAGCGACGGCGCGCTGGCGTGGGCGAGCTCACCTTCGAGGTAGCGGATGGCGGCGCCGCGGCCGGTCTGTGATGCGATCAGTTTGGCCTCCACTTCGATCGCGGCGCCGAAGGGGGTGAGCAACTCCGGCTTTTCGGCCGGGATCTCGCGCCGAAGCTCGGCGACGTACTCCTTCGCCAGCTCGTTCCGCCGCTGCATCTCCGCGCCGCGAGCCAGCCAGCCGACGGCATCGAGATACTCGGCGTCGACGCCCGAGGCCCGCTTGTAGTCCTCGACGGCGGCAATGCCGCTGGCGAGATCGCCCGCGGAGAGTTTGTAGCGCACCGATCGAACGAGCTCTCCCGCATCGGCGTGCGCGGCGAACAGGGTCAGGATGAAGAACGAGGGAATCAGCTTCCGGATCATTCGTTGCCTCCAGTCGGGGTCGGTTTTGTGGTGGGACGTGAGAGCGCAGGAATTGGTTCCTGTGATCTCATGGCTCGCGATGACGAACCGTCTCGCGCTCCGCATCCTCCAGGCAGGTGCGATTGCCGTCGTCCTCGTGGTGACGACGCTCAACGTCTTCGAGCTCGATCGCTTTTTCGTCCCGAAGGAATTGGTGCTTCATGTGGCGGCGGCTCTGGCGGGGCTGCTTGTCGTGCGCGCGCTGTGGCGGATGAGCGTGACCCGCATCGACCTGCTCCTGGCCGGCTATCTGGCGCTCGGCGCGCTGTCGGCATTGATGGCGACGAATCGCTGGCTGGCGGTGCGCGCGCTGGCGGTCAGCGCATCGGGCGTCATCCTCTTCTGGGCCGCGCGGACGTTGCGCGATGCCGGCCTGGCGCGGCCGCTGCTCGGCGCGCTGGCGCTGGCGGTCGTCGCCGCCGCGGCGACGTCACTCCTGCAGACCTATGGCTTGAACATCGAGTTCTTCTCCGAGAATCGCGTCCCGGGAGGAACGCTCGGCAACCGCAACTTCATCGCCCACGTCGCCGCATTCGGATTCCCGCTCCTGCTCCTGGTCACGCTGCAGGCGCAGCGGCGGGCCGCCTATCTCCGTTGGGCTTTCGGCACCGCGCTCGTGATTGCGTCGCTGGTGTTGACGCGGTCGCGCGCGGCGTGGCTGGCCTTCGCCGTGGTGGTGATCGTCCTGCTGATGGCGATGATGTTTTCCGCGCCACTGCGCCGCGACCGGCAGACGTGGAAACGGCTGGCCGGGATCGTGCTCATCGCCGGTGGCGTCGTGGCGCTGTCGTTGGTTCTTCCGAACGCCCTTCATTGGCGCGGCAGTAATCCCTACCTCGAGTCGGTGCAGCGGGTGGCGGAATATTCGGAAGGGAGCGGCCGCGGGCGGCTCGTGCAATACGGGCGTTCGCTGCTGCTGGCCGTGCGCCATCCGCTCTTCGGCGTGGGACCGGGAAACTGGCCGGTCGAATATCCGGCGCACGTTCCGGCGAATGACCCATCGCTCGATCAGACGAACGCGGGGATGACGTCGAATCCGTGGCCCAGCAGCGACTGGATCGCCTGCATCGCCGAGCGCGGTATCGCCGCCTTCGTGCTTCTCGCGCTGGTCTTCGTCCGCTTCGGGACGGCCGGCCTGCGTCAGCTCAAACGAGCGATTGACGTTCAGGAGGGACTGGCAGCGGCGGCTCTCCTCGGCATCGTCGCCGGCGCGGCGGTGGCTGGGACGTTCGATGCCGTGCTGCTTCTCGCCGTGCCGGCTTTCCTGGTCTGGGCCGCGCTCGGAGCGTTGTGGATCCCGGACGAGACATCACCTCGGCCGGCATGGGGATTTGCCGTCACGGTCATCCTGGCATTGGCGGTCTACGGCGCCGTGCGGAGCACCGCGCAAGTCATGGCCATGGACATCTACGCGACGCACAGCGACCGCGCTTCGCTCGTTCGCGCCGCGCGCATCGATCCCGGGAACTTCCGGCTTCGCCTGCGTCTGGCGCGCATCGGCGGACACGCGCGTTGTGAGAACGCCCGCGCGGCGCACGCCCTCTTTCCCAGCGCGCGGGTCGCGGCGGATGCCAGCCGCGGATGCAGATGAGACGTAGAATCCACACATGAAACTCTCCGACGTTCGCGCGCTGGTCACAGGTGGCAGTTCAGGAATCGGATTCGAGATCGCCCGGCAACTCAAAGAACGAGGCGCCGAGGTCGTCATCTGCGGGCGCGATGAGGCGAAGGTGATCGAGGCGGCGAAGAAGATCGGCGCGCATGGAGTCCGCGCGGATGTCAGCGTGGAGGCCGACGTCGTGGCGCTGATCCGGAAGACGGTCGAGCTCTACCCCGACTACAACGTCCTCGTGAACAACGCCGGCTTCGGCTCGTTCGCGCCGCTCCTCGACACGGACCTTGCGGGGATGCAACGCCTCTTCGCCACGAACGTTTTCGGCGCGATGGTCGTCGCGCGCGAGTCGGCGCGCCATTTCATCAGCCGCAAGCGCGGCAACATCATCAACATCTCCTCCTCGGCGGGCGTGCGCGGATTCGCCGGCGGCACCGCATACGCGGCCAGCAAGTTCGCGGTGTCGGGGATGACCGAATGCTGGCGCGCCGAGCTCCGGAAGCACGACATCCGGGTCATGCAGATCAATCCGAGCGAAGTGCAGACGGAGTTTTTTCGCAATGACCGTCCGCCGAGCGAGCGGAAGCTGCGCGCGCTGGAGATCGCCCACGCGGCGCTTTCGATGCTGGAGATGGACGACCGCGGCTTCATCACCGAGCTGTCGGTGTGGGCCACGAATCCGGATTAGCGCGACGGAGCGCTGGCGTCTCGCCGGCTGGCCCGGGGGCGTCTCGCCCCCGTACGGGCCGCACACCAAACATTCCCTCGCAACCCTCAGCGGCTAGACGCCGCCGAGCCAGCCGGCGAGACGCCAGCGCTGCGGAAACCGCCGCCGCCCGCCCGAGCTGCTCCGGGACGGGCCGTACGCCTCGACAAAAGCTCATCACGTCACGCGTCTGCGCCGGATCCGCATCGGTGACGCCGTCCGGCGCGCACGGAGAATCGTCCGGCGCGCACGGTGAATCAGCAAGCGCTGGCGGTGCACGTCCAGGTCGGGCCGTGCCTCTCCCAGGTCGGGCGGTGCGTCTCCCAGCGCGGGCCGTGCCTCTCCCAGGTCGCGCGGTGCGTCTCCCAGATCGGGCGGTGCGTCTCCCAGGTCGGGCGGTGCGTCTCCCAGGTCGGGCGGTGCCTCTCCCGGGTCGGGCCGCGCCTCTCCCAGGTCGCGCGGTGCCTCTTCCAGCGCGGGCGGTGAATCGGCTGGCTGGCGCGGAAACGCATCGAGCGGACGCGGAAACGCATCGAGAGGACGCGGAAACGCATCGAGAGGGCGCGGAAACGCATCGAGAGGACGCGGAAACGCATCGAGAGGGCGCGGAAACGCATCGAGAGGACGCGGAAACGCATCGAGAGGGCGCGGAAACGCATCAAGAGGGCGCGGAAACGCATCGAGCGGACGCGGAAACGCATCGAGAGGGCGCGGAAACGCATCGAGAGGGCGCGGAAACGCATCGAGAGGGCGCGGAAACGCATCGAGAGGGCGCGGAAACGCATCGAGCGGGAGCAGAAACACATCGAGCGGGCGCGAAAAGACCGCCGGCGCGGACGGTGAGTCGCGCCGATGGCAACTGCCGCAGGCGATGTTCACCTGCGCGCTGGCGGATTCCACCCGTACGCTGGCAGATTGCATCGCGAATCGACGGAGCTATTCGTCGCCAGTCCGCAGCGTCGCACTCCAGTCGCCGTCGCGGTCGCGCGTCACCTCGACCTGCCATGGCTGACAGCAGACCGGGCAGTCCTGCACGTATGACTGCCGGCTGCCGCCGGTGTCGTCAATGTCGAGGTCGGCCTCTTCGCCGCAATAGGGGCAATTCAACGGGATCGATTCGCTCACGTCAGATCAGTCCTCGGTGATGCGCATACGGAATGGCCGTCAGGATCACGCCGGCGAGAAAGACGAGAAGCGCGTTCGAGAAGAGGTACGGGTAGACGATCAGAATCGCGCCGACGACGAGATGGATCGGGCTGGACTGCCGTTTGCCGTAGATCAGGTACACGGTGCCGATCGATCCGAAGAGGAGGCCGAGAAAGAAGGTCATTAGTTGGTTGCTGGGTTACTGGGTTGCTGAGTATCAAGGGTCATTCAGCAGCTCAGCAACCGAGCAACCAAGCAACCCAGCACCCCCGGATTGTAAGCGGTGCCCTTGACCCTGCCTCGGTACAGACATACGGTCCGCGGATGAACCTGAGAATCTGCGTGCTCTTCGTGGCCTTTGCTGCCTTCACCCTTCCCGTTCTCGCGGGCCAGGCCTCCGGCGAATTCACCGCCGGCACCCGCGCGCCCATCCGGCCGAAGTACGCGGCGGCGTTCGAGACGCCGGACCAGCGCGATGCGCGGAAGATGGCGGTCGAAGTCGTGCTCTCCGAGGCGCCCATCGACATCGCCGCGGCGGCGGCGGAGCTCGATCCGCACACGAACGTCATCAACCAGAGCGCGTTGCGCGATCACAACTACGTCCTGCTCTGGGTGCGGCCGGACAACGACGTCAGCATGAACGCCACCTACTCCGAGACGATGACGCAATTCGTCGAGATGACGGGCGGCCGGATGAAGGCGGAGATGACGGCGAATACACCGGACAAGGTGGCCGGCCACGTCTATTCTCCGAAGCCGTTGAAGTCGATGGATGGCTCTTCCTACACGATCGACCTGACCTTCTCGACGGAGGTCACGCGTCCGCCCGCGGGAACGAAACTGCCCGCTGACGGCGGCGAGCCGGGAAAAGCGTTCAAAGCACTGCAGACCGCGATCGCGGGCAAGAGCTGGGAAGGGATCAGCAAGAACGTCACCGCGAAGCACCTGGAGTCGTTCAACGAGTCCGATCGAACCCCCAAGGAGAAACTGGACGACGCGTTGCAAACCCTCGGCTTCTGGCTGCCGAAGAAGCCGGGAAAGATCACAGGCGGCGAGCTGCACGGCGACAGCGCCGTGCTGCAGGTTGAGGGGGAGCTGTTCGAAGGACAGAACGCCCTCTTCCTCGTACGGATGGTGAAGGAAGGCCCCCGCTGGGTCTTCGATCGGGCCACGAAGGCGGGGATGATCGATAAATAGCGATCGCCCGTCTACGTTGCTGTCGCTTCGATGTACGCCATTGGGATCGTCAAACGCAGTTCGCCCTTACGTGCGGCAAGATCGTCAAGCGCATCGCGCAGCCGCGCGAAGATGTCGCGCTCGTTTCCGGGCACAACCTTCTTCCAGCCGTCGAGGAAGCCGAGCTTGATGAAATAGTGGTTGAGCAGGGCGGTGCCGTCGGCGAATCGCATCACACCTTCACGCTCGACGACGCGGGTGACGGTGAAGCCGCCGTCTTCCAGCAGCTCGCGAACATCGGCGATAGTGGCACGATGTGCGACGTGGGCGCGGAGGCGGGCGAGCGCGTCGTCATCGTCGCGCAGGACATCGGCGAAAACCTCGTAGAGCTCGTGCATGTGTCCCTGCAGATTGGTGGTCAGGGCCAGCGTGGCGCCGTTGCGCGCGACGCGGCGGCATTCGCGGATAGCGGCGGCGCGGTCTTCGAAATTGTTCACGCCGAGGTTGGAGACGATGAGATCGAAGCTGGCGTCGGCGAAAGGCATCGCGCCGGCGCTCCCTTCGTGAAGAGTGACGTTCGGCGTACCGCGGCTGGCGATCTTTTCCGCCGCGGCACAGACACTCTTGTCTGTGCCCTGGAGATTGGACGTTTCTTCGTGCGCTACGCGGCAACGCGCCGCGGAGCGGCGCTATCTACGTAGCCCACAGCGTGAGCTGTGGGAAATCGATTCAGTAAACGTTGAGCCGCGGAGCGGCGACATCTCGAACGCC
>JADGNY010000196.1 GCA_017883235.1 Thermoanaerobaculia bacterium | reverse complement strand
TAGCGGCCGATGATGAGCTTGGGCGGCAGCGTCCCGTTGAAGGTCCACATCTTGAGCGGCCCCTGGTCGGGAGCGGAGGGGTGGAAACGCGGGTGGAACCCAACGGCCGGATCGATTCCGGAGTTGAGGCTGGCAGGCACTCCAGGGTTGTAGACGGTGTTGATCTTCGCGCCCTCTTGCGTCACCTCGACAGCGATCTGGGGCGGAAAGAGGGTAAAGCCCTGGTGAGCCCAGATGGGCCCGGGAGGCCGGCCTTCGATGGGACCGAACCCGCCGCCGAGCGCGGGGTCCACAGCTTGCAGCGTCGTGTTGGCCTGCTCGGTCGGCGCCGGAACGAGCGTCGAGATGGCGTTGCGCGGCAGCACGTCGAAGCGCGGCATCGGTTGGGTGAACTTCTGGATGCATGGATTCGGTGCAAAGCAGAGCGTGCTCGGCGGCAAACCCGTCGGAACGCTCGTGGCATGGGCGCTGGGCACAAGCGCACCCAGGCCCAGGACCAGCACTGAAGCTGCGACGACTTCGTGCAGCCGCGATTTCGACCTTTCACGTGGCAGGTGCATAGCGTTTCTCCTTTATGTCCTAGCCGAGCGGCGTACGAACGCGGCAAACCGCTTCGAACCATTCGAAGCGGACCAGGAAAAGCACGCCGTCTGCGGATCTGAGATCAACGTAGGTCGCGGCGGTGCGGTGGCGCATCGGACAAAGCGACAACCATGGGAGTCACCGTTCAGGGAGGGAGCGCCTACGGCAAGGGGGCACAACTGTGCGGGTGTCGGGCAAGTAACACAAATGTTGTAGGGGCCGTGCGACGAAAGTTGTAGCGAAAACCATCTTTACGCTCAATGTGCGCGGGGTCCCAACTCTCTATCTTCCAGTCATGCAGCCATCTTGGGTTCAACTGCATTGTCCCAATGAGCTCCGCGCGACGAATCGCGCAACGAAACGAGAACTGTGAGGTACACCATGGCTAGTTTTACTCATTCCCAGGATCCGTCGACCGCGGCCACCCTTGCCTTGATCGGTAAGACAACGGGGCAGGATCGCGCGGAACAGAAATTTTCAGTGTCCCCGAAGACGGCCAGGCATCGCTTCGTCGCTCTGCTTCGTCTGGTGGCGGCGCTGGTCGTCGCGGCGCTCGTCCTTCCCAGCGGCGCGTACGCACAGCTTCCGCTGAATCCGGTCGGCTCGCCGTTCGACATGGTCGGCTTCATTCAGAAGGCGACGCTCGACTCGCCCGGCGACCTCCTGGCTGGTGGCACGCTGCAGGTCAACGGCCACACGGTGATCGTCCCACGAAACACGATCCTGCAGATGCCGGCCTTGGCGTTGACCTGGCAGCAGCTCTTCAGCATGGCCCCCCCGCCGTATGGCCAGAGCCAGACCGGCCTGGCCATGGCCGACACCCCGGCACCGCTGACGACCTATGAGGTCCACGTGCAGGGAAATCGCGTCGGCGACGTGTACATCGCCGGCCTGCTCTTCCTGTCGCAGCAGTCACTGAACAACGGACAGGGCTTCATCAACTACATCGACTACGCCAACGGCGAGCTGCGCGTCGGCGGGGTCATCGGCGACCCGACGACCGGTACGCGCGTGAAGATGAACGATCCGATCGGCCGCTTTGCGCCGGCCTACACGCTCGACCAGCGCTTCACCATCGACGAAGACAATCCGACCGTCCGCACCTCGACGGGCTACCCGATGTGCTTTCCGCACCTGAACCCCGCCTCCGGCGTCGACCCCCTCTGCCCGCAGGCGAACCGGCCCATCGATCCCTCCGGATTTTACCAGACCATCTTCACCATGCCGCCCACCGGTGGCCTGCCAGGCACAGCAGACCCGATGTTCGCCGCTCCGTTCGAGATCGGCGATTTCGTCACCTACGCCGGAACGCTCATGAAGGACGGCCAGCAGCCCAGCGCCGGCCCACTGCCGGCCGGAGGCTTGGCCGCGACCTACATCGCAGCACACACCATCATCGACAACGTCGGTATCTTCACCACAGAAGGTACGAATCCAGCGTACGTGGCGACCGACGTCATGATCCTCGGCGTCGGGGGCACGCCGATCCTCGGCCTTCCCCAGGAAGCGATTGGTCGCACCCGTTTCGAGGGCTTCTCGACCGATACCTCCCGCCCCGTAAGCCTGTTTGGCATCGACGTCGACGGTTGCAGCGCGGCGACAAGCGACCGCGACTGGGGCCTCGTCGCCGTCGATGTGGGCCCACCGACCGGTGCCGTCAAGGGACGCTGGCGCTTCCGTCCGCCCAACGGCGGCCTGCTCCTCATGCCGGCGTCAGGCACCTTCCTTCCGCCCACTCGCATGATGCGCGCCGTCCTCAACTTTGCCTACCCCCCGGGCATCGCCGCGCCTGTGATCTCCGGAAACGGGCTGATCACCGGTCAGTACGCCGCGCCAATCTTCACCTTTATCTTCCCGGAGAACCTCGCCATCGGGAACCCGCCGGTTCCTGCGAATTTCAATGAGTTCCCCTTCCTGGCCAATGGCACCTGGGGCTTTCTCCCGGGCCTCAATGTGGGACAGCTCATCCCGTTCCCTGGCACGATCATCCAGCCTCAGAACTGCGGCTTCCCGCCTCCCGCGGCGCCTCCGACGGCGAATGCCGGCCCGCCGCAGACCGTCACCAGCGGAGCAGTCGTCACGCTCGACGGGAGCGCGAGCTCCGATCCGAACGGACTGGCCATCGCCTTTAACTGGACCCAGCTCTCCGGCACCACGGTCACGCTGAACAGCTTCTTCGCAACCAAGCCGACCTTCACGGCCCCGGCCGTGGTCCCGCCGGCAACGACCCTGACCCTCGACTTCCAGCTCATCGTCACGAACTCCGACGGACTGCAGTCCAATCCTTCGTTCGTCACCATCACCGTGAATCCGGCGCCGCCGGCCGCTACGGCACCGATCGCCAACGCCGGCACAGCACAAACGGTTGGCTCCAACAAGACAGTTCAGCTCAACGGAACTGCGAGCCGCGACACGAACGTTCCGGCTCAGGCTCTGACCTACGCCTGGAGTCAGACCGGTTTTGGCGGCTTACCCCCCGTAACCCTTTCGAGCTCTACCAGCGCGACGCCGACGTTCAAGGCGCCCATCGTGACCATTACGTCAGTGGTCCTGACCTTCACGCTGACGGTCACCAACACTTCCGGACTTTCATCGGCGCCATCGACTGTCAACATCACTGTGAACCCGGTTCTCGCGCCGATCGCGAACGCCGGTCCCCCCCAGTCCGTTTTGGTCGGCGCCCTCGTGCATCTCAATGGCTCAGCGAGCACCGACCCGAATGGCCTGCCGCTCACTTACTCATGGACCCAGACTGCCGGGACGGCGGTCGTGCTCACCGGAGCGACAACGGCCACGCCCACCTTCACCGCACCCGGTGCGCCCGCTGTCGGACCGTTCACCTTCCGGCTCATCGTCAACAACGGTTTCCTCGCTTCGGCACCGTCCACGGTCACGGTCACCGTGCGGACGGTCACGGACGTCGTCACCGCTACGGCCATCTACAAGAACGGCCGGCGAGTCCTGACCGTCACCGCAACCTCGTCCGTAGTAGACGGCACGCCGGTGCTGACGGCCATGGGCCTCGGAGTGGGCGGCACGAACCTCATCATGGATTTCACGGGGGCCGGCACCTACTCGCTCGTCATCACTGGGCCGGCAGCACCTGCCTCCGGAACAGTGACCGTCAACTCGAGCCTCGGCGGTACTGCCACGGCCACGATAACCTTCAAATGATGAACGGACCTGATCGGCCAACGTCCATCGAACAGGGAGAAGTCATGAAACAGAAACAGACGATAAAACCGATGATGACGGCGCGCGTTGCGCTCGTGGTCGCAGCATGGATGACGGTGGCGACGTTGTTCAGCGCGGCTCCTGCCCGTAGTCAGGGGCAGGAGCCGCCGCCAGGGATTCCGGGGTCGCTGAAGACGATCCCGGTCCCCGAGCCTTCCGATCTGGCCACGTACATACGCGACAAGTCGGCTGCCATCAAGCTCGGAAAGGCGCTCTTCTGGGACATGCAGCTCGGGAGCGACAACCAGGCCTGCGCCTCGTGCCACTTCCACGCCGGCGCTGACAACCGGACTCAGGACGCGATCGATCCGGGCCTGCGCTCGGTCCCTCCCGACGCGACCTATCAGCTCGGCGGGCCGAACTACACGGTGACGCCAGCCGACTATCCGTTCCACAAGCTGTCGGATCCGCGGAGCCGTTACTCGGATGTCCTCTTCGACACCAACGACATCACCGGTTCGGAGGGAACATACCTCACGCAGTTCTTGAACATCGTCCTCGGCGATGCCCGGGATAACGGGACATCTCTCGACGATCCCACCTTCAGCGTCGACGGGGTCAAGGTACGCCGCGTCGAGCCACGAAACACGCCTACCGTGATCAACGCTGTCTTCAACGCCTACAACTTCTGGGACGGACGCGCCAACTACTACTTCAACGGCAACAACCCGTTCGGGCCGCTCGACCGGAGCTCCGGCATCTTCGTGACTGCCGGCGATGGCTCGCTCCAGAGCCAGATCATCCGGATCGAGAAGTCGAGCCTGGCCTCACAGTCGGTCGGACCTCCTACATCCGAGATGGAGATGTCGTTCCTCGGCCGGACCTGGCCGGACATAGGCAAGAAGATGCTCTCCCTTCAGCCTCTGGCCATGCAGATCGTGCATCCCGATGACAGCGTCCTCGGTCCGCTTAGCAGCGCGAGCAGTGATAAGAAGGAGTACAAGTCCAAGGGGCTGGATACCGATTACGTCGCCATGATCAAGGCCGCGTTCTGGGACCAGTACTGGAGCTCCACGCAGATCGTCACGTTCGTCAACGGCCAGCCGGTGTTCTCCGCCGCGCCGGCCGACGGGAAAAAGAACGATCTAAAGAAGGATTCGTTGCCTCTCACTGAGTACAGGCAGATGGAAGCCAACTTCGCCTTCTTCTTCGGCTTGGCCATCCAGTCTTACGAATCGACACTGGTCTCGGACGATGCTCCCTTTGACCGCTACGCCGCGAATCCTCTCGCCCATCCGCAGACCCCGGAGCAGGCGCGCGGCATGGGCGTTTACCTTTCGAAAGGCCGCTGCGCGAACTGTCACACCGGTGCCGAGTTCACCAACGCCTCGGTCACCTTCCGCGAGGGTTTGTTGCACAGCATCGAGTTGATGCCGGAGAACCCCACGGGCAACGTCAACGCCGGCTCCGCTTTCTACGACGGCGGCTTCTACAACATCGGTTCCCGCCTCATCACCGACGACATCGGCCGTGGCGACGTCTCCCCATTCACCAACCCGCTGACCCTGCAGCCGTTCCCGCTCTCGTACTCCAAGCTCGGCCTGCTCAAGCAGCAGAACCTGCTGCCGGCCGATGTCGCTCCGTACGTGGCGACGCTTCCGCTGGGAACGCCATTCCCGGACCCGAACCGCACCACTGTCGACGGTGCTTTCAAAACATCCACTCTCCGCAACGTCGATTTGACCGGCCCGTACTTCCACAATGGCGGGCAGGCCACGCTACGCCAGGTCGTCGATGAATACGACCGCGGTGGCGACTTCCATGACCAGAACCTGGCTGATCTCCATCCCGATATCACCGATCTCTTCCTGACCGAGCAGGAGAAGCATGATCTCGTGGCCTTCCTCCTCTCCCTCACCGATGAACGGGTAAGGCAGGAACAGGCGCCCTTCGACCACCCGCAGCTCTTCATCCCGAACGGTTCGGCCGTCGCCCCGAACGGAACCATTCCGAAGTTCAACAAGATCGGAAAGGACGGTTTCCGGGACGCCGAGATCGTGACAGAGATTCCTCCTATCGGCAGCGGAGGTCTTCCCGCCGCGGGGTTGCCGCCACTCGGTACGTTCCTCGGTCTCGATCCATACCAAGCGGACACCACGCCTCCGTAATCGATAGGCGCAATTTGAGTTTCGCCAGTCATGAGAGACAGCGATTCGCGGGCGAAGGGGCGTTGCACTGCTCCTTCGCCCGTACCTTGTCAGTTCGACTCGAGATCCTTCCTGTCGGCGAGACCGTTGCGATAAGCATAGACGATCAGTTCGCCGCGGCTGGATACGCTTAGCTTATCGAAGATCGTGCAGAGGTGATGACGGACGGTCGCGTTGCAGATGAAGAGCTCTTCGCTGACCTGCCGATTGGTCTTCCCGCCCGCCACGACCTTGACGATCTCGCGCTCGCGCTTGGTCAGCAGAGCGATCCGGCTGTCTTCGGCGCGGACATTCTTCCCTTTCGAGCTCTGGTCGAGGAGTTTCTGCAGTGCCGGTCCTTCCAGCCAGGTGTCGCCGCGATGGATGCGATCGATGGCTCCAAAGAGATCTTCGAGCCTCTTGCTCTTGAGAACGATTCCCCGCACGCCGAAGCGGAAAGCAACCTGACATGCTTCCGCATCGGGGTCGAGAGTGAGGATCAGGATGGGCACGCTCGGCGCGGCGGAGAGAAGCGACTGCAATTCGGCCAGCCGGTCTGCCGAGCAGTCGTTCAAGTCAAAGTCGAGGAGCAGGACATCGATGCCGATGCCGTACAGAAGACGAAGGGCCTTCGAGCAGATCGCGGTCTCGACGGCCACCTTGTACTCGCTGCGCGTGTCGATCAGCAGGTGCAATGCGCTGCGCATGATCGGCTGATCGCTGCAGAGAACGACCCGGGCCGGTCTGTCTTCGGTCGTATTCCGCGAGGCGTGCGCCCGTTCGGCCGCGGAGGCGTCGAAACAGCGAATCCCGCGATCACAGCTCTCACATCCCTGCGTCGAGTCTGCGGTGACTGGAATCGAACCACGGCTGTTCATCTCTATTACCGTCACGGGGGGTCACTCCTCCTCTGCTCGCATTTGTGTGTCGTCCCCTTTTTCATGATGAGAACGGGGCGAGCCGGCCTGATGCCTTGCCGGCTCGCCCGTTCAGGTTTCCTGCCTGCAGCGATCAAAGAGTGCCGACGCTGCCAGTTACCTTGGTGAGCGTCATCGTCGTCGTGTCGTAGGTCAGGTTCAGGGTCAAGAGCCCCGTCTTCGACGTGATTCGAAGCCCACCAAGCAAGCATGCCGTTTGCGGTTTGAGATCAACGTAGGTCGCGGCGGTGCGGTTGCGCATCGGACAAAGCGACAATCATGCGAGTCACCGTTCGGGGAGGAAGCGCCTACCGCTTTGAGGCACAAGTGTGCCAGTGTCGTCACAGTGACATGTTCGTGCGGGAACCGGCTCGCTACGCGGGCGGCGACCCGAGACGCCGCTGGATCACGCCGGCGGAATGACAACATATCAGCTTCGGATTTCCGCCGGGCGACATTCCGGCGGCGCCACTATGATGCCGCCGGAGGATGTGAATGCCGCTTGCGAATGCCTTGATCGCGGAACTGGAACAGGAAGGGAAGTCGACGCTGCGGATGCTGGAGCGTCTGCCGCTGGATAAGCTCGATTGGACGCCGCACCCGAAGTCGATGACGCTCGGCCGCCTGGCCTGGCATGTGGTGGCCATCCCATCGATCGCCGTCCGCCTGATCAATGCGGGGCGATTCGACATCGCCAACGCCGGACCACCACAGATGCCGGAGAATCCCGAGTTCGTCGAAACATTCCGCCGCAACCTGCAGGCGATCCGCGAGACGCTGGCGGGAATGGACGACGCCGCGCTCAAGACCCCGTTCGTGATCGCGCGCAACGGCGACGAGCTGATGCGGCCGCCCACGATCGTCTTCATCCGTCAGATCATGATGAACCACCAGTATCACCATCGGGGACAGCTCTCGGTCTACCTGCGCCTGCTCGATGTGCCGCTGCCGGCGATCTACGGGACCAGCGCGGACGAAGTGATGTGATTCGGCGGCTGCGCCGCGGGCTGAGGTTTGGACGTTTGGAGTCGCTGATAAAGCTGGCGCAAAGCCGCGGAGCGGCGCTATCTACGTAGCCCACAGCGTGAGCTGTGGGACTCAGATACGAGCCGGTTTCAAGCCGCGGAGCGGCGACATCTCGGAGTGATCACTCCCACATATACCGCTCGTCGCACGCCATCATCATTGGCGACATTCCAGATATCGCCGCTCCGCGGCTGGAGATTGCCCCGATCACAACCCCACAGCTCACGCTGTGGGCTACGTAGATTGCGCCGCTCCGCGGCGACTGGAGATCGGACGTTACGCCGCCGCGATAGCGGCTCAAGAAGGTAGACAGAATGGAGTGACCCGCTCGCTCGTGTACCTTTCGTGGGTTACGCCCCGAGGGGTGCAGAGCCAACATACAGGAGGAAACGGGTCATGA
>JADGNY010000104.1 GCA_017883235.1 Thermoanaerobaculia bacterium | reverse complement strand
CCATATCCCCGCTACGCGAGCGCACCCCAAATCGTGACCGTATGCCACCCTTCCATCGCGAAAGCAATCGCGGGTTACCCTCACGCGGGACAGGAACTAACTAAGCCGCGAGCTACCAGCGAATGCGAGGCTGTTCGAAAACCTCGGCGAGATTATTCAACTCGCTCCTGATCGCTCCCCACTCGCGCTCCACGCGCGAGCCCGCGCGATGATTGCGCAGGATGCGGTTGATGTCCCTGCCGGCTTCAATCGCTGCGCCGACATTCCTGCGCGTGCGGTCGTAGTCGTGGTCGCGGTTCCACGAATCGCGGATTCGATTCAGCGACCGCTCCAGCCGCACGGCGCTGCGGTCCAGATCGTCTTCGCGGTGCCGTTCGCGGCCCCACGAATGATCGACCGCGCTCCGGAAGTCGTTCGTGCGGTCTTGGCAGTCCCTGATCACGCGCGCGATGCGCTCCCCGCGCTCATCGCGGCGGTGATCGCGATCGCGATCGCCATGCTGCGCGCGCGCCACCACCGGCAACAACAGAGTGAGTGCTACGAGTAACGGTAGGTATTTCTTCATGTCACGCTCCTTGCGTTAAGGGCTCGGCCGGCAACGCTCGAACGACCGAGACGAGCCCCTTATTGACCCATCCCGAGGGCCGGGTGATGGCACCGGTCAGAGGCAGTCGTGATCGCCCGTGAGGCTTTGCGATTTCCTCTTCCACCACATTACCACGCCGCTGAGCGCCTGCAGGACGACGAGCAGGCTGGAGGCGGACATCACGATCCGGGATGGGGTTCCGAAGATGTCGCCGGTGTGGATCTGGCGGTTCAGGAGCTCTGCACGCGCCGCCAGCGGCGCCGTGCGCGAATTCTGCGCGAGCAGCACCTTTCCGCTGTATTGGTCGACGGACACAGTCGTTGTACGAACGACGACACCGGGGGATTTCCGCCTTACAAGCTTTTTACATCTCGGCGCAACACGGCGTGCCGGCGATTTAACGTAGCGCGTAAGCGTTTCGCGACGGAGCGCTGGCGTCTCGCCGGCTGGCCCGGCGTGCGTCCCGCCGCCGGGGTTACCGCAAATGTCAGGAGTCTTGCAGGATGGGCGGCGGCCACCGGGTTACCAGCGAATGTCCGGAGTCTTGCCGGGTCGGGGGCGAGACGCCCCCGAGCCAGCCGGCGAGACGCCAGCGGTCCGTCGCGCTAACTTCAGATCGCCACGCCCGGCGGCTGCTGGTATGCGGAGCCGATGCGACAGAGCTGATCGAGCGTCTCGGCGAAGAGGTCGAAGAGCTCGTGAAGGCGATCGACGTCTTTGATGACGCCGGTCACCTGGAAATAGAGCTCGTCGACGCCCTCGGGGAACCCTTTGAAAAACCCGTCGTCGTCTTTGACTTCGAAGTGGATGTCCGGTTGCGCGGCGATCAATGCGCGCAGCTTCGGATCGGCGAACAACGCCCGGAGCTTCTGCTCATCGGTTCCCTTGATGACAAACGCCTCATCGAAGGCAGGATCGCCGACATCGATATCCTGCATCCCCAACCATCTCCCCAGCTCGCTGAAGAGGCCCTTCCGGTAGATGGTGAAGCGAAAGCCAGCGGGGTTGACATAGGGAGCGCGCATCCGCGTGAAGACGATGGTCGCCTTTCCCGTCGAAACGGCGTAGTTGTCGAGCGTCACCACCCACGGCCCGTGTACGGCCTCGACCTTGTCCGACTTGAAGAAGCCGCCGTCGACGTAGCGGGCGCCGATGGCCTCACTCAGTTGCCTCCACACCTCTTCGCGGCTTGGACCGAACCAGTTGAGCATGCGCATATGGTATGCGGTCACCGGGTGCTCCTGCATCCCGCCTCAATGCCTTGCCGCGCGGCGGCGCGGTGGGTGTTCGAGCCGCAGGTCGACGCGGCCTAATCCCCGCGTGGCGAGGTAGAACGGCTTCGTCGTTCCGCGGGCGAGACCGGAGGTAAACGGGAGCGATGTCGTGGCCTCGCCGCGGACGGCGAAGTACTCCAGGATCGCCATCTCGTCGTCGGTCAGCAGACGGTCGCGCGAGATCACCATCACGGCTACGTCGAACAGCTTCGGTGCCGAGGAGGCATCGGGGGAGCGGGGACCGTTGATGGCGATGACGTCGTTGATGGTGATCGTGGTGCTTGGCAGGACGCAGCCGCTGCACGGGTTTCCCTGCACGATGATTCCCGGCGAGACCGCGGAGGAGGGGAGGAGGCCCATCAGGTAGAGGTCGAAGTCGCTGAACTCTTTCGTCACCGGCGCGTCGGTGATCCGCGCGGTCGTCGGCGTCACGGCGGTGACGTCGTAGGGGAAATCGCCGCCGACGGAACTGCCGGGGATGTTGAATCCCATGACGCCGTGGGCCATGGTCGAGGGGGGCCAGTGCGGTCCCGGCAGCAACGCGCTGTTCTTGAGAAAGAGCACCCACTGGTGCCCGAGCTCATGCGAGAAGGCCGTCTCGCCGGGATCGAAAAAGAAATCGACCGGGTAGACGGTGATTCCCTGGAGCTTCCCGGCGCTTCCGTACGACGGCGCCTGATTGAACTTCGCCTCGCCGATGCCGTCGACGTCGTTGCGCACGGCGAAGTGGTAACGGTTCGCCGGATACGACGGCTCCGCGTAGATGATCTGCAGGAAGTCGTAGTCATCGTGGAAGTAGCCGTAGAACTGCTGGGCGGCCGCCTGCACGTGATCGGTGTCGATGGCGGGACGGTAGAGGTTGAGGACGCGCGCCGTCGCCCGGGCGTTGCCGCCGAGGGTGCGGATGGTGACGGAGGGGACGAGGTTGTCGACGACCTGGATGAAGCTGTTGTACGAGGCCAGCGTCGAGCCGTCCGACGCCAGCAGTCTGAGGAAGCCGACGAAGTTGTGGTTGACGTCGTCGGCCGCATAGCCGTCGAGCGCTTTGGCTGCCGGAACGGAGGCCACCCAGTGGCCAGGTCCCGACTGGGTTAACGTGAGAGACCCGCCGTTCGCGTAATCGAGACGCAACCCCGACACCGTGCCGCTGGTCTGTGCCTCGAGGGCGACGTCGGCGGTACGGTTGGTGCGCACGGCCATCGGATCGTATTTGTCCCAGACGATCGTTTGCGCCTGCGCGGCGACGGCGAGGAGCAGCGCGAGGAGGGCGAGGATACGGGGCATAGGGGGTAATGATAGCGGTGCTCCATCAGTAGCCACCGGGCTTTCGGTCACATGACGCTGTCAGTTTTAGGACTTGAGCCCCTGGGAGCGCGGGCGTCTCGCCCGCGCCTTGCAAGCAGCAGGATGCCGAGCATCAAACGCGGGCCGTCCGCCGGACACCCTACCCTCTCAGACCGCAGGCACCTACTCGGAAGTGGCATTCATCGACCCCCGGAGGCCATTCATGGGCTCCGCGAGGCCATTCATGGGCTCCACGAGGCCATTCATGGGCTCCGCGAGGCCAATCATGGGCTCCATGAGGCCATTCATGGGGTCCGCGAGGCCACTCATGGGCTCCACGAGGCCATTCATGGGCTCCACGAGGTCATTCATGGACATCCGCGAGGCCATTCATGGGGTCCGCGAGGCCATTCATGGGGTCCGCGAGGCCATTCATTGGGTTCCACGAGGCCATTCATGGGCTCCATGAGGCCATTCATGGGGTCCGGCGAGGCCATTCATGGGTTCCACGAGCCCATTCATGGGGTCCGGCGAGGCCATTCATGGGCTCCGCGAGGCCATTCATGGGCTCCGCGAGGCCATTCATGGGCTCCGCGAGGCCATTCATGGGCTCCACGAGGCCATTCGTGGGTTCCGCGAGGCCATTCGCGGGCTCCGCGAGGCCATTCATGCGCTCCGCGAGGCCATCAAGGGCCTCCACAAGGCCCTCAATGGACTCCGCAAAGCCATGAATGGCCTCGGCGAGGCCATCAATGGACTCCGGGGAGTAGTCTCACCCGTCGACGGGCGTGTTCGTCCGTTCGCATCAGACCGTGCCGACCGATTTCATCGCCACGGCGATTGCGGCGGCGAGGCCAACCCGGAGGGGCTGGTGGCCAGCGGTTTCGATGTGACAAAAGCGCGTGCCACGCTGCAGTTCGGCGACGCCTTCCGTGTGATGGCGGACAAGTTGAGGGGTGAGTTGCACGCGTTGCTCTCACCTCGGAATGCACCGTGCGGTCGTCCGACGCCGACGCGAGTGTTGGCGGGTCCAAGCGATGTTTGACGAGGACTTCATATTGTGCTATCAAAGGCACACATCAAGCGACTTTGACCCTATAAAATCGCTGAATTCGTATCATGATCGGTACAGAGTGTGTGACGATCTCCTCTTACTCAATCGCCGATTTTGGGCGGCGGATCAGAGGGAAGCTGCATTTTCCGCACAGCGGCGCGCTTCCTTCCGGCAGCGTCGGCTATGTTCGTTCGGCAGCCCGTGCGCTTGCGTCGGCTCAGGTGCGGGGCGGGAAGCATCAGATCGACACACCGCTTCCATGGCGTGACTACCCAGCGGAAGTGCTCACTGCCTCCAGCGATGTGTTGGAAACGCCCTTCCACGAGGACTACCTCCTGCTCGGATGCCGCAATGTCTTGAACGAGTGGGGTTATCAGGTGCGCCTCGACGGGACGTGGTGGCGCCGGGCGGGCGATCAGCCGGTCGACGAGCGATGGCCAGTCCTGGCCATGCTGCCGGAAGGTGTCCGCTTTCTCCCTGCCGCCGAGTCCAGGCAGATCGGCGCTGATCTCCTCACCGGCCTCCCGGTCGTCATCGACGGCGTCGCTTCCGAGACGGACTTTCTGATCGCGAACTGTTCGGACGTTGCGCACGTATTCGAGGTGCATCCCGGCGGGCTGATCGGCCCGTCACCAGCCGCGTGGCTGGAATTGACGAACGCATGGCAGGCGGCGCACAGCGAGAATCTTCCTCACCCTGAATTCGCGGCGTTGATGCTCGCTATTGCGCGGAAGTATGGTGTGACGGCGAGCCGCCACACTCTTCACTCCCTGATTGCCGAAGCTCAGGACGGTACGCTGCGAGCGTTCGCGCTCAATGGTTCGCTCAAAGCGATCGCTCAGCATCTTGTGCAACGCTGGAAAGTGACGAACGCGATACTTCTCGACAACGGGGGGAGCGTGGGGTGGTTCTACTGTCCCAGGGATCGATCCACTCCAACGCTTCTCGTCGGGGGACCGAATCGTCGCGACAGTGGCACGGCCTTTCTCAGTCTGGAGACGCGAGGCTTTCCGCAGCCGAGGATGCATACTTCACTGATGGATTGATGTCAGTCATGCCGAACAAGCGACAGAAAATCGGAGTTACGTTTCTGGACCTCGAGAACCTCAACAGGCTTCTGGAGAAGCAACCGATCAGCATCGCGGCGGCGGCGTCCCTTCTGTCCGTACAACGGGCGTACCTGTACCGCCTCATCGAGCGGATCAACAGGATCATCGGCGCCCCACCCCCGGAGTGGAGACAGAAGAAGGGCATCATCCTGCCGGTCGAGGTTCGGCGCCTCGTGCGGGCGTATCGCATTTTTGCCGAATCACGGGAGGATCTCGTTCGTTTCCCGCGCGTTTCGGCGGGCACGCGCGCGTCGCTGCTTCTCTCAGCGTATCTGGCAAAGGCTGGCCAGAGAGCAGGGAGGCTGATGGTTGTCCGATCGCGCGATGCCGTGGAGGCGCTTCGAAGCGAGACCATCGACGTCGCTCTGGTGCACGAGTCCTCTCTGGGTGACTTCGACGTCCGGGCCGCGATGTCGAGCGATCTCGAAGCGCGGCGGCTGCTTCGCTGGTCTTCGGTCGAAGTGCAGCCGCGTAATCCACAGGCGTCACCAGTCATGCTTGCCTGGGAACCGGGAAGCCTCGGCGCGGCACTCAACGCGTTCTACCTCGAATCACCAAAGGAAGATCGTGCCGCAACGATCTTTCATGCAACGTCATTTTCCCATGCCCTGGAACTGGCCAGGCGGGGGATTGTGAAGAGACTGATCCTCCCTGACATTTATCTCGTGGAGTCTGATCAGCGCGATTTGATCGTGCAGCAGCCGGCGCGACCCTACGCAGATCATCTCGTCATCCTGTTCCGGTCCGATGACCTGGGACGCCTGAACTGGCTGCTGCATTTGGAAACATGGCGAGCTGTGGGATTTGCGGCAGGCGAACCGGCTGAGGGGAGAAAGCCATGTTGACGGACGTCACTTCCGCTGCCATTGGGCAGCCCTGGTATCAAGAGCCGCTGCCCGGCTATTGGGTCAATAACCTGGACAAGGCGGAGCGCTCTCTGCGGGCGCTCCTTGGAAAAGACCGCACCGCGGAGGATTTCGGGAAGATCGATCGCGCTCTCGAATGTGTGAAGCAATCGCATCGCGAGCAGAAACGAAAGGGAACCGACACGCCGTATGCCGTTCACCCCATCCGTCTGGCATGTCTGGCCATCGAAGCATTCGGCGTGTCCGACGTCGATCTTCTTTGCGCTGCGCTTCTTCACGACATCCTCGAGGACACCGCTACGCCGAGGGGGACGATCGAGCGCGCATTCGGTGCGCGCTGCGCGAGTCTCGTCAGCACGCTGTCGCGATTGCCCGGGGAGGAACGCCCCGCCGAAGGCGATCACGCCGACGCCAGCTATTTGCGGCGAATTCGGGAGGCGGGCGACGACGCCATCACCCTGAAGATGGCCGACAAGATCGATAACCTGCGCGACGCGCCCAACCATCCGGACCGCGACCGCGTGAAGGTCTATGTCGAAGAGACGTTCTCGGCCTATGTTCCGCTGGCGCGCTCGATCAGCGATCCGCGGAAGGCCCGGTGCGCGGAGCGGCTGTTGCTCCAGTCCGCCGCGCGCACTGGAGGAACGGGGAATCCCAGCCTATTGAAAGCGCTGCTGAGCTGCCTGACCCATGCGCTCGTCGCGGGCGGCGAACACGGGGTCCTGACCGACATTCCCTTCCCGCGGATCGCCACGGACCTCTATCTGTTCCTCAACCCCGACGCGCAAGCCTGGCTCGAGTTCGATGGCGTCGCGTTGACATACGAAACGGTGGAGTCTCCCACTCTGGCTCGCAGGATCGCCAGCAGTCTGCGGCGGAAACTGACCAGCCACGATCTCCCGCTGCTTCTCGATCTGGCAGGCATACCGCCGGCGTTTGCGTCGCCCTCGGCAGAGGACCTTTGGCGCCGCGCGGCCGGAGAGCTCGAGTCGATCCAAACGCATCTGTCATCGGACCAGTCCCTGCCGTGGCTCGACGTTCTGCTCCGCCCCGGCAGCCAGGCGGCGTTGCTGGCCCTCATCCAATCGTGCATTTACCTTCCCGCCAGTTGGCGGTGCCCGTTGTGGTCGGTGGACCTCGGCGCTGTCTTCAGCGAGCGAATCCGAGAACTATCCGGGAGCGCGGCATCGACGCTGCCGTCGTTCGCCCTTGCCCATAGGCTTGCGCTCTCCCGATACGCCTGGGGCTCGGGGACGCTGGCGCGCGCGCAGAAGGTCTTCGATGCACATCCCCCCTTCGACCCCGAAGTGTTGTGGGCGTTGAGAATCGGCGCGGAATATTTGCAGGAGACGGGCACAGATGAGGGGTTTGCGCGGCCCGAGATTCTGGACAAATTCTGGAGCGCGATCCACGACGGCAAGTTCAAGACGAGATCTTTTCCCAAACCGTCCGAGTCGCTCGGTGCGCTCGCGCCGGAACCAGACACTACCGTTGGAGCGCCCGCGCAATCGGTCGAGACGATCGGACTGCACCAGACGCGCATAGTGTTTGAGGAGCCCGTCGCCGTTGCCGCCGCCGGTCACGGCGCCAAGCAGTTCGCACAATTGAGGTCCGCCCTGAGTCGCCATCCCCTTGCCGCGATCACCACCAGGTGGATCGAGTTTGACCATGAGGAGTGGCGCAAGCGCCGGCCGCGTTGGTCGCAGCCCGGCCAACTTCGCATCCATGCCGGTGCCGCCGTCGCGGCAATGGAGCCTCTCGGCGCGCGCGTCATCTGCAGGCGTTTTGGGAACACCGAGCTGATGACCGTGCTGCCAGCCCGAAAGTTCGCGCTGCAAGACCGGCTGCCCGAAATGTCAGCGGACGACTTGAACTGCATCGAGCGGGGACGCTTCACCTCGGTATCGATCTTCGATCGCATGATCCTGGACGCCCCGGCGGGTGCGCCGTTATGGACACCGCGCGTATACAGAATCCTCGACACCATCAACGACCTGGATCCCGAGGGGGCGCAGACATTCACTGTGGAGTACGACGGAAGCGATTCGATTCCGAGCCTGCACGCCTACCTTCCCCTGCCCGACAGCGATCTGGAAGGAACGCGCCAGCCGGAGCGCAAGCGGTTCCTGGCCCGCTACATCGCCGCGCAGGTTTACAGTTGTGCGCTCGTACGGCGCGTGAATCGCGCCCGAATTTCGTGTTCCGCGGTTGCCGAGTCTCGCCGGAAGTACGCATTCACGGATGACGAGCTTCTCGATGCATTGTCGGCGGCCGAGCGCGAGAGCGGTCTCCGATCGGCATTCGGCACGTATATCGAACGGTACAGCTTCGACCCGTTCGGCATCACGTCTGCGCGGCCGCAGCCGCCAGCGTTTCAGTTCGGGCGCGAAGAGATGAGGCAGGGGTCGTATGTCGGCGTCGATGTCGGAGGGCAATTCATCAAGATCGCCGTCGCCCGCAATGGCGCATTGCTCGACAACCCCGCCCGGCCCCAAGTCCGGACCCCGGATGGAGTTACCGTTTCGGAGTTCTGCCGCCAAGTCCTCGCAAACGTCTCGAGAGAGCTGGACGATACCGGTGTGGAATGGCGTGAGATCTGCGGTATCGGTATCTCGTGGCCTGGCGCGGTGCGGGACAACCGGATCGCAGGCATGTCGCGTGTCCTGGAAGGGCTGACCGAAGATGGAAGGGCGTTCTCGCCGAACGATCCCATCAACCGGCTCGGCGCCTTTGACTTTCTATCCCATTTTGCAACCGAGCTCCGGGCCATCGGAGCCGCGCTCAAAGACGATCTTGCGTTGTCCCTTCTGAACGACGGTGATGCCGAAGCGTTCGGCAATCACACCCTTCGAACCCTGAACGGCCTTGGAAAAGAGGGCGGAAAGATCTTCGTGAAACTGGGGACCTCCCTCGCTGGCGGCCGCGTTACGGCGGCGGGGGCAGTGGCGGATGACGTCGCCGAGTTCTCGAAGATCGCCTTGAACCTGAAATCGCCGCGATTTCAAGGGCAGCCGGGCTGGCTGGCACGCCATTACATCTCGGCCGAGGGTGTGCGCAATCTCAGCCGCAGCTTTCACCTTGACGGCGAGCCGCTCTTCGGCGAACGGAATGGCTTGAACAGTGACGCCAGCCTGTGGACGCGCATCGAGCCGGTGGAGCTCGGGAGGCTGCTGCCGCTCTTCACTGATGCTCCTACGGCTGACTTTCTTGATGCCCTCATCGCCAGCGATAACCACCCACCCTCGGCTCGGATCGGCAAGGCGATCGCGTCGACCGCGGCCGCGCTGAAAACGACGAAGCGGCAGGCGTTGGTCGACTACATCAGCGAGCGCCGCGCCGATCTGGAGCGTAAACCGCCCGGGTGGACGACGGGGTTGCAGCGCACCCTCTGGCTCTGCACGGGGAGCGGCGAAGCGTCTCGCGAGCCGGATCTCCCGGCCGACTTTCCCTACGAGGTCGTGGCCCGGACGATCGTCGGATCGGTCAGCATTTTCAGCCAGCTCGGCTTACACGTCGCCCATCTGATCGCGCAGCTCTACAACATCTATCGCCGCGGTGCCTTCTCGGAGGTCGTGCTCGCCGGCGGAGTGCTGGGGGGCCAAACCGGCGAGATCGTCGAGCGCCAGGCCAAGGGATTCCTCGGCAAGTACTACGACAAGATTTACGGCGAACGTAAGCCGCTCGGGCCGGACACGCTGGTTCGCGCGAGTTTCGAAGGGGTCTCGAATCCCGGCGTCTTCGGCGCGGCCATGTCGGCGAACCGGCAACGGCTGGTCGAGCGCGACCGTCTGCTCGGCCGCAAGATCGAGGAACGTCTGAGGCACCTTCCGATCGGTGAAGAGGTGCCTCTCGAGGAGATTCTCGCCCTTGCAGACGATCCGGCAGCGCGCCCGAGCGTTTTGCGCCTGTTGGATCAACATTTCGCATCAGGAGCCATTGCCCGAACGCAGAATGGCAGGATCCAGAAGATTTCTTAGCCCCGCTGGAGGTGCCGTCATGCCCACCGAAGAGAACGAAAGCAACTTCAAGGAGTTCAGCAATCGCCTCCTGGCGGCCGAAGAGAGCGTTCACCGCTCCGGCGAGGTAGCCCTCTACTCACCGGAGGCTCTTCAGAGCATACTGCGGGAGTTCTGCGAGATCATCGCCAGTGACTTCGAGGCGCAGTCGTGTACGATCCAATTGAAGCTTCTGGATGTCCGGAGCTGCAACTTCATCGATCGATTGACGAAGGGGGAATTGCCGCCCGGCGTTCGCTCCGACGTCAAGGACTATCAAGACAGGATCGTCGCGGGCTTTCGAGCTATCTGGACATCTGCGAAAGGAACATACCGGAGTGGGGTCCTGGGCAAAGACGCCAAGGACCATGGGAGCCGCCGGGACAGCATTTTGCGCGACCCCAGTGCCTTTCCCTACTGCATCTACCCCAAGGGAGCCATGTGGCTGGCTGCCGCCAACCAACGGAGCCCTTGGCAGCCGTTCACGGATTGGCTCATCACGGATCTGTATAAGGGATTGACGGCTGAGATCGTACAGGAGAAGAGTCCTAGAGAACGAGACCCGTTCACTATCCGAAAGTCCCGCGCATTCAGAAAACTGGGGGACGCCGACCCCTGGCTCTGGACAAATCGCCGCCCGGATCTTCCCGGGAAAACGAGCCCTCTTTACTTCTTCAACTACTATGGCGTCCCCATTCGCGTTCATTCTGGTGGCGACGTCATCGGAATCCTCAAGATCGAAAACAAAGGCTTTGCCTACGCATCGCCGGACGGCAATGCCAATCATCTCGACCCTAACCACCAGTTGCATGATGCCCTGAACGAATTCTTAGAGTCGCCGCGCCTCGTAAGCGAGGACGAAGAGCTCGAAGGGATTAGTGAGCGATTCAATACGGCGATCAAATCAGCAGAAACGGCGCTGACGAAGTGCGGATTTGAGGCACGGCGACGCTCGCTGCTCAGCCTGGTCTACCTGGCGTTTGATCTGTCGAAATGTCATCCCACGGGAAGCGATACCACAATCGGCCAGTTCCTTACCACTTCATATGCGGCGGCGCCTGATTCGACTTTGGATGGCATACCGCCGGCACAGGTGTTCTTCGACAGCGTTTCGGAAGAGGACGCCTTCTTCGGCGTTATGCATCCGGAGGGAGCGACGACAACCGAGCGCCGACCGGAGCTGTCCGTCGTGAGCAAGTTCTTTCTATCGATCAACGAGTGTTTGGAACAGCGAGACGCCGACTCGCCAGTGCGCGACAGACTCGACAAAGCAATTCTCGATTTTGCGAATCAACATCATCCCGGCACCGCCGTCAATGTTCGCGTTGCGAAGGCTGCCGCCGAATCAACCATGGAGTTTCCTGATTTCTTTTATGAAGTCATCGGAACCCGAGGACCTGAAGACGACAAGACGACGGTCTTTCACTTTCACGTTCAGGTCTGCCCAACCGTAGCCGAGAGCGGAAACAGTAAGCTGCTGCAGGAATGCTGGGGGCTCGACGGAACGCGCGCGGATGCCTACCGCGCACACTTCGACAATCAGCACAAGGCCGTCGCTCTCAGCGGTGAATACATCAGGAAAACTTTAGCCGGCTACCCTGACGTTGACCGAATCACTCACCTTCCAACCGACCGGCTGGCCGCAAGGGTTCAGGCTTTGACCTATGCGTTTCCTGTACCGGCCTTTCCTCCGACGGATTCGTGGAAACTGTCATGGGCCGCTCTCGAGATCGGGAAGCTCATCGAGCGGCAGATTTCGTATCGCGGTACACATGGCGACCCTACGGTACCGCTCACGGCAGACGACTTTTTTCGTATCCCCATTTCGGATCTCCACTTCGTCGATACAGCGCGACAACAGTACCTCAACGCGCAGGCACTACAAAGCTCACTCCGATACCATATGGCGAATCTCAGTCTCGACCTCGGATTCACGTGGGGAATCAAAGCCAGCGAGCGTGTCAAAGGATTTCGCAGTTACTTCGACCGGATCGGGCAGTCTCACCGCGCCGAAAACGATGCTCTCGTCGCCATCTGGTCGTACATCCTGTTTCAGAAGCTATTGCCGGAGGACATGCAGAAAATCAGGTCGCACAAACCCCCGACGAAGGTGGCTGCCTTGCTGGAGGAGCTGAGTATAAGGCTCGAGGCTCTCTGGGAGGAGGATCCTGGACCTGAGGGCACGCTTGTCCGGCGATGGAAAGAAGCCTTGCCTAAATGGCTCGGCACCGGGGTGTTTCCTGACCTCAGATTCGCCGCTCCGGCGCTGGATGGTCTTCGCGCAGGTCGTTCTGAGGAGGCGCTGCAGCGCCTGAGGGAAAACCTCACCCATTGCCCGACCGGTCTCAGTAACCATGACGTGACGAAGGCATTCGACTCCGGCGAACTGGAAAAACTGCTCTATCGGCGTTATGACTCGTTCGTGACACTGGCGGTCTCTCTCTACCTGCAACTGCTCAATGTGGCTAAGGCCCCCGCCTACCTGGACTTCTACCGCGATAGCAGAGCGACACTCGACGACCTTCGCAATCGGCTCGTAACCCTGGAGGAGCAGGTCACGCGTACGCCCCAGGGGAGCAGTCTGATCGGCGGATTGAGCAAAACATTAGGAAAGCTTCGCGTCGAAATCCTCTCCCTTTCAACAGACGCCATGGCAGCCATTTTCCGTGCATCCTCTCCAAGCTCGGAAGAGGTTCTTCGTTTTTCCATTCAGGGAATTTACAAGAGGATCAGGATGCTCGCCAACGTATCTGGCAATCAGTTGTCGCCAAACATGTTGAACTGGGAGAACGGACGATTCGACTATCTTGGAGGCAGGGTGACGTGCTTGTTCAAGAATCAGGTATTCGCCGTCTATGAGGAGATGTGGAGGCGAGGAGATCCATTTAGCCCGCCCGGGAATGCGGACGAGCCGTCAACCACCTCAAAGGGAGGTTCGTTTTCGAGGCAGCGATGGCTGTGCCTGCGCACGAAGGTCCACGCCGGCGATGACGGCTACAATGCCTGGCAGATATCTGCGTTGATGGATCCATTTGCCTTTAGCGATAACTATTGGGAAAAAAACGCGTATACCCTGAACTCTCTGAGAGAGGTTCTAACGAAAGCCTACCGGTATTGGCACAACGACGGCAAAAACTACAAGCGCCTGGCGACGGCCAGGGGGGCTTTGCAGAAACACTATCGCGATTGGTTTTTCTATGCCACGAAAGTGCTCGAGAGGCAACCCTCGTCGCCTGTAATTCCGGCCTGGCGTCCTTTCGGGCTGTATCTAGGCGAGAAACCGCTGGATCTGCTGGTTCATATACTGAAGCGGGACTCGAAGGAGAAGAACGAAGCCGAGTGGGTCATCCGATGGGATGACCTGAAAGAGATTCTGAATGTACTCGATACGTTTGCGACAACAGCGTGCACGTATTCGACGAAACAGGTGTTGCCAATCGTTCGAGGAGAGAAAGATATCAGTTACGCCGTCCCGAAGGGGGACGCGTTGTTGAGCGCCGCCGAGAAGTTGTACCGCAGCGTGTGCGGTCTCGTCGGTCGTGCTAGACTCCATCCCGAAGTCAGCGAATTTGCCGCAGGTTTGTGCGACGAATTGGACATGTTCGTTCGTCATTCGCACGAGGCACAGTGGCCGCTCGTGTTTGTGAACAAGATCGCGGCGGAGAGAGCAAAGAATTTGAAGAGGTGGATTGACGCCAGCTCGGTCTCGAGAAGAGAGGACCGCGATCAAAAGATTGACAGCTTGGGACGTTCCGCATCGGAGCTCCGGATGAACGACGAACGAATCGCGCGCCTCGAACTGGAAGCTACCGTGCGCCAGATCCAGGGTTCGCAGATGGACTATCTGTTCGACCTGAAGGACGGGGCCAAGTCACTTTCGCTGCGCGGGCAGACCGAAGCCATGGATCGGATCATTTGCTACATTCTGCTTCATAGCTCAAAGGCTTATGGTGACCGGTCGCCGCTGACGAAGGAGGTGCGCGATGAGCCGAACGCTTACAATCTTTTCTATCATGTGATGTCTCTGATGCCGGTCGAGATCCAGGCCCGGACCGCGCTCGCCGATACGATGGCGGAGCAATACCACAAGATCTATAAGATCGGATCGCGCGCGGTAAGCGCGACGATGCTCCAGCAGGAGCGCTTGAAGGGAATCGGACAGGAACAGGACGTAACGGACCGAGAGGTCGAGGTACAGTTCGAAGACTACATCAATCAGCAGGCGAGAATGGCGGCAGAACGTAGGAAGCGAGCCTCAGAATGAACGAAGACATCCTGCGGTACCTGCGTCAGGTGGTGATGAAGGCGATGGACAGAATCCGTAACCGGATGCGGGGGTCGGAGCGGCTCGCGCTGAAGGGTGCCATCGCATCGTCGGCCGAGACGAAAGCGGACACGAATCTCACCAAGGGAATCGATCGGGAGGCGGAGGATCTCATTCTCGATTCCCTGCTGAAGAAACTGCCGAGGATGAAGGGCGTGGAACGATTGGCCGTGTTCTCGGAGGAGCGCGGAATTCTGACCTATCCAGAGCATCTTGACGCCGGCAACGCCGACTGGGTGGCATTCATCGATCCGGTGGACGGCACGGAGTTCGTCGAGAACCTCCAGGGGGGGTGGTGCCTGCTCGCTCTCTACAATCGCGCCGCGGACAGGGTGGAAGCGGCGGTGGCAGGCGACATCTTCCTCAATCGCCTCTTTTGGGCATCCCACGGCGGGGCGGCCGAATGCATCGATTTCGCCACGCACTCCTGGTTCCGCTTGGACGGTGGACCGGATCCGAGGAAGAGTGTGGCTGGCGCGCGCATCAACTTTCTGACGACCAAAGTGGATCGTTTTCTCGCCGTCGCCGGCAAGACGCGCCTCCTCGATGCGATGAGGGTCGGCGACGGCCGCATCAATCTCTCCTGGGGCTCCAACACCATCATCCAGGTAGCGGCCGGATACGCGGATGCGGCCGTCGAGTTCGACAAGGGATTCGCAACATACGACATCCTGCCGGGCCTGTTCATCGGAGAGAAAGCGGGACTGACCATCCTGGATCTCGACGGCAATCCCCTTTCCTCCCGGATCGACATACCCTCGGTGTTTGCCGCCTGGAAGACCGATCCGAAGAAGCCCAAGAGGACGAAATTTGTCGCCGCGAAGGATCCTGCACTGGCCCATGAAATCGTCGAGCTGTTGCGATGACCGGGCTGCTTCCTTACGACCGTCTCAACGCTCGGACCGCATTCATCGAGGAACCAGGTAGCCAGACAGTGAGAGCCCTTCTACCTCCCCTCCGCCCGCACCACCTCCGCCAACTGCGCCTCCGCCTCTTCGATGCGGTGGTCTCCGGCTTCGACGAAGTTTCGGAGGGACGCAAGCCCTTCGCGGTCGAGCGCCTCGGCCTCGGCTAACTGGCCTTGGCGCGCGACCACCTTTCCCAGGTCGAGGACGGCCAATGCATCCGCGTAGCCGGGGCGTTCGAGGTGGCGGCGGAGGGTGAGGGCGCGGCGCATGAGGGACTCGCCTTCGGGGAGGCGGTTCATGCGGGCCAGGTGTTGTCCGAGGCCGTACATGGTCAGAGGGATGACGGTCGGTTCGATCGTTTTGTCGCCGGAGGCGAAGAGGGTTTCGCGGAGGCGGAGGCTCTCGCGGTAGGCGGCTTCGGCTTCGGTGTTCTTTCCGCGCATGGCTAGGATGGAGGCGAGGTCGAACAGGCCGCGGGCGGTGGCGCCGTTGGCGTGGCCGAGGGACTTCTCGCGGATGGCGAGGCTTTCGCGGAGGAGGCGTTCGGCGTCGTCGAGGTGGTCCTGATGTTTGCGGACCAGGCCGAGGTCGTTGAGGATGCCGGCGGCGATGGGGCTGTTGGCGCCGTCGGTCTCGATGCGGATGCGCAGCGCTTCGCGCAGCAGTTTCTCGGCGCTGTCGAGATGGCCGAGGTGGAACTCGGAGGAGCCGATCGTGGCCAGGAGCTCGGCGCGGGCGGCGGGCTGGTCCTTCTCGCCCGGCGGTGGGTTCCCGGCAACAGCAGGATTTATCCTGAAAACACGGACGGGAGGTCGTCGTCTTTGGCCAACATTTGCATTCGTATTCGGGCGACCTCCAGGCGGAGAGCGGGCGTCTCGCCTGCTCCCGGCGTGGCGTCTCGCCCGGCGGTGGGTCCCCGGCAACAGCAGGATTGAACCTGAAAACACGGACGGGACGCCGCCGTCTTTGCCCGGCATCTACGTTTGCGTTCGTCCCCACCGTCGGGCGAGACGCCCGCCGGGAGCAGGCGGGGACGCCCGCTCTCCGGTCGCACGCGAATAACGCGTCAGGTGTAGAGTTACCTCCATCAATCCATTCAACCTTGGCGAGGAGGAGCGATCCATGCTCAGAGCGAGAGTCGGGATACTCGCCGGCTTCGGCGTTGCGTTGATCGTCGCCGGGGCGTTGTCGTGCAAACACGATGACGCCGTGCCGGCGAAGCCCGTCGAGCGGTATGTCCACGATCCGAAGATGAAGGAGACGATGGTCGACGTCTTTCCGGGGATGGACGGGCCGAACCTGAATCTGACGCAGGAGGACATCCGCGGGCGCATCGTCTGGAACATCTGGGTCGGCGACAGCGGGTTGATGTGGGACTACCTGGCGCAGCATGGATTCGGGACAGCCGATCTGCTCAAGACCATCGACTCGCGGCGGCGGGCGCACCGGCTGGCCGAGATCGGCATCATCAATCAGCCGGGATTTCAGGCGGCGGCGAAACCCGATCAGTACGGGCTGTTCATCGATGAGCCGAAGCCGAACGATCCGGACGGACAGATCGATTCGAAGATCGACTACCACACCTACGGGCGCTCGTCGGGAGTCGTGGGACTGCGTATCTCCGACAACCCGAACTTCAACGCCGCAGCGAAGGCCGAGTGGATGAAGCACGTCGGGCCGGATGGCGTCAATCACGACTTCTACGAGAAACCGGAGTACTTCAATCAACCGACGCTGGTCCGGCCCTACATCGTCGGAATGGCCTGCGCCTTCTGTCACGTCGGGCCCGATCCGGTGCGGCCGCCGGCCGATCCTGAGAATCCGAGGTGGGAGAACCTCAACGACTACGTCGGCGCGCAGTACCTGAAAGTGTGGGCGGTCTTCGTTCCGCCGAATCCGAAGACGGGGAAGGATGACGAGGAGAGCTTCGTCTGGCAGCTTATCCACAGCAATCCGCAGGGAACGCTCGATACGTCGTTCATCGCCACAGACTACCTGAACAATCCCGGGACGATGAACGGTGTTTACAGCCTGCCGCAGCGGCTCTCGCGCGGTTCCAACGCCACGATGACGGCGACTACCGCACCGGGGTTCGAGTACATCACCGGTGGCGCGCTCGATCTTCGCAACATTCAAGATGAGATCAAGAAGGGGATGAAAGTCCCGCGGGTGCTCAAGCAGGGCGACGACTCGGTCGGCTTTACGGCGGCGCTCAGCCGCGTCTACGTCAACATCGGCGGCTCGTGGCCGGAGTGGAAGAAGCACTTCAACCCACTCGTCGGCGGAGTCCCGCAGACCCCGGTGCCGGTAAAGACGATGCAGCAGACGTCGCCGAGCTGGAACTGGAGCGAGGAGCGGTCGCCGTATCTGGCCGGCTATCTGGTGAAGGTGGCCAGGCCGCTGTTGTTGAAAGACGCGCCGGGCGGTTCAGCGTATCTGACGGCCGATCAGAACCTGATGACGCGCGGCAAGACCGTCTTCGCGGAGAACTGCGCGCAATGCCACTCCAGCAAGCAGCCGCCGGAGGGGACCGATCCGTCGTCGGACGCCGGCAAGGCCTGGTTCAGGAATCAGGTGCAGAGCGATCCGGCCTTCTTCACCGACAACTTCCTCTCCGATGAGCGCCCGCATGGGGCCGACTACATTGGTACGAACGTCACCCGTGCCGCGGCGACGAACGCCACGCGCGGCCACATCTGGGACAACTTCTCCTCGGAGACCTACAAGACCCGCAAGCAGGTGAAGCCGGTGACACTCCTCAATCCGTTCGACAACACCACCTTCTCCTATCAGATCGAGGGGAACGGCCCGGGCTACTACCGGCCGCCGTCGCTGATCAGCCTCTGGTCGAGCGCGCCGTACCTGCACAACAACACCGTCGGCGAGGACTTCGGCGATCCGTCGGTGGCCGGCCGCATGCGCGCCTTCCAGGACGGCATCGAGCGGATGCTGCTCCTCAAGCCGCGCGTCAACAAGATCTGGCGGACGACGGCCAGGAGCTACATCAACGTCCCTGGCGGGTATCTTCCAGCTCTGGTAACGAGTGTCATCAAGCTCAAGGATCCGAAGGCGATCGACGGCAGCGGCAATCTACGCATCGGGCCGATTCCGAAAGGGACGCCGGTCAATCTGCTCGCGAACCTCAATCTCGAAGGCGACCGTCTGAAGAGAGACAAGGCCATTCTCAGCATCGTGCTGGCTCTGGCAGACATCAGGATCAAAAACATGAATGATGAGCAGGCTACCGAGCGCCTTAAGGCAGTGGTGCCGGACCTGATTGCGGCGAACAAGTGCCCCGACTTCGTCGAGGATAAGGGACATCTCTTTGGCACGAAGCTTCCGGAATCGGACAAGCGCGCGCTCATCGAGCTGTTGAAGACATTCTGATGAGAGAGAGCCGGCGTTCTAATGTGTGGCCGCGGCATGAATGACGTCCGCGGCTTTCTCCCCGATCATGTACACGGACGTGACGATGAAGAATCCAGGGATCTTCGGGAAGACGGATGCATCGACGATCCGCAGACCGCGGGTGCCGTGGACCTCGAAGTTCGTGTTCACCACGCCACCGTTGCTCTGCGGACCGATGGGGCACGAGCAGGAGGCGTGGTGTCCCCAGGCGTTGTCTTTCACGAAATCAGCGATCTGATCGTCGGTCTGTTTACTCTCGCCCGGCAATTCCTCCTCCGCGATCAGTCCCTCACTCCGCAGATGTTCCGTCAGTTTCCGTACAAACTTGACCCCTTCGACCACCGAGCGGAGATCGTCACCCTGTGAGTCGTTTCCTTCGGTGAAGTAGCAGAAATCGATCTCCGGAGTATCGCGTGGATCGGCGGAGCGCAAACGCACGGTGCCGGCACAGTTCTGCGTGTGCGCCTTGAGGATGACCCAGGTCAGGTAATTCAGATTGTCGGCGAAGAGCTTTGAATAGCCGGGGAAGTAACCGCGAAACAGGCCGAGAAACGCGGCGATGAAAAGATCGGGAAGCGGGCGTTCTGGGGTGGATCGCTTGACGATCGCCGCGACCGCGCCGTTCGTCGTATAGACGCCCTCCCGTTTCGTTTTCCACTGCTCGTACTGCGGGTCGCCGGGGGAAAACTTCGCGTCTTTGAGCACTCCCCACTCTTTGAAAACCATCCGATTGACGACGCCGACCTCGTAGCGGTCCTGCAGGTTGGACCCCACGCCGGGCAGGTCGACGCGCACCTTGATGCCGTGCTCTTCCAGATGGGCCCGCGGACCGATACCGGAGAGCATGAGCAACTGCGGCGTGTTGTACGCGCCGCCGGCCAGGATGACTTCGCGGGTGACGCGAACTTCTTTTAGTTCGCCTTGCAGCGTATTGGGCGTTACCGACGCGCGATACAGACGCGCGCCTTTGAGGTATTCGATGCCGACGGCGCGGTCGGTCTCATCGAGGATGACCCGTGTGGCCAGAGCGTCGAGCTCGATGGTGAGCTTGTCCGGATGTCTCCCGGCCACATCGAGAACGCGCTCGCGGGAGCCATTGCGCTCGCGTTTGTCGGTCGCGAGCGGCGGATAGCGCAAGCCGGTCGAATCGCCGTCGACGAGGCGCCAGTCGTTCGGATCCCCTTTGCCAAGGAGCGCCCAACGAAGTCTCTCGATCAATGGGGACCCGACGTCTTCCACCTCGGCGGCGACGGTCTCGATGAGGAATCTCTTGATGCTCTTTTCCTTGATCGCCGCCTTCGGAATCGCGACCTGGGTATTCAACCACCCGTTGAACCCGTGGCGCGTCGGGTTGATCCCGGTCAGCTTCTGCAGGAAGCGCCAGCCACCCCGGTGATGGCAGTTCTCCATGCGCTGGAAATACTTGCGCATGTTTTTCGGCGCCCACGACCGGTCCCCGGTGAGATCCTCGATGAAGCGCCAGTCGTCGTTGTGGGGATAGACGGTGATTTGCGCGTTGTGGGCCGTGCAGCCGCCGAGCGTACCGGCACGGGGGTAGAAGACACCGTCCACGCGCTTCCCTTTGTACGTTTCGAGATATTTCTGGTCGCGCTTTGCCAGCACTGGGTCTTTGTAATGCTTCACGAAGAACTCCCATGACATGGCCTCGTTCTCGGAGGCGATGGCATGGAAGAGCGGTACGTCGTAGTCATCGGGCAGACGGTTTACCTTCGGCTGAACGGCATCGCCGCCCTCTAACTTTCGCGGATCGCCGCCGGCCTCGAGCAGCAGCACCCGATGCCCGAGCTCAGCGAGCCTGGCGGCGAGCGTGCCGCCGCCGGCTCCTGAGCCGACGACGACATACTCGTAATCTCCCTTGGGGTTGCCTGTGGTGGCCAATTTCAAGCTCCAGCTCAGAATGTCTTCAGGAAGGCGATGAGCGCTTTCTTGTCGTCGTCCGACAGCCCCGGCTCGCCCTCACTGGCGGGGAGATAGTCAGTCCCGAAGTAGTGACCTTTGTTGACCACGAAGTCCGCGCACTTGGAGACCTTGAGCAGATCCGGCACCAGTGGCGCGAACTCCTTCCGCGCCTCGTCATCGCTCGCCCCGGACGGCAAGGCATCCAGTTTGTGTTTGATCTTCAGCAGCAGAAAAAGAACGTCCTGCTCCTTCTCGAGATCGATATTCGCCAGCAGATTGACCGGCGTTCCCTCCGGAATGGGACCGATGCGGATGCCGCCGGCGTCGACGAGCGGTTTCAGCAGTGGCGGGACATAGCCGCGGGCGATACTGATATAGCTGCGCTGTGTGGTCTTGTCGATCCAGCCGGGGAGAGGCTTGCCGGATAGCGTGGCGAACGTTCCGTTGCCTTTCCGCTTTTCGGGCCAGAGCATCTGGGTGATGCCGTCGTCGAACGCCGACATGCGGTCCTTCACCGAGCCGCTTTCCTCAAAGTGGCCCACGCTGTTGTTCTGCAGGTAGGGAGCCGTCGACCAGAGACTGATCAGCGATGCCGGCCGTGTGAACCCGCGTCCCCCTCCCGGCATGTCGTACCACGACGGTGCGCCGGTGAACGGATCGTGGATCATCACCTTACCGACCGAAGGGAGGTTCTTATACGACTCGGACGAGAAGTTGTCCCAGATGTTGCCGCGGATGGCGTTGGTGGCCAGCGGGCTGCAGGCGTTCGTCTCCAGCAGCGTGACCGGCACGCGGACTTCGTTGGATAGGTAGTTGTTGTCCAGGAAGTCCGGGGCCATGACGATCTGCTTCATTTGCTCCTTGAACTCGGGAGTCTTCGTCCAGGCCCAATAGTCGTCCCAGCACTTCATGTAATTCGGGCCGATGCACCCCGGCTGGAAGTAGGTGGCGAAGGCCTTCTCAGGCAGCTTGCTCGAGTGACAGCGCGCGCAGCGCTCGCCGAAGACTTCTTTTCCGCGCGGGATCAGCGCGGAGTCGGTCATGTAGGCCGATCCACCCGGCGCAACGGAGAGGTAGTCGGGTTTGGCCGTGGCCAGGAAGAAGAGCGCGGTGTCCGGTGTCTGCGCCTCGTTCGCTTTCCAGTACGACGAGTTCTTCTCGGCGTCGGCGATCTGAATTCCGCTGACGTGGGCGCCGCCGACCATCGGGATGAAGTGCAGCAGCCAATCTTCGCTGAACAGGCCGATGTTGATGTAGACGCGGTTGAGGGCGCCGAGCGCGCCGACCGAGTCGGAGCCGTCCTTGAGCACGTGCGTGGTGTTCACGGCGTGCGTGGCCGGGTCGTAGAGCTTCGAGAGCGCCGTCCCGGCCGGGACATATTCGTTGAACTGTTTGTTATTCGCGCTGCCGCCGGCGAGTTGCTCGACTCCCCACTTCCGCCCGATCTCCAGCCGCGCGCCGAGGTTGTAGATCGCGTTCATCGTGCGCGGGTTGTTGATCTGGTCGGAGGAGACCAGCGAGGTATCGAGCGCGCCGGGACGCGAAGTGTGGAAGAGCTGCCAGATGTAGCTGCCCTGGTCCTCGTCGAACATGAAGATGCGCTCGATCCAGAAGTACTGTGCGCCGGGGTTGCTGTTCAGGTTCGCCCAGGTCGGATTCTCCGGGTCGGCAGGTGGGTTGGACGGATTCGGTCCGACGTGGCAGAAGCCGCACGACATGCCGACGCGGAACGGCTTCACCAGGTTGGCATCGTTGTAGTAGCTCTTGTCGTTGTAGTAGCGCTCCGGATTCCACTTCTTCTGGGCGGCCTCGTCGAAGTAGGGATTCGGGAAGAGGCGCAGACCGACCACGCCCGTGGCGTAGCCATAGTACGAGCCGGCAGGTATGTTCTTCCCTCGGGCGAGGTACTTCACGCCCGGATACTTCTGTTCGTTCTCGAAGGGATCGGGACCGCAGCCGGGTCCTTCCACGCGCTCGTCGAGCCAGAGACCGAAGCGGTCCTTCCGGGGGCCGGTGGCCTTGCGGAAGCACGGCTCGTTGACCAGGCCGAGATAGCTCCAGCGGTTGTCGCGGCTGTTCTTCAATCCCGGATGGCTCGAGATCGTCTTCAGCAGATCGAGGTTGCCGAGACTCTTGACGGATAGAACATCCCAGAGGCGGTCGTTGCCGGCCGTCCAGACGATCCAGTTGTTCCGGCCGATGGCAACCCGTTTGACCGCCTCGGCGGCCGAGATGCCCGGCAGGTAGGGATCGAGCGAGGCCCGGATCGCCTCCGGATTCTTGGTTAGGCCGTAATCCATATCGGCGTAGTAGTCCTCATCGGCGCCCGGCAGGCTTGCGGCGTCTCTGCCGGCGAGAAGGGCTTCGTCCTTCACGGTTCCTGGCTGAGGCTTCGGGCAACCCATGAGAAGACCGCTGACGACGAGGGTCACAACGATGACGAAGAGCTTTCGCATGGAAGGTTCCTCCTGCAAGTAGTGGTTCGTTGGGACGGTTTGTTACTAAGGAGAGCCCGCGGAACGAGTTTTCCCTACCCGTCACCATTTTTATGGGGAAAGCTGGGTTGTCCCATCCTGACGGCGAGCGTAGCGAGCCCTGTCAGGATCTCCGGTGGAATCGCGAGGTCCCTGCTGGAACCGACTGCCAGAAGTTCATCCTGACGGTGAGGAGCGAGCCTGTCAGGATCTCCGGGTGGAATCGCGAGGTCCCTGCTGGAACCGACTGACACGCGGTCTCACCGGAGATCCTGACAGGCTCGCTACGCTCACCGTCAGGATGAAAACAACTTCAGAACGTCTTCAGGAATGCGATGAGCGCTTTCTTGTCGGCGTCCGTGAGCCCCGGCTCCCCCTCGCTGCCAGGGAGATAGTCGGTTCCGAAGTAGTGACCCTTGTTGACCACGAAGTCCGCGCACTTGGAGACCTTGAGCAGGTCCGGTACGAGCGGCGCGAACTGCTTGCGTGCCTCGTCGTCGCTCGCTCCGGCCGGCAATCCATTCAGTTTGTGCTTGATCTTCAGCAGTAGGGCGAGAACCTCCTGCTCCTTCGAGAGATCGATATTTGACAGCAGATTGACCGGCGTCCCTTCCGGAATGGGGCCGAGGCGGACGCCGCCGGAGTTAAAGACATTCGGGAACCAGCGGTCCAGCCAGCCGGAGAGCGGCGCCAGTTCCGGCGGAAGATAGCCGGGGGCGACGCTCACATAACTGCGCTTTGTGGTCTTGTCGATCCACCCCGGGAGAGGTTTGCCCGATAGCGTGGTGAACGTGCCGTTGCCTTTCCGCTTTTCGGGCCAGAGCATCTGGGTGATGCCGTCGTCAAACGCCGACATGCGGTCCTTCACCGAGCCGCTTTCCTCAAAGTGGCCGACGCTGTTGTTCTGCAGGTAGGGGGCGGTCGACCAGAGACTGATCAGCGATGCCGGCCGGGTGAACCCGCGTCCGCCGCCAGGCATGTCGTACCACGATGGCTGGCCGGTGTACGGATCGTGGATCATCACCTTGCCGACCGAGGGGAGGTTCTTGTACGACTCGGAAGAGAAGTTGTCCCAGATGTTGTCGCGGATGGCGTTGGTGGCCAGCGGGCTGCAGGCATTCGTCTCCATCAGCGTGACCGGTACGCGCACCTCGTTGGAAAGGTAGTTGTTGTTCAGGAAGTCCGGGGCCATGACGATCTGCTTCATCTGGCTCTTGAACTCGTCGGTCTTCGTCCAGCCCCAGTAGTCGTTCCAGCACTTCATGTAATTCGGGCCGATGCAGCCAGGTTGGAAGTAGGTGGCGAACGCTTTCTCGGGCAGCTTGCTGGAATGGCAGCGCGCGCAGCGCTCGCCGAAGACTTCCTTCCCGCGCGGAATGAGCGCGGAGTCGGTCATGTAGGTTGATCCTCCCGGCGCGGCCGCCAGGTAGTCAGGTTTGGCCGTGGCCAGAAAGAAGAGCGCCGTGTCCGGTGTCTGCGCTTCGTTCGCCTTCCAGTACGACGAGTTCTTCTCGGCGTCGGCGATCTTGATCCCGCTGACGTGGGCGCCGCCGACCATCGGGATGAAGTGTAGCAGCCACTCTTCGCTGAACAGGCCGATGTTGATGTAGACGCGGTTGAGGGCGCCGAGCGCGCCGACCGAGTCGGAGCCGTCCTTGAGCACGTGCGTGGTGTTCGCGGCGTGCGTGGCCGGGTCGTAGAGCTTCGAGAGCAACGTCCCGGCCGGGACATATTCGTTGAATTGCTTGTTGTCCGCGCTGCCGCCGGCAAGCTCTTCGTGTCCCCACTTCCGTCCGATCTCCAGCCGCGCGCCGAGGTTGTAGATCGCATTCATCGTGCGCGGGTTGTTGATCTGGTCGGAGGAGACCAGCGAGGTATCGAGCGCGCCGGGACGCGAGGTGTGGAAGAGCTGCCAGATGTAGCTGCCCTGGTCCTGGTCGAACATGAAGATGCGCTCGATCCAGAAG
>JADGNY010000195.1 GCA_017883235.1 Thermoanaerobaculia bacterium | reverse complement strand
CTCGGAACTAAATAGTTCGATCTCGGAACTAAATAGTTCGATCTCGGAACTAAATAGTTCGATCTCGGAACTATTTAGATCGACGCGGGATATGCATAGCTCGGCTTCGGAACTATGCATATCAGCATCGGAGCTATTTTGACGACGGCGCCGGGCAAACTACTGATTGCACGTCGGTTATCGTTGTCTCAGCGGGGCGCGACTGGGTCATTGCTTACTCAGTAGCCCTGCAACCAGCCGAAAAGACAGCAATCGACGCTCATCGGGCCTCCGCCAGGCTGTCGATCCCACATGAAAATGGAGAGGTTCCGGAATGCCGGATGGCGAGCGGAGGGCGACATCGCTACCGCCATCGCATGGCCGCTGTACACTTCGACGCACAGATGCCGAAGATCCGTCTCGGAACGACGCTGATCGTGATTGGTGCGCTCGTCTTGTTGGCGACGCTGTTCACTGCGTTGAGCTTCGTCTGGGACGATGATTCGAACACGGTCACGAAGGCTGCGGTGGCGGCCACGAGCCCCGCAATCACGACGAACGACGTTCAGATTGACGGCTGGATCGACGATCGCCGCGTCACTCCGGGCGATCCGATTACGTTCTGGATCGTTGTGCAGAATCCACCTCTGGGAAAAGAGATCCGGAACGTCGAAATCGTCGCTCTGAGAAGGCCGAACTTCGAGATCCCTGCATCTGAGCGACGCTGCTGGAGAACTGTCACGTCCGCGGCCGGAATACCTGCCGAGACGGTTCCCATCTGCCGCAACACAGCCATCCCCGTTGCGCCCTGGCTGCCGCAGCCGAGTGTCGTCCCAGCCGGATCTGTGACTGTGGAAGGTCACCTTATCGCTGGTCCCCGCGGAGGCAAATTTGGAGTGACGGCGGTGGTGGGATGGGTCGACGCCTCTGGCGCGCACCGGCGCAAGCCGATCAGCGTGGCGCCTGTCATCGTCGAGAGTCAATGGCGCAATCGAGTGGTCTCGGCAGCCCGAATCCTACAGTCAATCCTGTCAATTCTGAAGGACTTCGCGCTGCCGGTGGTTCTCCTTTGGCTCGGATACCGGATCAAGAAGATCGAGACGGCACGGGAGGAGACACTCAAGAAGATCGAGACGGCGCGGGAGTCGACACGCAAGAAGACCGACGACCACGTTGCGCGCGTGCAGCAGACATGGACCTTGATGCTACCCAAACTGCACCAGAACGCTGAGAAGTACTACATTCCGCTCATATCGTATGCGGGATCGGTCCGGAAGCACCACACATCCAATCCCGAGTACTCTTTCTTCTTTTACAACATGTTCCTTGCGCAGATGAAGCGGATGGTCGACGAGATCAGTGGCTTCTATCTCAAGGACATGATCGGGGAGGATGTGGTATCGCTGATCTGGGAGGCGCTGCTCGATGAGGCCGACAGTCCGCAGTGGTTCGGCCGGGTTCAGCGTGAAAATCTTCAGCTGGTCGTCACGCCTACTCACACGTACTTTGAGTTCCAGAAAACGGCGCTTCTGGATGCGGCCGTGGCCTCCGCGCATGTGAAGTTCGTTGCGCAGTCGAAGGAGTTTGCGAAGCAATTGCCGCTTTTCGAGCTATTCTCGACTGCACTTTGGTTCGAGACGAATATCTGTTACGTCGTCTGGTACGACAAGCCTCCTGAGTTCCCGAGGGACGCCTTCAAGGCAGCGACCGATAAATTCGAAGCCGCGTTCGGTCCTCTGACCGAAAAGCACAGTTCGCTGGTCAAACTGCTAAGGCAGTACGGCGAGAGCGTCGAAGCGAGGACAAGTCCTTTGCTTTGAAGGTCTTCAACGAGTTGACAAAACGACCGCGGGAGCTTATATTGCTATACGTTATGGCACGCCCGATCGGCAACTGATACGAAGTTCGCACCTCACCTCGATCCGGGGTTGTGCTGTGGTGCAGCTTGGTGCCGGATTCTCAAAATTCATTTTCCATTCTAGACCCAGCAACCAAAAGGGCGGCCGAGGCCGCCCTTTGTCTAGAACGTCGAGTCCAGGAATGGACGCAGCTTCTTCGATCGTGACGGATGGCGCAGCTTGCGGAGCGCCTTCGATTCGATCTGGCGGATACGCTCGCGGGTGACATTGAACGAGCGGCCGACCTCCTCGAGCGTGTGCTCGGAGCCGTCGCCGACGCCGAAGCGCATCTTGAGCACCTGCTCCTCGCGCGGGGTGAGCGTGCGGAGGACCTTGTTCGTCTGCTCTTTCAGGTTGGCCACGATGACGTGATCGATCGGGGAGATGACGCCGCGATCCTCGATGAAATCGCCGAGGTGCGAATCTTCCTCTTCGCCGATGGGGGTCTCGAGGGAGATCGGCTCCTGCGCGATCTTCATGATCTTGCGCACCTTGGCCACCGGCATATCCATCCGGTCGGCGATCTCCTCGGCCTGCGGTTCGCGGCCGAGCTCCTGCACGAGCGCGCGGGAGGTGCGCGTCAGCTTGTTGATCGTCTCGATCATGTGGACCGGGATGCGGATCGTGCGCGCCTGATCGGCGATGGCGCGGGTGATGGCCTGCCGGATCCACCACGTGGCGTAGGTGGAGAACTTGTAGCCGCGGCGGTATTCGAACTTCTCGACCGCTTTCATGAGGCCGATGTTGCCTTCCTGGATGAGGTCGAGGAACTGCAGGCCGCGGTTCGTGTACTTCTTGGCGATGGAGACGACGAGGCGGAGGTTGGCCACGATCAGCTCCTGCTTGGCCTGATCGGCTTCCTCCTCACCGGCGCGGATCTCGCGGATGGTGCGGCGGAGCTCGTCGTGAGGCGTTCCGTAGAACGTCTCCAGTTCGCGCAGCTTCTCGACGTACTTCTGCAGACGGCGGCGATAGAAGTCGCGGCGGGTCTTGTCCTTCTCGCGCTTGAGGGCCGCATCGTCCTTGCGAACCATCGACGCCGTCTGTGACAGCTCGTTGTCGATGTCCTTCAGCTTGTTGATCATGCGGTTGCGCGTCTGGGGGGTGAAATCGACCTGGCGCAGCTCGGTAGCCAGCTCGAGGGTGAGCCGCTCCACCACACGGTGGGTCTGCTTCAGCGTCCGTTCCGAGAGCTTCTTCGGATCGGCCAGCTTGGTCTTTGCGTCTTTGATCTTCTTGTCGTGCTTGGCGACCTTCTCGAAGATGGCCATGATGTCGGCGATCTTGTTGACGGCCGCCAGGGGCAGCTTCGGCTCGCCGTTCTCGTCGGTGGCCACGTTGATGCTTTCATCCTCCGGCATGGCCAGATCGATCATCTCTTTGATGACCCGAGGATCTTTCTTGGCGCTCTCGTAGATCTTCAGGATCTCTTCGAGAATGATCCGGTTCTGGGAAAGGGCCCTGTAGACCTTCCGCTCGCCTTTCTCGATGCGCTTGGCGATGTCGACTTCACCCTGGCGGTCGAGGAGCTTGACCGTTCCCATCTCACGCAGGTACATGCGGACGGGGTCGTTGGTCTTGTCGACGATGCCGCTGGAGGCGGCGATGATGTCCTGCTGGACCTCTTCGCGCTGGTCCATCTCCTTCTCTTCGATCGTGCCGTCGATGGTGACGATGGCCTTGGAAGAGGTGGGGAGGGGCTTTTCGGAATCCTCGACGACGTCGATGCCGAGGTCAGCGAAACGGATGTAAATTTCATCGAGCTCTTCGGGAAGGGAAGTGATCTCCTCGGGAAGGGTCTCGTAGATCTCGTCGTACAGCAGGAAGCCTTTTTCCTTGCCCACAATGATGAGCTGTTTTACTTCCGCGTACTTTTCTTCGACACTCAACTCGCCGACCCCCTCGTCAAAATTGGCTTCCTGTTCGAGATTCGAGCTCCGCAGGCGTGTTGTCATGTCGTTCTTTCGCTCCTCAGAACCATCGTCCGCAGAGGACACCTGCGTAATCGGTGGGGGCTGATAATTATTTCGCTTCGTTCAACATACGGGAGACCGCCATCTTCTCGGCGTAGAGCTGTCCCGTCCGTTCGCTGTCGCCCTGACGCTCGGCTTCCACAATTTCTCGTTGGATTTCCAGATTCCGCCGTTCCAGATACGCCCGCTCCATCGGCCGGAGGTTTTCGTCGATGCGCTGGAGGGTCTGATCGTCGATGTCCTCGCTCAGAGAGAGCTCGGAGAGGAGATTGAGCTCGGCCTCACCCCTAAGATGGGTCGCAACCTGCTGAAAATCAATAGGAGAACCGGACATGAGGTCACCTTTCATGATAGAAAAGAGGGTTTTGCCCGGTTCCTCAAAATATTCCTCCCGAAGGCGCGCCAGTTGCGCCGCCGTCAGTTTTCCCTGAATCGCCGCGATGAGGATGGTCTTTTCAGCGCTGGCCGACGGGCCGAACGGCTGCCGCTGGCGATCGGGCGCGGTGGATGCCTTGCTCCGCACGCGCGACCAGACGGTCTGGAACTCGAGCCGGAAGGCGTCGGCAATCCGTTGCGCGGCGTCGTTGCGGACGACCGGATCGGAGACGGCGGAGAGAAGCGGCACAAACTGTTCCACGCGTTCCGACTTTTCGCGCCCGGTGAGCTTGGCGACGTCGCCGGCCCACTCGCCGAGGCCGAATTCGAAGATGTCGGTGGCATTGCCGAGCAGTTCCAGAAAACGATCGGCTCCCTGCTTCTGGACGACGGAGTCAGGATCCTTTTCACCCTGCAGATCGAGCGCGGAGACGTTCAGGCCCGCGGCGAGCAGGACCGGCGCGGCGCGCAGCGTGGCGTTGCGGCCGGCGTTGTCACCGTCGTAGGCGATGACGACATGGGATGTGAATCGCCGCAGCAATGAGGCCTGCCCGGTCGTCAGCGATGTTCCCATCGAGGCGACGACGCCCGGCACGCCGGCGTGATCGATGGCGATGGCGTCGAAGTACCCTTCGACGAGGATGGCGCGATCCATCCGCCGCATGGCGTCTTTCGATCGATGCAGGTTGTACAGCAGACGCGACTTGTTGAAGACCTCGGATTCCGGTGAGTTGAGGTATTTCGGATCGCTGCCGTCGAGCGAGCGCCCTCCGAAGCCGACCACCGTGCCGCTCTCGTTGTGGATCGGGATCATCAGCCGGTTGCGGAAGCGGTCGTAGTAGCCGTTGCCGGTCTTGCGCGGCATGGCCAGTCCGGCCATTTCGAGCTTCTTCTCGCCGTGCTTGCGCGCCAGCCGCGTGAGGATGTAGTCCCACGAGTCGGGCGCGTAGCCGAAGCCGTACTTCTTGACGATCTCCTCTTCGACCTTGCGCTCGAGGAGATAGCGCCGGGCGGGGTTGTCGCCCCATCCGAGCGCCTGATGAAACGCTTCCGAGGCCTCGTCGAGGACTTCCAGCAGATCGTCTTTGTCGCTCTCTTTCGGCGTCCGCTTCTTCTTCGGCAGCTCGATGCCGACCCGCGAGGCTACATGCTCGACCGCCTCGGGGAACGTGAACCGCTCGGTGAGGGTGAGGAACTTGAAGACGTCGCCGCCCGTGCCGCAGCCGAAGCAGTAGAAGAGCCCCTTGCCGCGGTCGACGGTGAAGGACGGCGTTTTCTCGCGATGAAACGGGCAAAGGCCCTTGTAGCTCTTCCCCGCCAGCTTGAGCGGCGTGACCTGGGCGATGAAGTCGACGATGTCCGCGGCCTGGCGGACCTGGGCGATGACGGAGTCGTTGAGATCGGAGAAGGCCATGGGTTAGTTCATCCTGTCGCTCGCGAAGCGAGCGTCAGGATCTCCGGTGATACCGCGCTGGAGTAAATCGCAGCCAGCGCGGTCGAACCGGAGACGCTTAGTCGCTTCGCTCCCAGCGTGAACTGCATAACCCTCCGGTGATACCGCGCTGGAGTAAATCGCAGCCGGCGCGGTCGAACCGGAGACGCTGAGTCGCTTCGCTCCCAGCGTAAACTGCATAACCAGCGTGAACTGCATAACCAGCGTGAACTGCATAACCAGCGTGAACTGCATAATCCTCATTCCAGCACCGCAATCGTCGCCCCATCTCCCCCTTCATTCTCGCCGCCGGGCCGCCACGATTTCACGGCCGGATGTTTGCGGAGGTGGTCGCGCAGCGCTTTGCGCAGCGTGCCGGTGCCGAAGCCGTGGATGATGCGCACGGCCTGCTTCCCCTCGAGCAATGCACGATCGAGGAAGCGGTCGGACTGGTCGATGGCCTCGTCGACGCGCTGGCCGATGAGGTTGAGCTCCGCGGCAATGGGCGCTTCGAGGGAGTCGGGAGCCGGGAGCTGGGAGCCGGAGCGTTTCTTCGGCTCCTGCCCACCGCCGCCTGACTCCCGAGGAACGAGATCCTTCAGGTCGACGGTCATCTTCCTGCCGTTCACGTTCAGCACGGCTTTGGTTCCGTCGATCGATACGACGGTGCCAGTGACTTTGAACTTGCGGTGCTCCGCCTTCTCGCCAACGTGGACGTTGCGCTGTTCGGCGGGGAGAAAGTCGATGGCCTTATCTACCTGTTTGGTCAACGTCCTGACGATCTCGGCGGCGTTGATGCTCGCGCGGGTGTTGCGGTCCGATTCGCGCAGGTTCTTGATCTCCGCGGCCACCTGCCGCTGCACGTCGTCGCGAAGGCGGTCGAGCTCTTCGCGGAACGAGCTGCCGACGCGGCCACGCTCTTTCTCGAGTTTGGCGCGCTCGGCGGAAAGCGCGCCAAGCTCCGATTCGAGCTGGCCGCGCAACGTTGCTGCGTCGTCGCGCGCGGCCAGGACCTCGGACATCTTTTTCTGGAGCTCGGCGATCAGCGTATCGGTTTCGCCGTAACGGTCGCCGAGGTGCAGGCGGGCCCGGTCGATGATCGAAGAGGGGAGACCGATCATCTGCGCGACATCGATGGCGCGGCTACGGCCGGGGATGCCGGCGATCATGCGATAGGTCGGATGGGCGGTGGCGGCATCGAACTCCATCGAGGCGTTGACGATGCGTGGATCGTTGACGGCGAAGCTCTTCAGGGCGGAGAGATGCGTCGTCACGATCATCAGCGCGCCGGTCTCGAGGAGATGCTCGATGACCGCGGTGGCGATGGCCGATCCTTCTTCCGGATCGGTGCCTGACCCCAGCTCGTCGAGCAGCACGAGCGAGCGGTCGGTGGCGCGCTCGAGAACGCGGCGGAGGCGGACCAGGTAGGCGGAGAACGTCGAGAGATGTTCGAGCACGCTCTGGTCGTCGCCGATGAGGACGTGGAAGTCGTCGACGATCGGGATGACCGTGCCGTCCGCAGCGGCGACCGGCAGGCCGCTCATGGCCATGGCCACGAGCAATCCGGTCGTCTTCAGCGCCACGGTCTTGCCGCCGGCGTTCGGCCCGCTGATGACGAGCGCGGTGCTTTTGCGGTCGAGCCTCACTGCGATCGGCACCACTCTTCGATCGGACGGCTCTTCGCCAAAGGCCTCAGCGCGCGCGTCGGCGAGCCGCTCGTCGAGGAGGGGATGGCGTCCGTCGATCACCTCGAGGAGATGATCGTTGTTGAACATCGGCCGCGAAGCGCCGACGAGAGAATGGAACTGTGCGCACGCTTGCAGCGCGTCGAGCTCGCCGCCGGCGCGCGCGGCGTCGCGGATCGGATCGGCCTCGTCGGCGATGGCGGCGGAGATGAAGCGGGTGATGCGCGCGATCTCCTCACGCTCCTGAATCAGCAGGTCGGCCAGATCGTTGTTCAGCTCGATGGCCTGCATCGGCTCGATGAAGAACGATGCGCCCGATCCGGATCGCTCGTGGAGGATGCCGGTGACGGCGTTGCGATGATCGGCGCGGACGGGGATGCAGTAGCGGTCGCCGCGCATGACCACGAGCGGCTCCTGGATGGCGTCGGCGCTGCGGCTCATCACGTCGTTGAGCACGCGCTGGATGGCGGAGCGCTTGCCCTGCATCCGCTGCCGGATGGCGCGCAGCTCGGCCGACGCTTCCTCGCGCAGCTTGCCGTCGTTGGTGAAGTACTTGTTGAGTTTCGAGATCAACGCCCCGAGGTCGGGGATCTCGTGAGCGTGGACGGCGAGGCGCGGAAAGGTTTCGGTGCGCAGGAACGTCTCGCGGATGGCCTGCGAGGCGCGCACGCAGCGCAGCACGATCCACGATTCGTCGATGTCGAGGATGGAGTCGCGATCGAGCAGCGGAGCGATGTCGGTCAGCCCGGCCAGCGGAAGCAGCCCCTCGGTGAGAACGAACCGCACCATCTCGGCGAGATCGGCCTGCGCCGCTTCGCATTCTTCGAGCGTCCGCAGCGGACGCCGGCGGCTGATGCTCGCTTTGCCGAGAGAGCTCTTCGCCTCCATGGCGATGAGAGTCAGGACGCGGTCGAGCTCGAGTTGCTGGAGGGGGATGGGGTTCATGGTTTTTGCGCTATCGCGCGTTGTCTGCCTTCGGCGTTGTCTGCGCCTGCTTCGCGGCGCGTTATCTGCGCTTCGCGCGTTAGTGCGGTCGATAGGGCTACGCGCGGCGCGCAGACAACGCGCGATAGCGCAGACAAC
>JADGNY010000103.1 GCA_017883235.1 Thermoanaerobaculia bacterium | reverse complement strand
GTGTACACACCTCGAGAGCCCGCGGCAGGAGGAGATAACTCAACTCCCGCGCCGGTACAGGTCTGATGTGCTTTTCCAGCACGCCCGTACCGCCGACAGCCGCCAAAATCTTCGTTCTTTCGAACTCCGATTCTGTGATTTGGTATTCTAGCGAATCGCTTTCCCCTTGTCAAGCGTCAAAATTCGTCGGGGTGCCAGGTGGGGCAGGGCTGGTGTCCCACTGGGACACGGTCGGTGCCCCGCTGGGACACGGTGCGTACCCCACTGGGACACGGTGCGTACCCCACTGGGACACGGTCGGTACCCCACTGGGACACGGTGGGTACCCCACTGGGACACGGTGGGTACCCCACTGGGACACGGTGGGTACCCCACTGGGACACGGTGCGTACCCCACTGGGACACGGTGGGTACCCCACTGGGACACGGTGCGTACCCCACTGGGGGACGGTGTGTACCCCGCTGGGGGACGGTGTGTACCCCGCTGGGGGACGGTGGGTGTCCCACCGGGGTACCGTGGGTGTCCCACTGGAGTACGGTGGGTGTCCTGAGCCACATGACTCACGCCGTGAGCTGTGTAACCCACCACACGCAGCGACTGATTCACCATGCACGCCGCCCGACGCACCGCGCCCGCTTCGATCGCCCCGCCCCATATCTCGGCGTGCGGCCGCGGCGATTAGTGGCTCACGGTCCGTCGCCTCGCGGGCAGGACGGTGATCGTCGCCGTCGCGCTTTGCACGGCGCCGCAACCGTTGGAGAGCTGCACCCAGAATGACGCACTCCTCGTGAGCGCAGGGATCGTGAACGTCTGCGACGTCGCCCCAGGAATCGGCGCCGAAACGTCGCCCGACGATCCTCGGTACCACTGGAACGTGAACGGCGGGGTGGCGTTCGCCTGAACCGCGAGCGTCACGGGCTGCCCGGAAACGATCGATTGCGATGCCGGCTGTTGCGTCAGCATGGGCGAGTCGCACGCGGCCTGCCGCACGTTTGCCTGACTGCTCGCCAGACCCTCGGCGCCGGGATAGGCCGCGGTAACCAGGTGCGAGCCCGCCGCGAACGAGGTGGTCAACTCTGCACGCCCCGATGCGTTCAGTGCGGAAGAGCCGAGCAGGATGCCTCCGTCGTAGAAGCTCACCTCCCCCGCCGGCGTGACCGAGGCCGTGGTCACGGCTGCCGTGAACGTGACGGCTTGTCCTGGCGAAGATGGATTGGCGGATGACGTAATGACCGTCGTCGTGCCTGTGACCGGCGTGCTCACGGGGGTGAGCGTCACGTCGTTCCCGCTACCACCGGCATACGAGATGCGAACCCACGCTCCATTGCCGAGAATCGCTCCCTCCGGCAACCCGAGGAACGTACCGCCGATGGGACCACCTTGACTATGGATGAGCGTAAGCGGGGCGTATGGGCTGGAACGGACCACGAGCAACGCGTTGCCAAGCGCCACCCTGCCGGTGACGTTGCAGGCTACCGGTATCGACCCGTCCGGGACGACCAGCCACGCCGGATCTCCGGGTGCGGGGAGGAACGTTAGGCTGCCGGCGTACGATGTTCCCGCATATCCGTGCAGAGTGAGGGCGCTGCTTCCGTTCACGGTCACATTGGCGACGTTGGCGGCGGCGAGCTCGAGCGACGCGTTCGTCCCGTTGACCTGCTGGTCGCCGCCGACGCCGCGTCCGATGACCTGGATGTCGCCGGACGTCCCGCCGCTGATCATGCACGGACCGGCATCGACTGTTACCGTGCCGGCGTACGCTGAGCTCTCGCTGCTGACGAGGCCATTCGGACTGTTTTCGATGATGGCACCCGCCCCGCTGATCGAGTCAAAGTCCAGGCGCACGGCATCGGTAATCGTCAATGTCTTGCCGTTGATGTTCGTCGGTCCGAGGCGCGTGTACTCGGCACCACGCCCGCTCCAGCTCTGCGAATCGGCGAGCGTGATACTGGAGAACCTAAGCTCGCCGTGGATCAGCGAGACGAGGAAAGCGGCGTTGAGGATGAGTCCACCCGCGCCGAGGACGATTCCGTTGCCGCCGATCCGGTAGCCTGGGGCGTTGATGGCGATCGAATGGAACATCGTTCCGGCTGCGAGGTCGTTCGTGCTGACCGCCTGTCCGTTCGACAGGAATGGAAAGACCAGATCATCGCCGGTAGCGGGGACGGGCCCATCCCAATTCGCCGGGTTACTCCAGCGGTCGCCGGCAGCGCCGGTCCAGGTGCGCGTCGCCGCCGTCAGCGGTGAGCAGACAAACAGTAACAACAGGATGGCGCGGAAGGCTGTTCTACTGAGGGACATCGGTGCTCCGCTCCGATTGTATCTGCCGAGGGGACGAAATACATTGAATTGCGTGAACGGGCTGTTGAGGAAGTAACACTTGGGAGCGCGGGCGAGACGCCCGCGCTCTGGAGATTGGACGTTACGACGCCGCGATAGCGGCTGAAGAAGGTAGCCAGGGGTGCGAGCGCTTTTTGCGAGCACCCCTGGTCTGCGTTTTCATGGAGGCGTGCCGCGTCAGCGGCACTGGATGGAGTCCCCGATTACTCCAGTGCCGCTGGCGCGGCACCAAACCATCGCATCTCTTTACCAGGGGTGCTCGCAAAAAACGCTCGCACCCCTGGCTACCGTCTTGTTGCCGCTAACGCGGCAAAAAAGCGCGGGCAAGACGCCCGCGCTCCCAGGGGGCACTACCGTGAGAAATCCCTGTTAATGTTTCGCCGCGCGACGCCGGGGAATCGGCGTGAGGATCAACGGCACGCTCTCGAATGTCGCGGTGGTGTAGTCGGGGAACTTTCCGGTGGGAAAACTGCTGAAGTAGACGCGCGGCGCCAGTCCGCCGATCGGTTCACGACCGGAGCGCTGGCGTCTCGCTGGCTGGCCCGGCGTGCGTCTCGCCGCCGGGTTACCAGCGAATGTTGTTGTGCCTCTTGTATCCGAAAGGCTCTAACCACAGAGGCACAGAGGACACAGAGGCTTTGTTATCTCTGTGTCCTCTGTGCCTCCGTGGTGAAAGCTTTTCGGCGGGCTAACGACGATCTTCGCCATTCGGCGCCGTCAATCCCAGGTCGTTTCGGATCACCTGACCATCCTTCATGACGAATCGAACGCGCTCGAGCTCTGTGAGATCGGCGATGGGGTCCCCGGCGACGGCAACGAGATCGGCGAACTTCCCCGGCTCGATGGCTCCGACACGGTCCTGCCAACCCAGCATTTCCGCGGCGTTCGTCGTGATGGCGCGAATGACGTCGAGAGGCGGAAGTCCGGCGTCGTGCAGCGGCGGAAAGACGCTGGCCGTGGCTTCGCCGCGCGTTTTCCCGGGATAGAACCAGCACATGTCCGAGCCGGCGGCGAACTTCACTCCGACTTCAGAACCCGCTGAAATTGAGCGATGTGGCGACCCAGATCCAGTATTTCGCCGTGGCGGAGCCGCGCGGCATCGTTGTCAGAAGGGAGGCCGCCAGCCAGACGATCGACGCAAAGAGCAGATGGGCTTCGATGGATTGAACGACGCACCTTTTGTTTCGAGAACGGCGGCCGGGTGTTCGCGGGATCTCGACCCTAGGAGTCTGCGCGGCAGAACGATCGAGCGGAGATGGTGGCCGAGCCTTGGGCAACCAGCGCCGCCGGCCGTGCCGGCCTAGTGGCGTACCGATCGGCGGCGCGTTTCGGGCGGCGGGTCGGGGTAGTAGACCATCACGTACAGGTTGTTGACCATCAGGTCCGTTCCCTGAAACCCGTTGCCGAACGAAAAGCTCCATCCGAAGTTCGGCGCCGGAGGAGCCGCCTGGCAGAGCACGTTGCTCCCCTCGGCCGCCGTGCAGGCCCAGTAGAGATAGGGTTGAAGATGGGAGAACGGCCCAACCTTGACATCGGGCGTCGGGACGGCGGGCGTGCCCTGGCTCAGGTGCAACTGGTTGTAATAGAGATTCCCCATCGGATTGTCCGTGCAGCCGAAGCCGCACGACTCGCCGACCGAGATCGGGGGTAACTGCCAGTTTGCGTGGCCCAGGTAAACGGCCGCGTTCATCCCGTTGATCCAGTTCTCCGCGGTCGTGTGCGACATCGATCCGTCCGGATTGATGCACGACGTGCCGTCGCCATTCGTGCACTGCACGCCGAACGCTTGCGTCCTGGCAAGATCGGCGTTGGCGATCCAGGTCACGTCGGCCACAGGATCGTAAACCGTCGCTCCGTCGGAGCTGACCTGAAGTCCGCTTCCGGTCGGGGCCGGAGAGCCGGGCAGTCTGCCTTTGATCATGGGAAAGGCGTACATGTAGTGTTTGTCGACGTTGGAACCCTCCCATCCCGTATTGAATGAGAACGTGGCAAATCCCTGGCTGGCGATTGCGCTCGTGGTATCCGACCAATAGAGATAGGGCTGAAAATTCGTGAACGGACCGGTGGCGGTGGTCGGGATCGGCACCGCCGTATTGGGAAAGTGAAACCCCAACGACGTGTAAAACAGCGACCCCATCGCGCTGTTCGCGCAGTTCGCTCCGAAGGAGTTCCCGCTGGGTCCTTTCGCGCCGCACGTCGGATCGATCGTCGGCGTGGCGGGAAGCTGCCAGTTGCTGTGCCCGAGGTAGCCGACACCTCCCAGGGCATTCAGCGCCGCCACCCACTGAAGCGCAGTCGGATAGCTCATGGCCCCGTTCGGCATGATCTTCGCGACCCCGAACCTCCCCGCTGCCGTCCCCGCCAGATTGGCGTCAGCCAGCCAGGTCACCTTCAGGACGGTGTCATGAACAGTCAATCCGTCCCCGCTCGGGACCAGTGCAGCAGCGGCGCCGGCGGCGACCAGCAGCGCGTAGCTCATGGCGGCAAGGAGCGATGCCGTGCGTGTAGGTCTCATCGGTTCATTCTGATCCGAAAACGTTCCGACGTGCAATCGTGCCGCTTCGTTTACGCGGAGCGTTGCCAGCAAATAACACTTTCTGCTTCAAGTGCCTCCGATTCCATCCCGCAAGCCACTGTATTGTAGTGACTTACGTGCGACAGGAAAACGAAGGCTTGACCCCTCGCTGTTTTCCTGGACGCGTCTGGAAACGCCAGATCTGTCGTATCGTCTGCCCATGCCCTCGTTCGACGTTCTTCTCGCCTGGCTCGTCTCCGTCGTTGGTGTGGCCACCGGTGCTGCCTACGTCCCGCAGGCGTTGCGGATCTGGAAGCGCAGGAGCTCGGATGACGTATCGATCCTGACCTATCTGCTGTTCCTCGGAGGGCAGATCGTCTACCTCACGTACGGGATCCGCATCCGGCAATGGCCGCTGATCGTCGGGATGGCGGCGAACATCGCCGGAAGTCTTGCCGTGATCGGGAGCGCGCTCCGGTTCCGCGCCGGGAAGCGCCGCCCCCAGGAGTAAGGCGCAGGACCTATACTTTCCGAAAGGAGAATCTGATGAATCGCACACGCGGGATCCTCATCGCGGCATTGTTCGCCCTCTTCGGCACCGGCTGTTTCGAAGTCGAGCAATCGATCGAGCTGAAGAGAGACCTTTCCGGCACCGCCAATTTCAAGCTTGGCGTCGATATGGAGCCGATGGTCATGATCATGGCCAAGGTCCAGAAAGAGATGAGCGGCGACAAGAGTCCGCTGACGAAAGCGGAGATCGCGGCGGCGAAAGCGGACTTCAAGAAGAACGAGAAAAAGAGCACCTCGTCCGAGCCGGAGGACCCGCGCAAACAGGCGGAAGGCGGCCTTCCGCCGGGGGTCAAACTGCTCGACGTCAAGGTCGAAGAGAAGGAATTCGGCGTCACCACGAACATGAAGTTCGCCTTCGACAAGATCTCCAGTCTCGTCGGGGTGAAGCTCGGCTCGAAGAAAGAAGGGGGCGCCCCCGCCGATCCGACCAAGAAGTCGATCCTCGATACGCCGTTCCAGGGGTTGGAGATCTCGGAGACGGCGAAGACGATCTCCATCCATACAAAGCCGCAGAACCCGGCGGACAAGGTGAAGGCCGAGGCCAGCGAGCAGGGGCCGAAAATGGATCCCGAGACCGAGAAGATGATGAACGACGCCTTCAAGAACCTGCGGGTGGCGTGGAAGATCACCGCCCCGTTCGAGGTGGTCTCCAGCAATGCCACACGCAAGGAAGGGAACACGCTGATCTGGGAGTACGACTTCCAGAAGCTCCAGAAGCTCGCCGCCTCCCCGAAAGCTCTCGACGACCTCGGGGTGAACGTCACATACAAGAAGTAGGGATTGCGGAGATGACGCAGATGGGACGCAGATAAAAACCGTCTTCCATCTGTGTCTATCTGCGTCCTCTGCGGATAAGGTTCCTGTCAACCGAACGGTCAGGTCCGCAGCTCTCGTTTCAGCGTCCACGAATCGGCGAGAAGGCGCATGACCGCGCGTGGCATGTTTCGTAGAGGAAGTCCGCGTGAGGTGCGGCCTCGGCGGTAGGACACAGGTACCTCGAGGCAGCGAAGGCCGCATTTGGAGGCTCGTACCGCGATCTCGGTGGAGATGAATCCGCGGAAGAGCAAGGACGACGCGAAGACCTGATCGACGACGCGGCGGTTGTAGAGACGAATGCCGCTGTCGGCGTCCCGCATATCGACGCCGAAAAAGAGACGTACAAAGAGATTGAGCGCAGACGTCAGGTAGATGCGGGACCGCTGATCGCTGCGCTCTGTTCTTCGGCCGGCGATCAGATCGGCGTCGTGCCGGCGGTCGTACAGCTTCCAGAAGTCCGCCGGGTCGTGCTTCTCGCCACCGTCGCAGATGAAAATGAAATCGCCGCTGGCCTGCGCGACCGCATTTCGAACCGCCCTGGCATATCCGAGACGCTCGACGGCACCGACGATTGTCAGCCCATATCTCTCCCGGACACCTTCAATCCGAGCCCTTGTGCCATCAGAGCTCCCGTCCTCGGCGATGATGAGCTCATGCCGTGGCAGATGCCGGATGACCACGTCGTTGAACGCGGCGATCTCCTGCTGAATCGAGCCGGCTTCGTTGTGAGCGAGAAGAATGACTGAGATCATAGTCACGGCGAGAACCTGGTTCCGGCCGAAAAGACCTGAATGGTGCGATCGTTCCTGTCGGCGGTGCCATAGATCTCAGACGGCTTCCAGACGCGATCGCAGTCGAGAGTGATCTGCACGATCAGCCCGATACCGCCGTGCGAGGTCATCGGAGACGTAGGCAGCCGGTAGTCGTGGACGCCATCCTCTGTGATCTCGATGACGCCGAGGGGCGCGGCAAAGCCGGTCTCTGTGTCGACGAGCGAGACATGGACCGGAATCGAGGTCCAGGCCGGATGCGTCCGCCGCAGATCCGATACCGGTGCCGCCAGGGAAAGCTGCAGGTCCGATGAACCGAGCATCACGAACAGCTCACCCCGTCTGCCCATCCATCGAAAGGGGTTTTCCCAGCCACGAAATCCGAGGATCGAAGTATCGAACGATTCCTTGCTGAAGTCGATGGTGGTCGGGAGGTGCGTGTTGATCAGGTGGCCGTCGATGACGCGCACGAACGGAACGGTCTCCCCGATCTCGCGAGCCCAGTCATCGAACAGAGGATTGAGTCGCTGATCATCGACGTGCGCGCGGCCGAGCCGTAGCCGTTTGCCGTCGGAGAGGACATGCGTCAGCACGGCGGAATCGACCCGATCGCACATTCCGGCGTACCAGAGCCGGTCGTGAGGGATCTCGATCGGCCCCGCGCTCTCCAGGTGGTGTACAAGCCGCTCCAGCGCCGCGAAGCTACGGCCGTGAGCGGCGTAAACCTCAAAAGGGACAAGCCGCAGCATGGCCCGCCGGTGGAGTCCGATTTCGCCGGCAACACCGGCGCTGAGCGCGAGAGCGAATGTGACACGCGCCAGCCGCGGCCAGGCGGCCAACGAGATCGACGCGGCTATGGCGCCGGAGAGGAGCGCAATCGGGATGAGCAGCAGGTAGAAATACCGGTCCGATTCGTAGAGATCCAGAAACGTCAATCGAAAGCGATAAAGGCCGATCAGGAAGAAAACACCGATCGGCGGGATCGCGGCAAGGGCGGCCATGCGTGCAAGCGGCGGCACACCGCGCCGCCAAAGCGCGGCGAGCAGCGCGATGACGACCGCACCGACGGCGATTCCGAGCGTGATGCCGAGAATGGCTGTCGATCTTCCTGAATCGTCGCCGGCGATCGAGAGGCCGGGGAAGAAGAAGCGGAAGGGCGCGACGAGAACGAGAAAAATCGCGTGGGGCAGTCCGTGACGCACGCTGCTTTCGACGTGCTCCGTAATGAGGCCCCTGCCGGCGAGCACGACGGAAACGACCGCCCCGAGGCAGAAGAAGGAGAACGCGCCAATGGGGCCGCGGGCTCCTTCTCGCCGACGCTCGATTTCGTCGATGATCGCCGGCAGAAACGCCATTGGCGCGAACGATCTCCAGGTCAGCAGCGCACCAACGACGGCAATCCCGGCGATGATCCGCCTTGCCCGCAAATGATTGCGCCAAGCCAGGAGCGCGGAGGCGCCGGTGAGCGCAGCGAATGCCAGCGGCACCGCCGCTCCCGAGGGGAACCAGATGAACATCGACGAAAAACCGCAAGGGGCGACGTAGGTAATTGCTGCCGCGGCGCCCGCCCGCGCCTTACCGCTATAGCGCCAGGCGAGCAGAGCGACGAAGACTGCCGACGCGGCATGCACCAGCGCGGTCATCACCCGCCAGACAACGACGTTGAGACCGAAGAGCTTCAGATACACGAGGAAGAGCAGGCGGAACGCGGGAACGACATGCTCATTGTGAGGGAGCAAGAGCGCCGACGTGAGAGAAAGTCTGCCTGCCAGGACATTGGCGGAGGTGTTGATGTAGCTGATGTCGTCGAAAGCCCACGAGTTGCGGAACGTGGGAAAGTAGAGAGCGAGAGAGAGAGTGGCCGCCAGAACGATCAGCGCGAGCGCGTAACGGACGGAGATTGCCGGCGCCTCAGGCGTGCTCACTCGCATCGCTCGATTCTATGTTGAACGGCCATCCGCAACTGCAGGGACTGCGCCGCTGGTCGCTGGTAACCAGCGATGCCCACGCTCTCTACCACCAGTTCGGATTCCGTGAGCTGGCCAGCCCGGAGAAGCACATGGAGGACGTGGTGCGGAATCCTTACGGGGATGGCGGCTAGAACTTCTCACGAGGCACTCTCTCGAAAGAGGACCAGAACGTAGGTCGGAACCCTGCTGTTGACGGGACGCACGTCCCCATAAGGAGAGCGGGCGTCCGCGCCTGCTCCCGGCGGGCGTCTCGCCCGACGGTGGGGACGAAGGTGAACGTAAATGTTTGGTAGAAACGGCGGGCGTCCCCATTCGCGTTTTCAGGTTCAACCCTGCTGTTGGCAGGATCCACCGCCGGGCGAGACGCCGCGGCGGGAGCAGGCGAGACGCCCGCTCTCCCTCCCGGCCTCCACCGGCCCCTGGGCGTTGTAGAGCGGTGCGAGATAGATTCCGTGCCGTGCGGCAATGGACTCGATCTCCGCGACCCGCTCCGGAGTGATGGAACCTCTTCCCTGCGAGAAGGGTTCGAACCGGCCTTCCAGAGCGAGGGCGATCCCTTCGAGGAGACATCCGTGGACCACATTGGGGAACGGATGCCGATTGAGAATTCCCCGGAGATCCGGAGCGAACCGCAAACCGCCGGTAATCTGTCCCAGACCTCCGAAGAAGACTCTGGCGCCAGGCATGTCGGCCCCTGGAGAGAGGTTCTTCGGGTAGCCGGCATCGCAGACGATCGCGTGTGGCGCGAGCCCGCCCAGCAGAAGCGCCGGAGAGGCCATGCTCGCGGCGCAGATCACGATGCCGGCTTCGGCGGAGAATTGCTCGACATCCGTGGCGACCTCCACCTGCACGCCATCGGCTTGCAACTCCGCCGCGAGCCTTCGCAGCCGCTCCACGTTGCGTGCACAAATCAGCACGCGCTTCACGAGCGGTGCGAGACAACGGGCACAGCCCGAACCGACATCTCCTGTCGCGCCTACGATGAGCAGCGTTTCGTTTCGGAGGTTCCGCCCCTCCAGCGCGCACATCTTCCTGATGCCCTGAACGATGAAGGCAACGGTCAGCGTATTGCCGGTCGTGAAGACCGTATCGCGTCTCTCCGGAAGCTGATCGAAGTTGCCCTCGATCAGAATGGAGCTGAATCCGCCGAGGCTGACGATCTTCGCTCCTGAATGAATGGCGCTGGCGGCCGCCGCGCGAACGCGGGCGATGTTCTCGCGCAGGTTGGCCGCTTCCAGACGGTCGGGAGGGATGAACGAGTCGATGTAGAGACCGCGCGCCGTCGCGCCGGCAATCGGGGAGCCGGCGTCGACATGGCAGACCGTTCTCGGCGGAATCCAGGGGAGGATGTCCCTCACCTCGTCGTCCGGCAGAGGCGTGAGCTCCGGTCCGCGCAGAAACGCGAGTACGTCCGCGGCCGCGCGCCAACTCTCCGGGTGCCCGATCAGTGCGAAATCAAGGCTGGTCATGCTCCGGCCCCCCTAAACAGGCAACTGCGCCACCCAGGAAAGGCTTACCTCGCCGGGGATCCCCAGCATGTCCAGCGTCTTCAGATACTGCTGCAGCGATGCTCCGCGAAGCTCGGCCGCGGACAACCGGACCTCGAACAGCGATGGCTTCACGCAGGAGGTCTGGCACACTTCGCAATGTCCATCCTTGCACTCCTTCGCCAGCATCTGCGCGAGGATGGTCATCACCTCCAGATGCAGCCGGTGCAGCTTGTCGTCGAAGCGCTGCGCGTCCCGGGCCCGCTCGGTTCTGAGAAAGGCCAGGGCGTGTTCGATGTGCTCTTCTTCCTCCGCCGCGATGCGGGCAAAGGTTTCGCCCAGACTCCCCGGCGCCACCTTCCCGACGCGGGAGTAACTGGCGACGGCGAACGACTCGAGCATGATCTCCTGGACGATCAGGCAGCCGATGAAATCGCGCTCCGCGATACAGCCCAGGAATGCGCCGCGGAGCCGCTTCCAGTGTTTCGCGTCGACGTTGCTGGCGACGTTCACGCCAATCCTGCGCCCCTCGGCGGCAAACGCGGCGGCATGTCCCCGTTCGTTCTGCGCATGCTCTAACGCCTCGGCGACTTCCGCCGGATCGTCGCAGACCTCCGACAACGAGGTGTAGTTCATCGCGGCAAGCAGTTCCCCTGTCATCGCCTGGGCCAGAACGTCCTGCCAGATTGGAGCGCTGAGTGAGATCGTTGTGCATTCGGTCGGTGACTGGGCAAAATCAACGGCAGCTTCCATATGTCCTCCTGAAGACATCCTTGGTGTTGTAGTTAAGTACAACACCAAGGCAGAAAAGTTTCAAGTTGAAGACGCAAACTTCCAAATTCGAGCGGTCGGCATCGAAGCGCTGGCGTCTCGCCGGCTGGCCGGGGGGGCGTCTCACCCCAAATGTTGGAGTTTTGCTACGTCAGCGGCGAGACGCCGCTGAGGGTTAGCAGGCGAACGTTGGGAGTCTTGCCGGGTCGGGGGGCGAGACGCCCCCGGGCCAGCCGGCGAGACGCCAGCGCTCCGGCTTCCTCTGGATTCTCGTCGGACCAGATGCTCGTGCCGGCGTGATCGAAGGCTTTGATCGACGTATTCATGCCGATGGCTACTAATGACGTCCGTCGGCCCTTCGGCGTCTTTCTTGCTTTGCGAATCGGCATTCCACTCGCGCAACGTCAGGATCGCCCAAACATGCCGGAATCCCAGCCTACCCGTACATGGATCGCACGTGGATTTTCCCTCGTCGAAGACATCGTCTATATCGGATTGGGATTGATTCTGGCCGGCAGCGCGCTGGCCCTTCTCATCGGAGGATTGATCACCTTCGTGCAAGCGCTGATGGCCGGCACCCTGGCCGCGAACGTCATCAGCCTCCTCGACCGCATTCTCCTCATCCTTCTCGTCGTGGAGCTCCTCTACACCGTGCAGGTCTCATTCCGTGAGCATGCGGTGATGCCCGAACCATTCCTTCTGGTCGGCCTCATCGCCGGAATCCGCCGCGTGCTCGTTCTGACCGTGGAGTTCGGCCAGAGCCCGGAAAAGTCCGATGCGATGTTCCAGCACTTCGTCATCGAGCTGGGCGTCCTGACCGTGCTGATCGTAGCGCTGGCGATCTCGCTCTGGATCATCGGCCGCCGCGAGACCGCCAGCGTGGCGGAACGGGCGTGATCATTAATAACTCGCCGCAAGCTCCTTCGTACTATCCGGGATGAGGCGACGAACGTTCTTGAAGCTCTCCGCCACTGCCGCCGGCGCGGCTGCCTTAGCACCGGTGCTTGCGGCCGAGTCAGGGTAGAACGTAGGTCGGACTCTCCAGTCCGACCGGTTCTCGCATAACTCCCGATGCAACCGCCGTATCCTGCGCAGAGGGACAAGGCTCCGATTTACCAACGCGCAAGCACCGGTCGGACAAGAGAGTCCGACCTACGTTTGCTTGCGCAACGACGTCCGTGGGAAGAGCGCCCTCTGGACACGCCGTGGGCTGCACGCTGCCTTCAACGCGTTTTTCCTTGGGAACGACCGGTGCTCCTAAGCGTCTCGACGGCCATCGGAAGCAGCTCTTCAGCCTTTTCTCGCACGTGCACTGCTTCCGGAACGGCCAGGTCGGAAGGCGCGCTCGGGTCAATGATGAATAGCTGAGCTCCCCGCCGGTTCGCTTCTCTCCGTACCAGGTCAGTCACTCCGACGGAAAAGGAGGTACCAACCGCGAGGACGAGGCGCATGCCTTCGCACGCCTCCAGGACCCTCGACCAACGGTAGTCCAAGTGACTCGTGTAGAGCTCATCGAACCATAGGACGTGGGGCCGCATCAGGCTGTGGCATTCAGGACAGCGAGGAATGGTCTCCGATCGTGGCTCACGCTCGAACGCCGCGAAGTCGAGGTCAGCAACCGCGAGCGTACTGATCGAGCCCAGTGGGCATCGCGCCTTTGAGCAGCGCGCTCGATCAGCCGACCCGTGCACCTTTGCGAGCTCGACAGACCCTGCCTGTTCGTGCAACGTGTCGATGTTCTGTGTCACCAGGAGAAACTCGCCACCACGATCTACGTGCCATTGTTCAAGTGCCGCGAGCGCGAAGTGAGCAGCGTTTGGCTTCGCCCGCAGTGCCGTGAGAAAGCGCTGGCGGTACCACTGCCACGAGCCGGCAGGGTCGTGTTGGAAGTAACGATACGTGCCTAACTCGGTAACATCGCGTGTCCAGACGGCACCTTCATCGCTACCGCGGAATGTCGGTATCCCACTGGCGAGACTGATACCAGCGCCAGTCAGCACGAGTATCAACCCCCGCTCGTCCGCGATCGTGTCGATAAGTAAGCGAGAAGTGGTCTCGAGGGTCACAAGATCCGCGGCCAGTCTACGGTGATCAGGAGACCAACGCCAACAGGCGCGCGGAAAGAACAAGAGCTTGCGCTTCCTTAACATCGAGGTGCCGAAGGCGGATGAGGGGGGCGTGCTTGCCGCGCCCTCGCCGGCATCCACGTTGGGTTGCGGCTACGCCGCGCTGTGGCTCTGGATCCATACGACAAATCCCCCCTCCCACCTCGGGTAAGCTTCCCCTCCCATGCCCCGCCCCCTCCGTATCCTCCACCTCACGGCCGCCGTCGACGGCGCCCCGTGGATGATCGGGATGGCGCGGGAGCAGCGGCGGAGGGGGCATGACGTCGCGGTCGTGATCCCCTCGGACAAAGGCAGCATAGGGCCGGCGCTGACGGCCGAAGGGATTCCGTATCATCTGGCGCCGTGTGACGTGTTGGGAGCGCGGGGCCATTTCGGCCGAGCGCGGGTAATCCTCACGCTCGTTCGGCTACTGCGGCGGCTAAAACCGGACGTCGTACACAGTCACATCATCAACTCCGTCGTCACGGCGCGGATTGCGGCGTGGATTGCGGACGTGCCGATCCGGCTGGGGGCGAATGCGGGGCCGCTCACGCTCGAGTCGGAGTTGCTGCGGCTGGCGGAAGTGGGGACGGCCGCGTTCGACACGCGCACGATCGCGTCGTGCTCCTACACGCTCGAGCTTTTCGAGCGGTACGGCATCCCCCGCGCGCAATGCGACCTCGTCTACTACGGGCCGGACGAGACACGCTTCGATCCGGCCAACGCGGATGGCGGGCGGGTGCGGCGCGAGCTCGGCATCGATGACGACACGCCGCTGGTCGGCATCGTCGCGTACTTCTACGCACCGTCGCAGTCGCTCGCCGTGTTCGGACCGGATCTCGTCGGACGCGGCTTGAAAGGGCACGAGATCCTGCTCGATGCCGTGCCGCGCATCCTCGCGCAGGTGCCGAACGCGAAGTTCGTGCTCGTCGGACGCGGCTGGGGGGCTGAAGGGACGGCGTATCTGCAATCACTGAAAGAGCGTGCGCGGCACCTCGGCGATGCCGTGCTCTTTCCCGGCGAGCGAAGCGACGTGCCCGACACGCTCGCGGCATTCGACGTCTCCGTCCATCCGTCGCTCAATGACAACCTCGGCGGGACGATCGAATCGCTGCTGATGGCGCGGCCGATGGTGGTCTCCGACATCCGCGGCTACGCCGACAGCATTCTGCACGAAGAGACCGGCCTCGTGGTACCCGTCGGCGATTCCGCCGCACTCGCGGATGCCGTCGTGCGTCTGCTCCGCGACCGCGCGCTGGCCCGCCGTCTCGGCGAGAACGGCCGCGCGCGGATGCTGGAGAGATTCACGTTGCAACGATCCGTCGCGAAGCTGGAGACCATTTTCGCGCGCGAGCGTGCGCGCGCCGAGGGGCACTATCGGCTAGCAACGACCATCCGACGAGCCCTGGCGATACCGTTCAAGGTATTGCCGATCCTGCGCGACGTCCGCCGGGTGCAGCGGCGCTACCACCCGCCGCCGCGGCTGGCCGCACGAATCAAGCGCCGCCTGCGCCGGTTGCTCAAACCGGCGCCGAAGGCGGTCGGACGGATTCGCATCGCGCAGGTTGCCGGCGTCTGGAACAGCAGCGACTGGTTCGTCGGACTCTGCCGCGATCTGACGGCACGCGGCTACGACGTCGTCGCGGTCATCGACGAACGGCCCGGCGATCTCGGGGCGCGGCTCGACGCCGCCGGCATTCGCTTCCATCGTCTGGCCATGAGCTTCGCCACGGACTTCGACCGCGCGCGCCTCCCCGTCTATGCGGTGAGGATCCCGCTGGCGGCCATCCGCCTGGCGCGCATCCTCCGACGCGAGAAGATCGACATCGTCCACTCGCACGTCTTCGCCTCGGTGGTCGTGGCGCGTCTCGCCGCCATGCTCGCGCGCGTGCGCCACGTGGCCGGCATCCCCGGACCCCGCCACCTCGAGGCACGACTCACGCGGATCGTCGATCGCCGTACGTGGTGGATGGATGACGTCACCATCGCCGGCTGCCGTTACACGCGCGACCTCTACACCGCCCTCGGCGCGAGCGATGACCGCCTGGAGTGCATCTACTACGGTGCCGACGCGGCGCGCTTCGACCCGGCCCGCGCCGATCCCGCCGCGGCACGCCGCGCGCTCGGCATCGCCGACGGCGTGCCGCTCGTCGCGCTCGTGGCGCACTTCTATCCCCCGATGCGCGGCGCGCAGACGCCGCCGCATACGATGGGGCGCGGGCCGAAGGGACATGAAGACTTCCTGGCCGCCGCGCGCATCGTGGCCGAGCGTTTCCCCGAGGCGCGATTCGTGATCGCCGGGAACGGCGTCGTCGAAGCGGGCGAAGCGTACAGGCGGCAGTTGATGGAAGGATGCACGAACGATCGCGTACTCTTCGCGGGCCATGTCGACGACGTCGTCTCGCTACTCGCCGCGGCGGACGTGGCCGTGCAATGTTCGCTCACCGAAAACCTCGGCGGAACGATCGAGGCGCTGCTGATGGAGCGGCCGGTCGTAGCCACGCGCGTAGGCGGCATGCCGGAGTCGGTGCGCGACGGCCAGACCGGCCTGCTCGCCCCGGCATCCGATCCCCCGGCTCTGGCCGCGGCCATCGTTCGGCTGCTGGAACATGGCGACGAAGCGGCCGCGCTCGGGCGCGCCGGCCGCAAGCTGATGCTCGAACGCTTCACCGCGGCGAGGACCGCGGATGACGTAGCCGGGGTGTACCGGCGATTGGTGGGCGAAGGAGCGGGGGCGTGATCGAGTACGACTCCGCCGCCCGTCCGCCGCGCGCGCTCGAAGAGCTGCACGAGCTCCGCGCGCACGCCTCGCTTTTGCGCGCACTGGTCGCGCGGAACCTCAAAGTGCGCTACAAGCGCTCGGCGTTCGGCTTCCTCTGGACGATGGCCAGCCCGGCGCTCATGCTCATCGTGCTGTCGCTCGCCTTCACGCACCTCTTCGCCGCGAGCGCGCCGGCGTATCCGGCATACGTCTTTCCCGGCCTGCTTCTATGGAACTTCTTCGCGCAGACCACGACCATGTCCGGCGAGGAGATGACCGGCAGCGATATCTGGAAGCGCATGCGCTTCCCGAAGACCGCCCTGGCCATCTCTACATTGCTGACCGGGATCATCAACCTGACACTGGCACTCATGTCGCTCCTGGTCATCCTGGCCGTCGCGCACCGCCCGCTCGGCTTGGCGCTGATGACGCTGCCGCTGACAATCGTCCTCACGGCCATGTTCGTCCTCGGCGCATCGCTCATCCTTGCCAGCGGTGCGCTGCACTTCGCCGACGTCATGCCGGCGTGGGGCATGCTCCTGCCGGCGCTCATGTTCACCGCGCCCGTCGTCTATCCTGCGGCGATCGTGCCCCCGTCGCTGAGGCCGTGGCTGCAACTCAACCCGATGACGTTGTACCTCGAAGCATTCCGCGCACCGCTCTACTCGAACTCCATGCCCGATGCTTCCTCCTTCGCGCAGATGCTGGCCATCGCGGTGGCCACGCTCGCTCTCGGGTGGCTGCTCTTCACCCGTTCCGCCGATGACATCGCCTATCGTGTCTGATGACGACGCCGTGCGGCTGGACAGTGTCACCGTGCGCTACAAGGTCGCGCTCGATGCACAGATCACGCTGAAGGAATCGATCGTCCGCGGCCGGCTGCGCCGCTTCGTCGAGCACACAGCGCTCGATGACGTCACGCTCGCCGTGGCGCGCGGCGAGATGCTCGGCGTCATCGGCCGGAACGGCGCCGGCAAGACCACCCTGCTGAACGTCATGGCGCGCGTGCTTCAGCCCACGGCCGGCCGGCTGCGCCTGCGCGGCAGCGTCTCCTCGATCATCGACCTTCTCAGCGGCTTTCATCCGGAGCTGACCGGCCGCGAGAACGCCTATCTCCGCGGCGCGTTCCTCGGCGTGAGCCGGGCGCGCATGCACGAGCGCATCGACGCCATCGCCGCGTTCGCGGACATCGGCCGCTTCTTCGACGCGCCGTTGCGCACGTACTCCGCGGGCATGATCGTGCGCCTTGCCTTTGCCGTCACCGCCAGCGTCGACGCGGACATTCTCCTCATCGACGAAGCGCTCGGCGTCGGCGATGCCGAGTTCCAGGCCAAATGCGCAGCGCGGATGGCCGAGCATCGCACACGCGGCGTGACCTTCGTGGTCGTCTCCCACGACGTGGCCCGACTGCAGGCGAGCTGCGACCGCATCGTCTGGCTCGATCAGGGGCGCATCCGCGCGCTCGGCGACCCGCGCGACGTCGTCGCCCAATACGCAATAGCGCAACATCCCGCATGAACTCGAACGCTCGATCCGTCGCCGTAGAGCTATTTGACGTTGTTTCTGAGCTCGTTGATGTCCGCGGCGTGGATCGTCTGGCCGGAGAATATCGAATACGTGTACGGGGCCAGTGTGAACGAAAACGGCCCTACGGCCGTGACGAGGTTCGAGCGCATCTCGGAAATGTGCTGGGCTTTGACCCGCACTCCGCTCAATGACGAGTCGGTCCACGTGGCGGCGCTGTGACCGCCGGCGACGAGAATCGAGTCGATCGCCTGGCGCAACTCGGTGACGTGCTGGGCCTGGATCGCGGTCGACGTGGTCACTGGCACGTTGTGGAACTGCACGGTCGTGGCGTAGTCGAGGTTGCTGGTCGCGGTCAGCGGTGGCGACGAGGTGGACGATGCCGTCACGCTGTACACCCAGGTGTTGATCGCCGACGGCAGGCTGCTGTCGGTGAAGGTCGTGCTGGTGGTGGTATTTGCCGTCGCCGTCACGTTCGACAACGTGGAGCCGCGGTTGATGGTGTAGTGGTCGACGAGAAGGTTCACCGCCGGCGTCCAGCTCAGATCGATGGCAAACGGATTCGTGGCATCGCGGTGCGCCGTCAGTTGGGGGGCGACCGGATCGCCGTTGTTCACCACGTTCGCATTCATGACCGCGAGCGCGAAGTCCTGATTGTTGGTCGAAGGGAAACTCGGATCGGCCGGCGAGGCGATGGTATGCGCCGTCACCACGATGTCGAACTGCGTGTAGCCGCTTGGGAAGAAGCGCGCGTACTCGACATTGTTCACGCTGTCGAGCGGTGCGTTCTGCGTGCAGGGATAAGAGATCGACTCCTCCCCTTTGTTCGTGTCGTTCACCGTGAGGCTGTTCCCCTGCATGTAGGAGCAATTGGTGGTGCTCGGGATGATGGAGAGGTCGAGATCGTTGACCAGCGGGTTCGACGTCAGCGCCATGCCGGCGGCATCGGTCCAGACCAGCGCCACCGTCACCGGCTTCAAAGTGTTGTTGATCGTCAGGCGCGTGCGCCAGGTCTGCCCCGTCGTCGTGAAGTGGCGGTTGACGGACTGCTCGTACCCGACGCTCTGCTGCGAGAAGAGTCCCTCCAGCGTGAGCCGGCCGAAGCCCTGCAGCACGTTCGGCAGCGCGCCGATGGTGTTGTTGGTCAGGTGATCGACGCCGCCGCGGATGCTTCGGCTGCTGGCGATGAGAACCGCTTTCGCGAAGGCCGGCGTCGTTGCCGACGGACTGGTGCCGTAATAACGCTTCACCAAAATCGCCGCGGCGGCGGCAACCGGGGCGGCAAAGCTCGTTCCGCTCTCGGCCGTATAGTTCCAGTTGCCGTCGAAGTTGTCGTAGCAGTCGGTGTAGCGGGGGTTCGTCGGCTGGAAGGTCGTGCGCGTCGTCACGTCGATCGTGGCCGGCGCCACGAGGTCGGGCTTGATGTAGCCGCTCGCCGCCGTGCCGCGGCGCGAATTGCTGAAGATGTTCCGGAAGTCGTCCGCCAACGCTCCATGGCATGGATGAATGCCGGCATAGGACGGCCGATAATTCTCCGCGCCGCCCATGGCGATGACGTTCTTCGCCGTGGCCGGCGGCAGCACCTGATTCGTCGCAGGCTGCTGATCGATATTGCCGGCCGAAATCGTGAAGAGGATCTGACTCAGGCCGTTGGCGGGGTTGTTGTCGGAGTCGCGTGTGGCCAGATCGTATTGTTGCGATTCCAGGGTGTACAGGCCGGCGGTCGAAGGGAACGTGTTGTAGTCGTTGTGTGAATGGTTCTGTATGGTGACGCCGTTCGAGGTCGCGTCGGCTGCCCAATTGAAGATGTTCCCGATCCACGTCTGCCCGCCGAGGTTGCTGAAGATCTTCGTCGAGAAGATCCCGACGCTCGGCGCGATGCCTTGGCCGTCGAGGTAGCCATCTGTGTCGGTCAACCCGGTCGAGGCGTTCCCGGCAATAATTCCCGCCACCAGTGTGCCGTGCGTGAGCACGTCGCAGTCTCCGCACGCGTCGTTGGGGGTCACGAACGTCGATCCCCAGAACTCTCTGTTGACGAGGTCGGGGTGATGCGTCGCTCCAGTGCTGCCAGCGTCGAGGCCGGTGTCGGCGGTGCCGACGCGCCAGGTCGACGCCGGCATGTTCGCCGCCGTGCAGAAACTGCAGTGTGCGTTCAGCCACGACGTATATCCGCCCGGCGTCGTTGGTGCAGAGCCGGTCGAGGTGACGTTCGTCGTCAGCGACGCCGCCACGCGCTCGTCGGAAATGCGTATCACCGGCTCAGCGCCGATGCCGATCACCAGCGGATCGGAGAGTAATTGCGCCGCGTCATGCTCGGTGAGCCGGGCGTGGACGTAGACCTCGTTCACATACGACTCCACGCGCGTCGCCGTGGACGAGAGCTTCCCGACGGCGTCGATCGTCTGCTGCCGTCCCTCGACGGGCGATACTTCGACGATGACGTCGTGTGTGTTGCCGTCGCGCGCGAAGCCGGCCGCCTTCTCGAACGGATGATAGAAGTCGAGGAACTGGACGAAGGGCAGACCGTTCGTCGCCGCAACGAGCGCGGGGCGTCCGGCCACGATGTACGCGTTGGACGGAAGATAGCCGGCAACGGTCCAGCCGAGTTCGTGAAGCGCTGCCGACCACTCGGCCTTGACAGGGCCGGCGAATTGCAGCAGGTACAGACCTGTTTGAGTGGCGGGGTAGCTTCGAATGAGATCGCTGGCCCCGACGCCATGGATGCCTTGCCGGGCGTCAACGGATGCGCCCGGAGCGTCGATGCGGTCGAGCTCATCGCGCACGCGCACGCGCAGTCCGGCGTCGTTGGCGCGGTTTTCAAATGCCGTCAACAATCCCTTCGGGACATAGACGATGTGGAAGGTGCCGTAGTCGGCGACGTCATCTCCGCTGAAGCGGGCAATCAAGCCGGCCGCCGGGATCGGCGCGACGGTGTCGCGCATCCAGGTCAGCTCGACCTTTACGAATCCCGGCTTGGGCTGAACTGCTGAGAGTTGCGAGGCAGTCAAGAGGATGGCCACTGCGATTAGTGAAATTCGTCTCATGAGCGGTTCTCCCTCTCCGGCAGCGACGGCAGGACGAGGATCTTGCCCTGGCCGGACGGCAGCGGCTCGAGCGCCTTTCATCGATTTCACCGTTGACTCCTTTGTATCTGGTTATCGGGGACGGATTTGGCTTTACGCTCGGACGGAGTGCGTGCACTATAGCCGTCTTGCCCTCAGTTCGTCTAGTATGTCTGGAGTCATTGATCGACTGATGCACCGATCGAACTGCTTGCTGTTCGGGAAAAAAGTCGCATAATTGGCTACCGGAACCGGTCCGGCAATGTCAACGGAGAACGTGCAATGCCCGTTCTTCAGCCGTCTCCCGTTCCCGACTATTGGAAGTGTGTTCGCGGCCGAAGCGCGAGAAGGAGAGTTGAACATGAGACTGAACATCCCAACCCACACTCGGATTACTCGTCAAGGTCGCGCGGCGCGCGTCCTCACCGTTGCGGCATTCTCTCTTCTCGCCGTCGGACTCGACACCGCCGTCGCGCAGTGGACGGGCGACGCAAACCTGCAGACCTTCCAGGGCAAAGTGGCCATCGGCACCACGACAACGGCATCAAAGCTCGAGGTCGTAAACCCGACTGGCGGCGCCGGCAACGGAACGTACTTACAGGTCACCGGATCTACGGCCGACAACAGCAACTACCCCGACATCGTACTGAGGGGTGGCAACGGTGTCGGTTACAGCATCACCGGTTATCCTTCGATGAAGGCGACGAATGCCGGCTACGCGCTGGCGCTGTGGGGCGGATACGGCGCATTGATCCCCAACCCGACAGTGGCTCTCCTCGACTCGGGCTCCGGCTCGTTTTTGGTCTCAACCGGATCGACGACGATGATCCGCGCTTGGAGCTCCGGCAGCCTCGCAATCGGGACGGCCGCGACGCCGGCCGCAGTTCTCGATGTCCACGGCGCGTCTCAGGCCAGTGGATCGGCGCGCCGCAACGTCGTCGCCTTCGACTCCACGGCTTTCGCGCAGGGCGTCGGCGGTGGAATCTCGTTTGGCGGCAACTACTCGGCAGCCAGCTCGACGGTCGACTTCGCGAACATCTGGGGCATCAAGGAGAACGCCACAGTCAACGACAACGCCGGTGCGCTGCTCTTCGCCACGCAGGCCAACGGAGCCAGTCCGAGCGAACACATGCGCATCGGCAGCAACGGTCTCGTGACGATCGCCCCGGCCGGCAGTACCGGTACCAGACTGACCGTTAACGGCGATATCAACGTCACCGGCAATATCAACGCGAAGTATCAGGACGTGGCTGAGTGGGTTCCCGTCGCAGCAATGATCCCGGCCGGTACGGTGGTCGTGCTCGATCCATCCGCCGAGAATCAGGTGACGGCGTCCTCCGAACCTTACTCCACGGCTGTCGCCGGCGTCGTTTCCGATCACCCCGGCCTGGTTCTTGGCGAGGAGGCTGAGAAGAAGGTCAAAGTGGCCACGACCGGCCGTGTACTGGTAAACGTGGATGCCACGAAGGCTCCGATCCGGATCGGCGATCTCCTCGTGACGAGCGCCGAAAAGGGGTTCGCCATGCGGTCCGAACCAGTGGACCTGGGCGGCATCAAGATGCACCGCCCGGGAACGATCATAGGCAAAGCGTTGCAACCGCTCGACAGCGGCCACGGCGAGATTCTGGTACTCCTCTCTCTCCAGTAACCCGACGAATGCGATAGACCGACAAGCGATTCAGAGGACTAAACTGCCGGCGGACGTCAGCGCCTGGGAGATCCAGAACGGCGATCGGATGTGATGCGGGCGGGAACACCCCACGCGGTCACATCATCAGGAACATCGCGCACCACCACCGCCCCCGCGCCGATCACCGCGCGCGCGCCGATGCGGATGCCCGCCGCCACCGTCGCCCCCGGCCCGACGAACGTCTCCGCCCCCACCCGCACGTCGCCGCCGAGCGTCGCCGCCGGCGCGATATTGACGAAATCGCCGATGACACAGTCGTGATCGACCGATGCCTTCGTGTTCAGCAGCACGCCCCGTCCGAGCGTTGCCCGCGGCAGCACGATCGCGCCGGCGCAGACCATCGATCCCTCGCCGATCGTCGCCGACGGAGCAACGGATGTGAAGGGATGAATTGCCGTCGCCAGCCTCTCACCGGCGCGTACGACACCCTCGGTGACGGTGCGCCGCGCGGCGATGTCGCCGATCGCCACGATCACGCCGTCGTGCTCGATCTCAGCAAGCGAGGCGAACACGCGCAGCCCGAGCACTGTCGTACCGCGAAGTGCAGGCGACTCGTCGACGAAACCGGCCGCGCGCTCCCGCAGGATGTCGGCGACGATCGCCCCATGCCCGCCGGCGCCGATGATGACGATCTGTTTCACGCGTGTGCTGCCGTCGTGGCTGCCGATGCGGGCTCGTACTCCGGCACGATCGCGCGGAGCTGTTCGATCAGCTCATCGTTACCGGCCGTCATCGCAAGCGCCTCCAGCAACGCCACCTCTTCCGCGAACGTCGCCGCAAGCGGCTCGCTGCTGCGGATCTCCGCGATATGCGGGATCACCGTCGCCTCGGTACGCTCATTCGCACCGACCAGTTCCTCATCGAGCTTCTCGCCCGGCCGCAGCCCGATGAACTCGATCGCCATCGACGGCGGCGCCCCGCAGGCCTCCATCACCCGCCGGGCCAGATCGACGATGCGGATCGGCTCGCCCATGTCCAGCACGTACATCGCGCCGGAGCGCCCGAGGGACGCCGCTTCGATGACGAGCTGCACGGCCTCGTGCGTGCGGATGAAGAAACGCCGCACGTCGGGATGCGTGACCGTGACCGGTCCGCCGGCGCGGATCTGCTCCTGGAAGCGCGGCAGCACGCTGCCGCTGCTGCCGAGGACGTTGCCGAAACGAACGGTGACCATCTCCGTGCGCGACGTCCGCGCCGCATCGCGCATGAGCAGTTCCGCCACACGCTTGGTCGCCCCCATCACGCTCGACGGATTCACCGCCTTGTCGGTCGAGATCAGCACAAAGCGCTCGGCGCCGTGCCGCTCCGCCGCCTGTGCCGCGAAGCGCGTACCGGAGATGTTGTTCTTCACCGCCTCGCCGACATGTTTCTCGATGAGGTTCACATGTTTGTGTGCCGCCGCGTGAAAGACGATCTCGGGGCGGAAGCGGGCGAACGCTTCATCGAGCCGCCGCGCGTCGAGGATGTCGCCGAGGAACGGCTCGGCGGTCCGGCCGTCGACGGTCAGCATCACCTCGTAAAGACTGTTCTCGTGGCGCTCGAACATCACCAGCCTCTCGCACCCGAGGCGCACCAGATGGCGGCAGAGCTCCGAGCCGATCGAGCCCCCCGCGCCGGTCACGAGCACGCGCCGCCCTTCCACGAACGCGCGCATCGCCGCGACGTCGGCCGCGATGGCACGCCGCGGCAGCAGCTCGTCCAGCGGTCTCATCCCATCACCTTCATGCTGCCCACGTCCTCGGTAACGGCTTCGCAGACATAGTCAATGTCTTCCGCGGCCAGGTTCCCGTGGAACGGCAACGCCAGCAGCGCCGTGCCGGCGGCCTCGGTGTGCGGAAACATGCCGGGCCGGAAGCCAAACTTCTCTCGATAAATCGGCTGCAGATGGATCGGCGGAAAGTAGGGGCGGCTGTCGATGCCGCGCGCGGCCAGTGCCGCCTTCAGCCGGCCGCGATCGATTCCCTCCGCGAGCCGGATGATGTAGACGAACCAACTGAGATGCATCCCCGCGCGCGGCGGCGCAAGCGGCGTGACGCCGTCGAGGCCGGCCAGCAGCGCGTTGTAGCGCATCGCCACCGCCTCCCTCTTGTGCAGCAGCTCGCCGAGACGGCGGATCTGGGCCAGCCCGATGGCCGCGCTGATCGTGTCCATGCGGTAGTTGAAGCCGAGCCGCTCATGCTCGAGCCACGTGCCGGAATCGGAGCGCCCCTGATTGCGGAGACTGCGCGCCAGCCGCGCCCAGTCGTCCCGGTCGGTGAGCAGCACCCCACCCTCCCCTGTCGTCATCTGCTTGTTCGGATAGAAGCCGAAGGCCGACACCTCACCCCAACGGCCGGCGAATATTCCATCAGCAGATGCGCCGATGGCCTCGCAGGCATCCTCGATCACCACGACGCCATGCCTGCGCGCGGCGGCGAGGATGGCGTCCATCTCCACCGTGCGCCCGAAGAGATGCACCGGCAACACCGCGCGCAGCCGCCCTTGCGGCGCCAGCGTCTCGATCGCATGCACCGTCGCCGCCGGATCCATCGTGAGCGTCTCCGGATCGATATCGACGAAGTGGGGAACGCCGCGCTCGAAGAGGATCGAATTCGCCGAGGCCACGAACGAGAAGGGCGTGGTGATGACGACGTCTCCCTCCCTCACCCCCGCCGCGATCATCGCCACATGCAACGCCGCCGTCCCGCTCGACATCGCCACCGCATGCCGCGCCCCGAACCGCTCCGCAAACTCGTGCTCAAACGCCTCCAGCACCGGCCCGAACGAAAGCTGCCCCGAGGTCAATACTTCGTCGACGAGACGCCGTTCCTCGGAGGTGATATCGGGAGCAGAGAGCTGGACGCGCCGGTGGGGCATTGCGTGGGGAAGATACCGCAACTCCAACCTGCGATTTACGTGCTTTAACCACAGAGACACAGAGGACACAGAGGAACCACGTAGATTTTCTCTGTGTCCTCTGTGCCTCTGTGGTTCAAAGCATTCCCGGCCACGCCATCGCCTCGGCGAACCCCGGAAGCGCCGCCGACAACTCCTCGATGTGCGCGCTGGCGATGCCGTCCAACTCCCGCGCCAGCACACCGCTGACGGTGGTCTCCTGCTGGTCCGCCCGATACTCCAGCATGTCGATGTGATGCCGCGGCAGCCGGACGCGCAGCTCCGCGCTCCGGATCGCCTGCGGCAGGATGCCGTCCGCATCGTCCCCGAGCGCCTCTTCGAT